>NZ_JBHVYE010000025.1:0-114210 GCF_042881135.1 Streptomyces sp. NPDC058284
CCACCGTAGCACTTATCATCCTTTCCCCCCATTGTCGTGGAAGCTTCCCTCTGGGATAGCGAGTACGCACATACCCCCGCGGCCCCGCCCCACAGACGAGCCACAGGCGCCCCGCCCCACAGACGAGCCACAGGCGCCCCGCCCCCGCCCCCCCCCGCACCCGCACACCCGAACTCACCGAGGCAACACAAGCCCCCAGGCCAGCGGCCGCACCGTCCAGGTCCGCGTCCGTACCGGCCCCGTCACCACCGCGTCCGCGCGATAGCGGAAGTCCGGCCCCGACACCGTCACCGCCCGCGCACGCGCCCGCACCGGTGCCGCCTCCGCCCCCACCGACGCGGGCCTGACCTCCACCTGGGCCAGGCCGCCGTCCACCGTGGTCACCCGTACGCCCTCGACCGGCTGGTCCAGGTCGACCAGGACGACGCCGTCAGCCTCGACCCGCAACCGCACCGGCCCGCGCCCCGCACCGGCCCCCGCCCCCGCGGCCGGTCGCGAAGGCCGCGCCGCAAGCGTGCGGACCAGGGACTGGCAGGTCCGCAACCAGGCGTGCCCCTCGCCGGCCCCACCGGCGGTCACCCTCGACACGACACCGGCCCCGGAACCCGGCCCGGAAGCCGCACCCGGCCCGGAAGCCGCACCCGGCCCCGCCCCGGCGGAGAGAGCCGCAGCCCCCACCCCGGCCCCTGAACCCGCACCCGAACCCGAACCCGAACCCGAACCCGAACCCGCACCCGAACCCGGACCCGGACCCGCACCGGAACCCGCCCCCGCCCCCACCCCCACCCCCACCGGCGGAATCCGCAAATCCGCCAGAACCACCCCATCACTCTCATCCACCAACAGATCGAGCCGCCGCTCCACCCCCTCCAGCACCGCCCGAGCCGCGGCCACCGGCCCCGCCGGCACCCCGAGGGCCCGCGCGAGCGTCTGTGCCGCGCCGACGGGGACGACCGAAACCGCGCAGTCGGCGAGTTCCCGCTCGCGGTGGAGGGAGCCGACCGCCCGCAGCAGCGCTCGGTCGTCGCCGATCACCACGAGACGCCGGGTACCCCTTCTGGCCAGCGCTTTCGTGAAGTCTTCGGGGCCGTCGGGGAGGCAGACGCGGACGGCCGCACCCGCGCCGAGTACGTCCTTCGCGATCCGTACCGACTCACCGTCCGTGCGCCGGGCGACCGGGTCGATGACGACTAGCAGCTGGTCGCGAGCCGACACGTGCGTCCTTCCTCGGGTAGCATCTTTGTGCAAGAGCCCCTTGCGCTATTGCGCCAGGGGCTTCGTCTATTCCGGGGCAGCATCCAAGGCACACCCATACGGCGGCTACGGCCCCCAGACCTTGGACATGCCCCGCCCGGAAGGGGTGTACGCCTGTGCCCGCACTTGTGCTGCTCGGTGCTCAGTGGGGTGACGAAGGCAAGGGAAAGGCCACCGACCTGCTCGGTGGCTCGGTGGACTATGTGGTGCGCTACCAGGGCGGCAACAACGCCGGCCACACGGTTGTCGTAGGCGACCAGAAGTACGCGCTGCATCTCCTCCCTTCCGGGATTCTCTCCCCGGACTGTGTGCCTGTCATCGGCAACGGAGTCGTCGTCGACCCGTCGGTCCTGCTCTCCGAGCTGAGCGGTCTGAACGAGCGCGGCGTCGACACGTCGAAGCTGCTGATCAGCGGTAACGCGCACGTCATCACGCCGTACAACGTCACGGTCGACAAGGTGGGCGAGCGCTTCCTCGGGAAGAGGAAGATCGGTACCACCGGCCGCGGCATCGGTCCGACGTACGCCGACAAGATCAACCGCACCGGCATCCGCGTGCAGGACCTGTACGACGAGTCGATTCTGCAGCAGAAGGTCGAAGCGGCCCTGGAGCAGAAGAACCAGCTCCTGACGAAGGTGTTCAACCGCCGCGCGATCGAGGCGGAGCAGATCGTCGAGCAGCTCCTGGAGCACGGCGAGAACATCAAGCAGTACGTCGCCGACACGACGCTGATCCTGAACAACGCGCTCGACGACGACAAGGTCGTCCTCTTCGAGGGCGGCCAGGGCACGCTCCTGGACGTGGACCACGGCACGTACCCCTTCGTCACCTCCTCGAACCCGACCGCGGGCGGCGCCTGCACGGGTACGGGCGTGGGCCCGACGAAGATCAGCCGCGTCATCGGCATCCTGAAGGCCTACACCACGCGTGTCGGCGCGGGCCCGTTCCCGACGGAGCTGTTCGACCAGGACGGCGAGGACCTGCGCCGCATCGGCGGCGAGCGCGGTGTCACCACCGGCCGTGACCGCCGCTGCGGCTGGTTCGACGCGCCGATCGCGCGCTACGCGACCCGCGTGAACGGCCTGACGGACTTCTTCCTCACGAAGCTGGACGTCCTGACGGGCTGGGAGCAGATCCCGGTCTGCGTCGCGTACGAGATCGACGGCAAGCGCGTCGAGGAACTCCCGTACAACCAGACCGACTTCCACCACGCGAAGCCGGTCTACGAGTACCTCCCCGGCTGGTCCGAGGACATCACCAAGGCCCAGACCTTCTCCGACCTGCCGAAGAACGCGCAGGGGTACGTGAAGGCCCTGGAGGAGATGTCCGGCGCCCCGATCTCCGCGATCGGCGTGGGCCCGGGCCGCACGGAGACGATCGAGATCAACTCGTTCGTCTGATCTCGTCTCCCCGTTCGCTGATCTTCCGGTTCGCCTGATCAGCGCACCCGAAGGGGTGGGCCGCGCCGAAGCGCGACCCACCCCTCTCGCGTCTCCTCCTCATGCCGGAGGGAGCGGTTCAGTACCCCTTGTCATACGTCAGCTCGCGGCTGCCGTCCGTGTCGGCGCGGCGGAGTTTGCCGTTGCCGAGGATCGTGATGACGCTCGGGTGGCCCGGTGTGCAGGACGCCATGGGTTCGCCGACCGTGATCTCGGTGGGGCCGATGAGCAGGCGGTCGCCGGACGCGGACTCCAGTTTTCCCCGGAAGACGCAGTGGTAGGTGCCGCCGGTGTCGGTCGGGCCGTCCGCCGTCACCGAGAGGACCGTGTCGCCCACCTCGCCCTGCCGGAGGGTGAGTTCGCGCGTGCTGTGACCGGTCTTGGTGTCGAGGCCGCCCGTCCAGGTGCCCAGGTACTTGTCGGGGACCGTGCCCTCCTCCGTGTCCGAGGCGGACGGCGAAGGGCTTGTCGGGTCCGGGGTCGAGGAGGTGGGTCCCGGCGTCCGCGAGGCGCTGCCCGCGTTGTTCTTGCGGTCGTGGCCCCCCTTCGTGCCGGTGCTGTCGCCCTTCATGACGGCGTAGACGGCGCCGCCCGCTCCGAGGGCCACTATCAACGCCACGGCGATCAGTGCGGCGGTCGAACGGCCGCTGCGCCGCGGGGACCCGGGCGGCGGGACGGGCCCGTACGGGGGCGTGGCGCCCGGTCCGTAGGGAGGCGTGGAGCCGGGGCCGTACGCGGGGGTGGGGCCGTAGCCGGGCGGTGGCGCAGACTGCTGCTGCGCGTACTGCGGGTAGCCGTAGGCGGCGGCCTGGGGGTGCTGCTGCGGGTAGCCGTACGCCGGTGATCCGGGCGGCTGCGCGGGCGGCGGGGCCTGGCCCGACACCATGGTGGGCAGGTGGTTGAGGGGCGGCGTGGAGCCGGGTGTGCCGGGGGAGGGGGGAGACGGGGGTTGTGGGGGAGTGCCTTCGGCGGGGGCGTCGGCCTCCGAAGCGTCTTCGGCGGGGCCGCCCGTACCTGCCGCGGCGGCCCCGGCCCCCGCCGCCCCCGACGCCTCCTCCGGGTCCTCCGCGTCCAGCAACTGCACCGCGTGCCGCCCGAGTTGGGCCACCAGCGCGCCCGGCAGCCAGGGGTCGATCGTGCGGCCGTCGCCGAGCGCCTCCGCCGCGCCCGTCCGCTCCTGGATCTCGTCGAGCGAGGGCCGGTCCGCGGGGTCCTTGCGCAGGCACGCGGCGATGAGTTCGGTGAGGCTCTCCGGGAGGTCCGTCAGGTCCGGCTCCTCCTGCGCGATGCGGAACATCAGCGCGTGCACCCCGCTGTTGGCCGTACCGAAGGGCAGCGCCCCCGAGGCCGCGTACGCGAGGACGGAACCGAGGCAGAACACGTCGCAGGCCGGGGTGATGCGGTCCCCGCGCACCTGCTCCGGCGCCATGAAGCCGGGCGAGCCGACCAGCGCGCCGGTGCGCGTGAGACCGCCGTCGGTGACCGTCTCAAGGGCGCGGGCGATGCCGAAGTCGATGACGCGCGGGCCGTCGATCGTGACCAGGACGTTCGACGGCTTGAGGTCGCGGTGGACGATGCCCGCGGCGTGGATGTCGCGGAGCGCGCCCGCGAGCCCGGCCGCGAGGATGTTCACGGAACGTTCGGGCAGCGGGCCGTGGTCGTGCGAGACGACGCTCTGCAGCGAGGGCCCCGCCACGTACCCCGTGGCGACCCACGGGATCGCCGCCTCGGTGTCCGCGTCGAGGACCGGCGCCGTCCACGCGCCGCCGACCCGCCGCGCGGCCTGCACCTCCTGCCGGAAGCGGTTCCTGAACTCGTCCTGCTCGGCGAGTTCCTGGCGGACGAGTTTGACCGCCACCGTCCTGCCGCGGTCCGACCGCGCCAGGTACACCTGCCCCATGCCGCCGGCGCCGAGCCGCGCCAGCAGACGGTATGCCCCGATTCTCTGCGGATCTCCGGGTACGAGCTTCTCCATCGCCGCACCGACCTCCCCCACTGGTGTGCAACAGAGTGAGGATAGTGCGGCCGTACGGCAGGGTGGGGCCCTTCTGCGCTCTACGGTTGCATAACGGGTTCGCCGGGGGATCGAAGACGGGCTCTTAACGTCCATGAGGGGCGGCCTTAACCCGCCGTTCCCTAGCGTCCCCGGCATGGACAGCACCAGCACCCTGACCCTCGCCGCCCACCTGGGCGTCGACCTCGCCGCCGTCTCCCTGCTGACCTTCGGCGTCTTCTACCCGAGGCACCGCAGGCGCGAGCTCGTCCCCGCGTACCTCGCCCTGAACGTCGCGTTGTTCACGGTGGTCGCCGGGCTCGGGACCGTCGGCGACTCCGGCGGCAACGGCGGGCTCGCCCTCGGCTTCGGCCTCTTCGGCGTGCTCTCGATCGTGCGGCTGCGCTCCGACGCCCTGCAGCACAGGGAAGTGGCGTACTACTTCGTCACCCTGGTGCTCGGCCTGCTCTGCGGCCTTCCCGAGCTGCGCCTGCCGGTGGCCGCCGGACTCGCCGCCGTACTGCTCGTGGTCATGTACGGCGCGGACCATCCGCGGCTGTTCGCACGCGACCGGCGGGCCGTCGTCACCCTGGACGCCGTCCACCGCGAGGAGGGGCCCCTGCGGGCCGATCTGGCGAGGCGGCTCGGGGAGCCGCTCGGGTGGACCGTCCAGGAAGTGGACTACGTACGCGACCTCATGGTGCTGGAAGTCCGTTTCCGTCAGCCGGAACCATCCGTGCCGCCCCGGGAGTTGACGGTACGACGACGCACGACCCGGTCCGACACGATCGCCCCCAGGTACCCGAAGGAGACCGTGTGAACCCCGCCGTACGCGCCATCGGCCGCGCCGCCCTCGCCGCGCACCCCATCGCGCTCGACGAAGTGAACGCAAGGGCGGAGCTGCTCGCCCGCTACGACAACAGCTATCTCGTGCCCGTGGAGATATTCGAGGACCTCGCGGCCCTGCTGACCGACCCCCGGCGGCCCAGCGGCCCCTTCCGGGCGCTCAGCATCGGCGGCCGGCGCTGGTTCCGCTACCACTCGACGTACTACGACACCCCCGACCTGGGCACCTTCCACGACCACCGGCAGGGCCGCCGATTGCGCTACCGGATCAGGGAGCGGGTCTACCAGGACAGCGGGGAGCGGCAGTTCGAGGTCAAGCTGAAGAGCGGGCGGGGCGAGACCGTCAAGCACCGCCAGCGGCTCGAAGGCGACGACCACGCGCTCGACCCGGTGCGGCTCGGCTTCCTCGCGGGTGTGCTGCGGGGTTCCTACGACATCGAGGCGCCCGGCGGCCTCACCCCGTCCCTCGTGACCGAGTACCAGCGGGCGACCTTCGTCGCCGACGGGCAGCGCGTCACGTGCGACGCGGGGCTCGTCGTGCGGGACACGGTGACGGGACGCAGCGCCGCCGCCGACAGCGGTCTGGTCCTGGTGGAGACGAAGACCAAGGGGCACCTGACGGAGGCCGACCGGGTGCTGCACCGCTACGGGGTGCGGGCCGCCGACTTCACCAAGTACTGCGGGGGGTATGCCGCGGTCCGGCCGGAGCTCGGGATCAACAAGTGGGCGCGCTCGGTGCGGACGGCGTTCCCCCGGGGGGCACGGGCGGGAAGCTGAGGGTGACGCGGGCGCCGGTGGCCTGTCGCGAGGTCCCGGCGCCCCCGTTCGCCGTCTCGAAGCGGCCGCCCGCCTCCTCGGCGGTGCGGCGGGCGATGTCCAGGCCGAGACCCGTGGAGCCCGCGCCGCTCGTGCCGCGGTCGGGGGCGCTCCCGTCGGGGAAGCCGGGGCCCTGGTCGGCGACGGTCAGCTCCGCGCCGCCTTCGGGCGTACGGCGGACCGTGATGGTGAACGCCGTGCCCTGCGGCGTGTGGTCCAGGACGTTGCCGATCAACGCGTCGAGGGCCGCGGCGAGTTCGTCGCCGGGGACCGGCACCAGGACCTCGTGGTCGGGTGTCGTGGTGCGGGTGGCGCGGTTCTGGTCCTCCGCGAGCGGCTCCCAGAACGCGGCCCGTTCGCGTGTCACCGCCGCCAGATCGGCCCGCGGCGCCTCGCGCAGGGGGCGCCGCGCCTTGCGGATCACGTCGTCGACGCTGCGTTCCAGGGCCGCGACGTCCGCCGCGACGCGCCGCGCCCCTTCCGTGTCGCCGAGGGTCTCCGCGTCCAGGCGCAGCGCGGCGACCGGGGTACGGAGGCGGTGGGCCAGGTCGGCGGCGTTCTCCCGCTCGGCGGCGAGCAGTTCGTCGATACGGGCCGCGAGGCGGTTCAGTTCGCCCGCGATCAGGCGCAGTTCGGGCGGTCCCTCCGGTTCGGCGCGGGCCGACAGGTCGCCCGCGGCCAGCCGGTCGGCGGTGCGGGCCAGCCGTCGGGTGGCCCCGACCAGGCGCGCGCCGAGCCGGTCGGCGAGCAGGAGGCCGATGAGGACGAGCCCCACGCCGATGCCGGCGAGCACGAGCCACGACGTGAGGGTGCCCGCGTACAACTGCTTCTCGCCGATCGTCACCTGGACCACCGCCGTGCCGTCCTTCGCGCCCTGGACGGGGACCAGGACGAGGCGGCTGCCGGAACTCGTCTCGTAGGTGAAGGCGCGGCCCGTGCGGGCGAGGCGGACGGGGTCCGTGACGGAGGGGATGTGGTGCGGGTGCTCACCGATGACCGTGCCGTCGGCGAGGATCAGCGAAGTGCTGGGCAGGCCGGGCCCGTTGACGCTCTCCACCGTCTGCTCGGCCGTCCCGCGCTCGTCGGCGGTCGCCAGGGCGGGGCCCAGGGCGTGGGCCACCCACTGGGCGCGGGCGGTGGCCTCGGCGGTGGCGCGGTCGGCGGCGTGGGTGCGGGTCAGCAGGGTGAGCGGGACGAGGAGGGCGGTGAGGACCAGGGCGGTGGTCGCCGCGGTCAGCAGGAGGAGGCTGCGGCGCATCGGTCAGTCCGCGTCCCGGCCCTCGGGGGCCGCGAGCTTCACGCCGACCGTGCGGACCGTGTGCAGGTAGCGGGGCCGCTGGGCGGTCTCGCCCAACTTCCGCCGCAGCCACGACAGATGTACGTCGACGGTCTTGTCGGCGCCGCCGAGCGGCTGCTGCCAGACCTCGGCGAGGAGTTCGCGGCGCGAGACGACCTGGCCGGGGCGGCGGGCCAGGTAGGCGAGCAGGTCGAACTCGCGGGGCGTGAGGTCCAGGGCGGCGTCGTCCAGGGTGACCTCGCGGGCGGCCGGGTCGATGGTGAGCGCCCCGACGCGCAGCGGCTCCTCCGTACCGCTCGCGCCGAGGCGGCGCAGCACGGCCTTGATCCTGGCGTCCAGCTGGGCGGCGCCGAAGGGTTTGACGATGTAGTCGTCGGCGCCCGCTTCGAGGACGGTGACCATCTGGGGCTCGTCGTCGCGGGCCGTCGCCACGATGACGGGGACGTCGCTGACCGCGCGCAGCATCCGGAGGACCTGCGCGCCGTCGACGTCCGGCAGGCCGAGGTCGAGGACGACCAGGTCGGGCCCGTCCGTCACCGCGGCGTCGAGCCCGGCCATGCCGCTGGGCGCGGTCGCCACGGCGTGCCCCTTGTCGCGCAGGGCCCGTACGAGGGCGCCGCGGAGCTGGGGATCGTCCTCGACGACGAGAAGATGTGCCATACAACCACCGTAGTCAGGGGTGGGGGCGGGGCCTTGTCCGGGTCAGGACGTGCTCAGGGCGTGCTCAGGGCCTGCTCAGGACGCGCTCTTAACCGGGCGTTAGGAAACGATGCGGCACAGTGGCGGGATGAGGAAGTGGCGGAACGCCGTCGTGACGGCGGCGTGGGTGGCCGTGGGGACGGCGGCGGGGGCGTTGGGCGCGTGGCAGCTGGCGAGTTCCGACGGGGAGGGCGGGGCGGCGCACAGTCGTCCGTTGGACGAGGCGGCGGTGCGGAGGGCTCTGGCGGCGTCGTCCGCGCACCCTTCGGGTTCCGCGCCCCCGAAGTCCCCCTCGTCCCCGTCCCCCTCGCCCCCGTCCCCCTCCTCCTCGCACCCGTCCTCGTTTCCCTCGGCGACCGCCTCCCCGGAACGTTCCACCGTCCGCTTCACGGGGGGATCGGCCACGGCGGAGTGCCGCCTCGACGGGACGGTCTACCTGGTGTCCTGGAGTCCTGCGGACGGCTTCCACATCGACGACGACGTGGAGCGGGGGCCTTCGGCGGTTGCGCGCCTTGAGGCGGAGCCGGGCGATGACGACGAGCGGGAGGACCTTCCGTACGAGATCCGCTGCGGGCGGTCGGGCCCCTGGGCCAAGGTGGTCCCGGACCTGGACGACTGACGCCCGCTCCTTGTGCCTGCGGCGCGCTTCTTGTGCCTGCGGCGCTCCTTGCGCCTGCGGCGCGCTCCTTGCGCCTGCGGCGCTCCTTCCGTCTGCGGCCCGCCTCTTCCGTCTGCGGCCCGCCCGTGGCTGGTCGCGCAGTTCCCCGCGCCCCTGAAGCAAGACCCGCGGCCCCCACCCGCCAAGGCGACGCTCAGGGCGGCCTCGTCCCCCGGGCCCGCGCCCCTGAAGCAAGACCCGCGGCCCCCACCCGCCAAGGCGACGCCCAGGGCGGCCTCGTCCCCCGGGCCTCGCGCCCCTGAAGCAAGACCCGCGGCCCCCACCCGCAAAGGCGACGCCCAGGGCGGCCTCGTCCCCCGGGCCTCGCGCCCCTGAAGCAGGACCCGCGGCCCCTACCCGCAAAGGCGATGCCCAGGGCAGCCTCGTCCCCCGGGCCCCCGCCCCCCCCCCCAAAAAAAACCCGCCACCCGACACTCTGTCGGGTTCCGCGACACACGTCAGACAAGACGCCCATGTCCCGTCCACTCCGTGGACACTTACCCTCGGCCCCATGACCCCTCAGCCGAATCCCCAGGTCGGCGCCGCCGTGAAGGCCGCGGACCGCGCACACGTCTTTCACTCCTGGTCCGCACAGGAACTCATCGACCCGCCCGCGATCGCCGGCGCCGACGGCTCGTACTTCTGGGACTACGAAGGAAACCGCTACCTCGACTTCACCAGCGGCCTCGTCTACACCAACATCGGGTACCAGCACCCGAAGGTCGTCGCCGCGATCCAGGAGCAGGCGGCGACGATGACGACGTTCGCGCCCGCCTTCGCCGTCGAGGCCCGCTCCGAGGCCGCACGCCTCATCGCCGAGCGGACCCCGGGCGACCTGGACAAGATCTTCTTCACCAACGGCGGCGCCGACGCCGTCGAGCACGCCGTGCGGATGGCCCGCCTGCACACGGGCCGCCCCAAGGTCCTCTCGGCGTACCGCTCGTACCACGGCGGCACCCAGCAGGCCATCAACCTCACCGGCGACCCGCGCCGCTGGGCCTCCGACACCGGCACGTCGGGCGTCGTCCGCTTCTGGGCGCCGTTCCTCTACCGCTCCCGCTTCTACGCGCAGACCGAGGCGCAGGAGTGCGAGCGCGCGCTCCAGCACCTTGAGGACACCCTCGTCTTCGAGGGCCCCGGCACCGTCGCCGCGATCATCCTGGAGACGATCCCCGGCACCGCGGGCATCATGACCCCGCCCCCCGGCTACCTCGCCGGCGTCCGCGCGCTCTGCGACAAGTACGGCATCGTCTTCGTCCTCGACGAGGTCATGGCGGGCTTCGGACGGACCGGCGAGTGGTTCGCCGTCGACCACTTCGACGGCGTCACGCCGGACCTGATGACCTTCGCCAAGGGCGTGAACTCGGGATACGTGCCGCTCGGCGGCGTCGCCATCTCCGCGGAGATCGCGGAGACCTTCGCCAGGCGCCCCTACCCCGGCGGCCTCACCTACTCCGGCCACCCGCTGGCCTGCGCCGCCGCCGTCGCCACGATCAACGTCATGGCGGAGGAAGGCGTCGTCGAGCACGCCGCCGCCCTCGGCGCCCAGGTCATCGAGCCGGGCCTGCGCGCGCTCGCCGAGCGCCACCCGTCGGTCGGCGAGGTGCGCGGCGTCGGCATGTTCTGGGCCCTCGAGCTGGTGAAGGACCGGGAGACCCGCGAGCCGCTCGTGCCGTACAACGCGACCGGCGAGGCGAACGCCCCGATGGCCGCGTTCGGCGCCGCCGCCAAGAAGCAGGGCCTGTGGCCGTTCATCAACATGAACCGCACCCACGTGGTCCCGCCGTGCAACATCACGGAGGCCGCGGCGAAGGAGGGCCTCGCGGCGCTCGACGAGGCGCTGACCGCGGCGGACGAGTACACGGTGTAGCCCGCCCGCACCCCCCGGTGACGACCCCGGTGCCGGAACCCCGACCACGTAGTCTGACGTGCTCGTAAGCAAGACGACAGCACGACGACAGCATGACGACCACGTCAGACTCCGTGGGGGAATCCAGATGCCCGGCACCGACGGCTCCGCCGTCATCCGCAGCACCCTGCGCCAGCAGATCGCCGACGCCCTGCGCGACGAGGTCCTGGCCGGTCGGCTGGAACCCGGCCAGGAGTTCACCGTCAAGGAGATAGCCGAGCAGTACGGCGTCTCCGCGACCCCCGTCCGCGAGGCCCTGGTCGACCTCACCGCGCAGGGCCTCCTCGACGCCGACCAGCACCGCGGCTTCCGCGTCCACGAGCACACCCTCGCGGACTACCGCTCCATGCTGGAGGCCCGCGGCCTCGTCGCCGACGGCATCTTCCGCGACCTCGTCGCCCACGGCTCCCGCGAGGACGCCGGCGCCGGCCTGATCTCCGTGCGCCGCCGCGGCGAGGAAGCGGCCCGCGCGGCCTGCGCCGGCGACCTGACCGTCCTGATCGGCTACGACCTGCGCTTCTGGCGCGAGCTCAGCGCCCTCTTCGGCAACCCCTACCTCTCCGACTTCCTGCACCGGCTGCGCGTGAAGTCCTGGGTCTGCGCCGTCACCCACCTCCGCCGCTGGTCCGAGAGCAGCGGCGAGGACCTGCGGGGCCTCCTGTGGTCCCGGCACACCGAACTCGTCGACGCCCTGGCGCGCCGCGACCCGCGGACCGCCCACGGCATCGTCGAGGAGTACAACGCGCACTCCCTCGCCCTGATCGAGCGACTGGCCGCCGCATGAGCGTGGATCTGACCGTCGTCGTCCCCGCGTACAACGAGGAGCGGCGCCTCGGCCCCACCCTCGACGCGCTGCGCGAGCACCTGGACGGGACGGACGCCGGCACCTGGGAGCTGATCGTCGTCGACGACGGCTCCACCGACCGCACCGCGGAGATCGCCGAGGAGGCGGCCGAAGCCGACCCCCGCGTCCACCTCCTGAGCAGCGACCGCAACCGCGGCAAGGGCCACGCCCTGCGCCTCGGCGTCCTGGCCTCCTACGGCCGCCGCGTCCTGGTCACCGACGCCGACCTCGCCGCGCCCATCGAGGAGCTCGACCACCTGGAGAAGGCGCTCACCGACGGCCACGCCGCCGCGATCGGCTCCCGCGCCCGCCCCGGCGCGAGCATCGGCGCCCACCAGCACCGGCTGCGCGAGCTGCTGGGACGTACCGGCAACTTCGTCATACGCACGGTCGCCGTCCCCGGAATCCGCGACACCCAGTGCGGCTTCAAGCTCTTCGACGGCGACCGGGCCCGAGAGGCGTTCGCCTCGTCCAGGCTGCACGGCTGGGGCATAGACGTCGAGATACTGCAGTACTTCCGGCGGGCGGGCTGGCCCGTCGCCGAGGTCCCCGTGCGCTGGTCGCACCAGGAGGGATCGAAGGTCAGGCCGCTGGACTACGTGCGGGTCCTCGCCGAGCTGACCGCCCTGAAGGCCCGCGCGGTGAACCGGGCCGACGTCCGCGTCGCCCTCCTCTTCCTGACCCTGTCGGTCATCCTCTTCTCCGGCCGCCTGCTGGACCCCGCGCACCGCTACTTCCCCGACTCCATGCAGGACCAGAACCAGTGGGAGTGGTTCTTCGCGGTGACTGCGGACAACGTCCGCCACCTCCACAACCCCCTCTTCACCACTCTGCAGAACGTGCCGGACGGCGTGAACCTCATGGCCAACACGGTCATGCTCGGCCTCTCCGTCCCGCTCGCCCCCGTCACCTGGCTCCTCGGCCCCGCCGCCGCCCTGAACGTGGCGATGACCGGCGGCCTCGCCGCCACCGCCGTCTCCTGGTACTGGCTGATCCGCAGGCGCCTGGTCCCGCACCGCGGCGCCGCCGCCGTCGGCGCGGCCCTCGCCGCCTTCGCGCCCCCGATGGTCAGCCACGCCAACGCCCACCCGAACTTCGTCGTCCTGTTCATGGTTCCACTGATCATCGACAGGGCGCTGCGGCTCTGCGAGGGCACCCGCGTCGTACGCGACGGAGTCGTCCTCGGCCTCTTCACCACGTACCAGATCTTCCTCGGCGAGGAACCGCTCCTCCTCGCCGCGCTCGGGCTGCTGCTCTTCGCCCTCGCGTACGGGATCGTCCGCAGGGACGTGGCGAAGGCCTCTTGGCGCCCGCTCGTCCGCGGCACCGCGGTGGCGCTCGCCGTCACCGTGCCGCTGGTCGCCTTCCCCCTGTACTGGCAGTTCTTCGGGCCGCAGAGCTACAAGAGCGTGCTCCACGGCGACCAGGCGGGCAACAGCCCGCTCGCCTTCCTCTCCTTCGCGGAACGCTCCCTCGCGGGCAGCGCCGAGAGCTCCGACCCGCTCGCGCTGAACCGCACCGAGCAGAACGCGTTCTTCGGCTGGCCGCTCGTCGCCCTGGCCTTCGCCATCGTCGTACGCCTCTGGGAGCGCCCGGCGGTCAAGGCGCTCGCCGCCACCGTGTTCGGGGCGGCGCTGCTCTCGCTGGGCCAGAAGTTCCGCATCCCGCTGACCGACATCGTCCTCCCCGGCCCCTGGGCGGCGCTCTCCGACCGTCCGCTCTTCGAGTCCGTCATCGAGGCGCGCGTGGCGATGGTGTGCGCCCCGGCGCTCGGCATGCTGCTCGCGCTCGCCCTGGCCCGCCTGCCGGCCCTCCCGCGCCGTGCCCACCGGTACGCGGGCGTCGCTGCCGTCGCCCTCGCGCTGCTGCCGGTCCTGCCCGCGCCGCTGAAGGCGGTGGACCGCGCCGAGGTGCCGCCGTTCATCGCGAAGGGCACCTGGCGCGCGTACCTGGGCGAGGGCGAGACCCTCGTCCCGGTCCCGGTGCCGGACGCCGCCCACGCGGAGGCCCTGCACTGGCAGACCAGCGCCGACCTGGCCTTCCGCATCCCCGGCGGCTACTTCAACGGTCCCTGGGGCCCGGACCGCGTCGGCATCTACGGGCCCGTGCCCCGCAACACGTCCAACCTCCTGCGCGGCGTCGGCGACTCGGGCCGCGTCCCCGAGGTCACCCCGGCCTGGCGCGCCGCGGCCCGCGAGGACCTGAGGTTCTGGAACGCGGGCGTCGTCGTCCTGCCGCCGCAGCAGAACGACGGACAACTGCGCATCACCGTCAGCGCCCTCCTCGGCCGCCCCGGAAAATGGGTGGACGGCGTATGGGTATGGGACCTGCACCCGGGCAAGGGAAGGGCAGGAACGGCGGGAGCGCCGGGGACGACAGGAACGGCCGTGCACGAGGGCAGCTGACAGGCCCCGTCCCCGACTACGCTGCCTGCCACGCCGGACGCCGACGCACAGCGAGAGCGCCGGTATCCCCGCCCCATTCGTACCGTCCGAACGACCGACCCGAGGAGCCCTTCTTGGCCTGCGACCTGTGGCTGGTCCCCCTCGTCGACGTGCTGTGCCACAGCGCCGACAACCCCTTCGCGGAAGAGCTCGCCGTCTACGACAAGGCGCTGCACGAGGCCGGGCTCCCGGCCGTCCCGGTCTTCGCCTACATGCCGGGCCTGTCCGGCGACGTCGCCCCCGTCGCGGGCTTCGACTACGACGCGCTGCATTTCCTGCGCCGCGCCTACCTCCTGCGGATCTGCGGCCTGGAGGTCACGCCGGTCGACGAGCTGGGCGGTGACTACGAACAGCTCCTGGAGATGTTCGACGCCACGGCACAGCAGTCGCATCTGGTCTGGCACTACGACCACGCGGGCGCGTACGTGCCGGTGGACTTCCCCGCCCCGCTCTCCAACGACGAGCTGCTCTCCGGCGGCGGCCCGCTGGGCTCCTCGCAGGGGCTCCTGCGCGAGCTGGAGTTCGTCGCCCCCTCGATCGGCATAGACCCGGCGAACCCGCCGCAGGCCCCGGCCCCGCCCCGGGCGCCCACGGCCCTGGAGGAACCGGCCACCGTGCCCCCGTCGGACGAGAGCCCCTTCGCGCGGGAGCGGCACGTCTGGCTCGGCCTGCACGCGGCGGCGACCCGGAGCCTCGCGCAAGGCTCGATGATCGTCTACAGCTAGCCTTCGCAACCGTCTCCGCAGCCCGTCTCCGCAGCCCGTCTCCGCAGCCCGTCTCCGCCGCGCCGATGAGTTCGTGCGGTCCGTGCGGTCTACCCGTCGTCGCCCACGCGTCGTCGGTGACACATGAGGAGGAGCAGGACCCGTGCCACAGTTACTGAAAGTCCAGAACTTCACCGTCTCGCAGGACGGCTTCGGCGCAGGTGAGGGCCAGAGCCTGGAGCGGCCCTTCGGCCACGCCGACCCGAGGGTCATGGCCGCCTGGGCCGGTGCCACGGCGAGCTGGCCGAACCGCACCGACTCCGGCGGGACCCGCGGTCTCGACGACTACCTCGCGCGGGACTTCCACCACAACATCGGCGCCGAGATCATGGGCCGCAACAAGTTCGGGCCCCAGCGCGGGCCCTGGCAGGACCACGAGTGGCGTGGCTGGTGGGGCGAGGAGCCGCCGTTCCACACGCCGGTGTTCGTGATGACCCACCACGTACGCCCGTCGTTCACGCTCTCCGACACCACGTTCCACTTCGTCGACGGCGACCCCGCCACGGTCCTTAAGCAGGCGAAGGAGGCGGCGCAGGGCAAGGACGTACGCCTCGGCGGCGGCGCCACGGTCATCCGCGAGTTCCTGGCGGCCGACCTGGTCGACACCCTGCACGTGGCGGTCTGCGAGGTGAAGCTCGGCTCCGGCACCCGACTCTGGGAGTCCCCCGACGAACTGCGCGACCGCTTCCACGTGGACGTCGTGCCCAGCCCGAGCGGTGTGACCCACCACTTGTTCTGGCGGAAGTAGCCCCGGCCGTACACCTGGTACCGGGGGATCAGCTGGTACCGCGGGATCAGCTGGTACCGCGGGATCAGCGCGGCTCCGGCGGTCGCTGGCGGGGCATGTTCGGCCGGGTCCCGGGCGGCAGCGGGAACCGTCCCGGGGCGGCGGGCGCCTCCCGGGGCGGGCTGACCGGCACCATCGCCTGCATGGCAAGGGGCACGGGCCCCGCCCGGAACTCCACCATCCAGTCCGACGTCTCCGCCCGCACCAGCTCCGTCACGTCCTCCGTGAACTTCCGCAGCACCCCGAGACACCGCTCGGCGGCCTCGCCCGCGGTGCCCTCGGTGGGCCCGAGGACCTCCCGTACGCTCTCCGAGGCCCAGTCGAACTGCAGCACCTGGAGCCTGCGCTGCACGGCCTGCGCCGTCGCCACGTCCCGCATCCACCCGGACGTGAGCCCGAAGAACCGGTCGCACCCCACGCACGCCACCCCGGCGAGCAGCGAGACGAACCCCCAGGAGGCCACGGGCCCCACGCCTCCGGACAGCTCGATGAGCGGCAGCACCCCGCCGCCCACGGCGCCCAGCGCGGCACCGGCCCGCAGCAGCCGCGCCGCACGCCGCTTGCGGCCGCGGTCGGTGAGGTACCAGGAGGCGGTGTTCAGGGCGCCGCGCTCGACCCAGCGGTACAGCTCGTCCAGCCGGTCGGCGGGCTCGCCCCAGTCGCCGAGCGGAAAGGCCCGGCCGGTGAGATCACCGAGCAGCGCGCCGGGACCCGCACCGGCCCTCGGGTCCGCCCCCGCCGCCCCCGCACCCGGTTCCGGATTCGCCCCGCCCCCCGAACCCTGCCCCTCGGGGGGCACCCCCTCGGGCTGCATCTCCGGCTGGCTCACCCGGCACTCCTCCAGATCGCGCGTATCGGCGGGGGTTCAAGGACAGGCCCTAATTCCTACCGCCCAATGGGTGGCCCCGAGACCGGGTTCACGGCTTTTCTACCCGGAAGGGGTGCTTGATCAGGTATAGGAGGGCGGCCGATCTCACTCGAAAGTGTGCCGGGGAGAGTGCTGGGGCGACCCGCCCGCCGACCACGTAGGCTCGGACCAGGCGGAAAATCCCGCTGGACGGACCCGTACGAAACGGAGCTGATCGTGATCCCCGGTGGTGGCCAGCCCAACATGCAGCAGCTGCTGCAGCAGGCCCAGAAGATGCAGCAGGACCTCGCCGCGGCGCAGGAGGAACTGGCGCGCACGGAGGTGGAAGGCCAGGCCGGCGGCGGCCTCGTCAAGGCGACGGTGAACGGCTCCGGTGAGCTCCGCGGCCTGGTGATCGACCCGAAGGCGGTCGACCCCGAGGACACGGAGACACTGGCGGACCTGGTCGTCGCGGCGGTCCAGGCGGCCAACGAGAACGCGAATGCGCTCCAGCAGGAGAAGCTGGGCCCGCTGGCCCAGGGCCTGGGCGGCGGCGGCATCCCGGGGCTTCCCTTCTAAGAAACCCCCCGGCCAACTACCGTACGTAGAGGGCCGACACCCTCCAGAGGACTTCAGGAAAGGCGTTCCGTGTACGAAGGCGTGGTTCAGGACCTCATCGACGAGTTGGGCAGGCTGCCCGGCGTCGGTCCCAAGAGCGCGCAGCGGATCGCCTTCCACATCCTCCAGGCGGAGCCGACGGACGTCCGCCGTCTCGCGCACGCCCTGATCGAGGTGAAGGACAAGGTCCGCTTCTGCGCGACCTGTGGGAACGTCGCGCAGCAGGAGCTCTGCAACATCTGCCGCGACCCGCGCCGCGACCTCTCGGTGATCTGCGTCGTCGAGGAGCCGAAGGACGTCGTGGCGATCGAGCGTACGCGCGAGTTCCGGGGGAAGTACCACGTCCTGGGGGGCGCGATCAGCCCGATCGAGGGCGTGGGCCCGGACGATCTGCGGATACGCGAACTCCTCGCGCGGCTTGCGGACGGCACGGTCACGGAGTTGATCCTGGCCACCGACCCGAACCTGGAGGGCGAGGCCACGGCCACGTACCTCGCGCGCATGATCAAGCCCATGGGCCTGAAGGTCACCCGCCTGGCCAGCGGACTCCCTGTCGGGGGAGATCTGGAATACGCGGACGAGGTCACTTTGGGCCGCGCCTTCGAGGGGAGACGACTCCTAGATGTCTGACGCCACGCTGAACACCGTGACCGACAACCCGGACGACTTCGCGGTGCAGATCTCCGACCAGATCGAGAGCTTCATCGTCTCGGTCAGGGAGATCGCGAAGGGCGACGAGCCGGATTCGGCCGTCCCCTTCCTCCTCCTGGAGGTCTCCCAGCTGCTCCTGGCCGGCGGCCGCCTCGGCGCGCACGAGGACATCGTCCCCGACGAGCGGTACGAGCCGGACCTCGGCCCCGAGCAGGACGTCGACGACCTGCGCGAACGCCTGGCCCTGATGCTCGACCCGATCGACGTCTACTCCGAGGTCTTCGACCCGTACGAGCCCCGCAAGGCCCCGGTGCCCTGCCGCATCTCGGACGACCTGGCGGACGTCGTCGCCGACCTCTGCCACGGCCTGGCCCACTACCGCGCGGGCCGCACGACCGAGGCCCTGTGGTGGTGGCAGTTCTCCTACTTCTCCAACTGGGGCTCCACGGCTTCGGGCGCCCTGCGCGCCCTGCAGTCCCTGGTGGCCCACGTCCGCCTGAACCAGCCCCTGGAAGACCTCGACGGCCTCGACACCGACGAGGACCTGGCGGCGGAGGGCCTGGAGGAGGAGGCGGGCAAGGTGATGGCGGAGGAGATCGCGGGACCGCTCGGTCTTCGGACGGTGAAGTAACCCGTCCCTGTACCAGCTCCGCCCTGGCTCTGCACTGTGCCGCCTCGGGCCGACTTTCACCCGTTGAGCTGAACGTATAAGGATTCCCTTTTACCCTGCCGCGTCCTACGCTGGGATGCGGAGCATGAACTGGGAGATCAACCTCCACTCCTCGGTGGAGAAATGGATGCTCACGCTCGCGGAGGAGGACTCTGTGTCGGCCGACTTGGTCGAGGCGGCCGTCGACATGCTGGCGGAGCACGGCCCCTCGCTGGGTCGCCCGCTCGTCGACCGGCTCACTGGCTGCCGGACACACAACCTCAAGGAACTGCGACCGGGCAGCTCGGGTCGGACGGAGGTCCGCATCCTCTTCGTCTTCGACTCCGCGCGCCAGGCAATCTTGCTGGTGGCCGGCGACAAGGCCGGGCGCTGGAGGGACTGGTACGACGAGGCGATTCCGGTGGCAGAGGCCCGCTATGACGAGTACCTGGCGGCGCGGCACGGAGAAGGAAAGGGCGGAGGCGCCTGATGGGTGAGCACAGCAGCTGGGCAGAGGTGAAGCGCCGGATGCGCGAAAGCGCCCCCGACGTGTCCGACGCCGAGTGGGAGCGCCGCAAGCAGTCGGCGCGCACCGCCACCGAGGCGTACGTCCTCGGACACCACCTGCGGGAGATCCGCGAGGAACAGAACCTGACCCAGGCGGATGTCGCCAAGGCGGTCGGAATCTCCCAGGCGCGGGTCTCGCAGGTCGAGCGGGGCGAAATCCACAACCTGGAAACCATGCGGACGTACGCGGCGGCGCTCGGCGCGAGGATCACGGTGTCGATCGAGTACGGGGATCGGACTGTCGGCGCCGCATGAGGTGCTCAACTTCACCTATGGCAGGTCCTATTGGTGTGCTCCGGCGATAGGCTGCCGCGACATCGGGATCTCTGAACGGGGGCCGCGCCATGGCGGACGAAGCGTGGGTGGGGCTGGCCGAGGCGATCGGGGCGGTGCGTGCGGAGTTGGGGCGGGCGGCCGAGGAGGGGCGGGGGCAGGGCCTCCAGTTCCGTACGGGACCGGTCGAGTTGGAGTTCACCGTCGACGTGCGCAAGGACGGTGAGGCGCGGGCAAAGGTTCTTGTTCTGCCCTTCGGCGCGGAAGCGAAGGCTGCGCGGTCCCGGGGCACGGTGAACCGGCTCAAAGTGACGTTGCAGCCGGTCGACCCGGAGACGGGTGAGGACGCGCGGGTCGGGGACGACGTGGGGGAGCGCCCCCGGTAGGGCGGCGGGCGCGTCATGGACGTACGACGGGTCGTGGAGGTCTGGAACCCCCGTGCGGGGTGTGCCGGGACCGGGTACCTGGTCGCGGACCGGATCGTCCTCACAGCGCTGCACAACGTCCAGGGCGCCGGGGGACTGGAGGTCCGCCGACTCGACCCGGGCGGCCGTGAGCAGTGGACCGAAGCCGATCTTCTCTGGCCCGACCCAGGGCCGGACCCGCAGCCGGACGCGGCACTGATCCGCGTGACGGGCACGTCCTGGGCGCCGCTGCCGCCCGATGCGGCTCCCCTGCGGTGGGGCCGCATCGATCCGACCGTCACCGAAAGCCGACTCGGCTGCCTGGCCGTCGGCTTCCCGCGTTCCGAAGTGCGGGACGGCGTCCGGGATACGAAGGAGATCCGGGGCCGCGTCGAGACCCTGACCGGCCTGAAGTCGGGCGGTGACGTGATCACCGCGTACGTCGACCGGGTCGCGGCCCCCAGCAAGGCGGATCCGGACGAGACGTCCCGCTGGTCGGGAGCGTCCGGCGCGGCGCTGTTCGCCCGCGGCCGGCTTGTCGGTGTCGTCACGACCGACCGCGCACGGGACTATGAGGCGGACCAGCTCACGGCGGTGTCCGTGGCGTCGCTCGCCGCGCGGCCCGGGTTCGCGATGGCGGTGAAGGCGGCGGGCGGGGACCTGGTCCTGGAGGACGTCAGCGCGGCGTCCGACACGGGGCCGCCGCGCACGGCGTACGACGTGGAGGTGCCCCGGGGACTGCACAATCTGCCGGACCTGCCGTCACGGTTCTTCGTCGGCCGGGACGAGGCCCTCGCCACGCTCAGCCGCGCCCTGTCCGAGGACTCCCAGACGATCACCCAGACCCTGCACGGTCTGGGCGGCGTCGGAAAGACGACGCTGGCGCTGCACTACGCCCACGGCCACCGGGACGCGTACCGGCTGGTGTGGTGGCTCCGAGCGGACACGCCCGACCTGATCGACACGGGCCTGGCGGCGCTCACCGACCGTCTCCGGGGGGACAGGGCCCCCGTCCTCGCCACCGCACAGGCGGCTTCCTGGGCCATCGGGTGGCTACAGACCCATCCGGGCTGGCTGCTCGTCTTCGACAACGTGAAGAGGCCGGAGGACGTCCGTACGGTGACGGGGCAACTCCGCGACGCAGGTCGCCAGTTGATCACCAGTCGCTGCAAGGGAGGCTGGTCGGGCGAGCCGATCCCCCTCCCTGTACTGGACGCCGTAGCCTCCCTGGACCTGCTGGCACGCCTGACAGACGGTGGCGACGAGGAGGAGGCCCGCGCCCTGGCCGAAGAGCTGGGCCACCTGCCCCTCGCCCTGGAGCAGGCGGGCGCCTTCATCGCGCAGACCTCGATCACGGTCGGGGAGTACCGCGAGATGCTCCGCGAGTACGCGCGGCACACGACGGACGCCGCTCCCGAGGGCTCGAACCCCGCGCAGACGATGGCCCAGATCTGGCGCATCACGTTGGACGCGCTCCACGAGCGGGACCCTCGCGCGGTGGACCTCCTGCGGATCGCCGCCTGGTACGCCCCGACGGGCATACCCCGCGACCTCTTCACCCCGCTCGCCGAGAACCCCGTCGACCTGGCCGCGCTCCTGGCCCTCCTGGCCAACTACAACATGATCACCCTCGACCGTTCGACCCTCGGCGTCCACCGCCTCGTCCAGACAGTGGCCCGCACGTCGTCGGAGGACGATCCGCACCGCACCGATTCCCTGATCACGGAGGCCCGCGACCGAGCCGCGGCCTGGATGTGCGACGTGCTCCAGGGCGACCCGCTGGGCAACGTGGCTGTATGGCCGACGTGGAGAAGGCTTCTGCCGCATGCCGAAGCCCTGTTGGAGGCGTGGGGTTCTGGCGAGGACACCGAGGACACGTGCGTAGTGATCAATAAGGTCGCGTCTTACCTTGAAGGTCAAGGGGAAGTCCGTAAGGCCATCAGTCTCTTTCACCGCGGTGCGGAATCTGCCACCCGAGTGTTTGGTGAGTCTCACCCGGACACGTTGAAACTGCGGAACAACTTGGCGGGTGCCTATGAGACATCCGGTGATGTGGGTCGAGCGATCTCTCTGTACGAGCAGACGTTGACTGATTTGCTGCGGGTGTTGGGTGAGGATCACCCGGACACGTTGAGGGCGCGGAACAACCTGGCCTTCTCGTACAGGACGGCGGGCGATATGGGCCGTGCGCTTCCCTTGTACGAGGAGACGCTGGCCGCGCGGCTGCGGGTGTTGGGCGAGGATCACCCCGACACCCTGTCGTCACGCAACAACCTGGCGGGCGCCTATAAGGCGGCGGGTGACGTAGGTCGTGCGACCGCCTTGTACGAGGAGCGCTGGCCGCGCGGCTGCGGGTGTTGGGTCCGGATCATCCCAACACCTTGTCGTCACGGAACAACCTGGCGGGCGCTTATCAGGCGGAGGGCGATGTGGTTCGTGCGCTTGCCCTGTACGAACAGATTTTGGCGGACAGCATCCGTGTGCTGGGTGCGGACCACCCGGGTACGTTGACGTCGCAGAACAACCTCGCCTTTGCCTATGAGTCGGCGGGGGACGTGGAACGTGCGCTCGTGCTGTACGAGCAGGTGCTGGCCGACTGCGACCGGGTATTGGGCGCGGACAGCCCGCAGACGCTGAAGTGCCGGAACAATCTGGCAGGTGCGTACATGTGGACGGGTGATGTGGGCCGTGCCCTTGAGTTGTACGAGCAGGTGCTGACGGACTGCGCCCGGGTGTTGGGCGCGGACAGCCCGCAGACGCTGATGTCCCGGAACAATCTGGCAGGGGCGTACTTGGCGATGGGTGACGTGGGTCGCGCTATCCCTCTGTATGAGGAGACGTTGGCCGCTCGGCTGCGGGTGTTGGGCGCGGACCACCCGGACACACTGCTGTCGCGGAACAACCTCGCGGGAGCGTGCGAGGCGGCGGGCGACCTGGGGCGTGCGGTTCCCCTGTGCGAGCAGGCGCTGAGCGACTGCGTTCGGGTGCTGGGGACGGAGCACTCGACCACCGTGGTCGTACGCCAGAACCTGGCTGCCATGCGCGCCCGGTACCGGGACTGGCAGTTCGGGAAGTCTACGGACTGACCAGGTCCAGGACTGTCAGCAGGTGAGCCGGTACCACGTACGGCGCCGTCGGCGTCGGTTCCGAGTACCAGAGCAACGGCCACGTGTTGCCGTTCAGGGCCGGGACGCCGATGTACGTCACCGTGCGCGGGGTGCCGAAGCGCTGTACGCCCAGCGGCCACGTGTGGTCCTTGGCCGTGCCCGGGGCCACCAGGAAGTACATCCACCGGAACCCCGTCGCCTCGCAGATGACGGGGCCGGCGTCCCCGTCCGCCTCGGCGAGCAGTCGTGCGGCGACCTGTTCCCCTCGTACGCCCTGAATGCGGAGCGCGTCGAAGTGCACGCCGGACACCCGGAGTTGGTGACCGGCCACCGGGACCCACTCGGGCCAGTGAATTGCGTTCGTCATGGTCACAGCGTGCGTAGTGCGGGGCTACGCTCGGTAGTGACTGAGGGGATACGCGCCTCCGTGTATCCGACGGAGGTGGTCGCTGTGTCCGTGCAGTACAACCCGACCTGGCGCTACAGCGGGAACCAGTTGAAGCGGTGGCGGATGAAGGCGAACGTCACGCGGGAGGAGCTGGGTGCCGCCTCCAATTACGCGCCGGACACCATCAAGGCCATGGAGCAGGGCGTCCGGATGCCGACCACCCGGGTGCTGGACGTGGCCGACGGGATGTGTGGGGCGGACGGGCTGTTGAGCGCGGCGAAGGATTACGTACAGGCGGAGAAGTTTCCGCCACGGGCCCAGGACTTCATGGACCGCGAGCGTGAAGCGATCGCCCACTGGTCGTACGAGCTGGCCTTGGTACCCGGCCTGTTGCAGACTGCGGAGTACATGCGATTCCTGATCGGCAACCGCCGTCCGCCGCTCGATGAGCACACGGCCCGGGAGCGGATCGCGGCGCGCGAGGAGCGACAAAGGCTCCTGACGCGTCGACCACTCTCATCCTTCGGCTTCGTGCTGTACGAGGCTGTTTTGCGTTGCCCGTTCGGTGGTCCGGACGTGCAAAAGGGCCAACTCCTGCGGCTGCTTGAGGCGGCGGAGCTGCCCAACATTGAGCTGCAGGTCCTGCCGTACGACCGGGCCATTTCGACGGCACTCATCGGCCCAATGGTGTTGCTCGAAGCGCCTGACCACGAACGGTTCGCCTACTCAACCGGCCAGTCCGTCAGTCAGCTGACCACCGATCCACCGGTGGTCAGCGCGCACATCGAGAGGTTCAGCATGATTCGCGCAGTCGCCTTGGATCCCGTCGAGTCGGCCCAGTACATCGGACGGTTGGTGGATGCGCTGTGAGCGGCCAGCTGAAGTGGTCCAAGTCGAGCTACAGCGATGACGAGGGAGACAATTGCGTGGAGGTGGCGACCTGCACCGCCCCCGGTGCCCCCATCACACTCCACGTCCGGGACTCAAAAGACCCGGCGAGCCCCGAGCTCACCGTCTCGGCCCCCGCCTGGACCACCTTCATCGCCGCAGTTCAGCCCGGGGCTTGAGCCTCGGGACCCGAGCTCTTCCCTGGGTCTGGTTCACCGATGAAATGAACCCAACCAACGTGGCCAGAAGCGGAGTTGAGGGCTCCGTCACCCTCAAGAGTGACGTTCCGTAGTCAGCTTGCGTCGGAACGTAAAACCGCCCTAGGTTCGCGGCAATAGAACGGCCCCGGTCGGTGCGCCAACACCGGATCCGAGGCCTAGCCCTACGAGTCGAATCAAGGTCGACCGTGACTTGCTCTCAGCCTAATCCCGTCCTGCCCTCCCCGTCCCACCCGATGGCCAAATCGGGCTACGGCAAACGCCTCGCGGGTGACGCGGAACCGGACACCGAGCCCGACTTCGCACACTTGATGCCCCGCGACGCGGAACTCGCGACGTTCGTCGATCACCTCCCCGACGGGGCCGCGATGGGCCACAAGGTCATCGCCGCCGAACACCCCCGCTACGGCCAGCAGGCCACCCGCACCTCCCTGCGGCGCCTCACCGAGGCCGGGCACCTGCGCTGGGTCAAGGAACACATCACCGTCGAGGACAACTCGATGCGGTGGGTGACCAGGACGTATTGGTCCAGGGAGCCCAAGTCCCCGGAGTGGTGGGTCGAGTTCGTGCGGGCCCGGCACGGGCGGGACGTCACGGACGCCTACCAGTCGGGCCTGGCCAGGGCGACCGAGCCGGAGGAGGGGGAAGCGGCGGCCCCCGCCGACGAGCCGAGCGCCGCCCACCACACCCTCGCCCAACTCCGTACCGCCGACCGCCGCATGGCCCTCTCCGAGCAGGAGTGCAAACAGCTCGCGCCCCGCGCAGCGGAGTGGCTGGAGCGTGGCGCGACGCCGCAGGACATCACCCGCGCCCTCACCGAAGGGCTGCCGCCCACCGTCACCAACCCGGGCGGTTTCGCCCGGACCAGACTGGAGAACAAGATGCCCCCCAAGCGCCAGGCCCCCGCCAAGGCACGCGGCCGTGTCACGCGAGCCGTCATGATCTGCCCGTTCTGCGAGGAGCCCGAGACCTCCGTCGAGCTGGTCAACGGAATCTGCATGGACTGCTGCCCGCCGGAGGAGCGCTCGGGGTACGTCCCGGACACGTTCCTCGCACGGCCGCCGATCCCGCCGCGCCCGCACCCAGCGGGATACGACGACGTGGTGGACGTGACCGAGCGGGTGGCGGAGCTGCGCCGGGCCGCCGGACTGCCGACGCCCCGGGGCGGCGTATGAGCGTGCAGGACGTGCCGGTCCGGGCACCATGGAGTCAAGGAGGCGACGCCATGACCCCCAGCACCGAAGAGCGCCCGGAGATGTCCGTCGAGGATTTCGAGGAACTCGTCCGCAGGGCTCCGGAAACCGTGCGCAACAGGCTCGAATTTCTCGGCGGGAGGTTGTGCGTGAAGCATGGCCCGATCGATGTCGAGGACTTCGAGGAACTCGCCAGGGTGGCGCCCGAGACGGTGACGCTCGAACTCATCGACGGGAAGCTAGAGGTCAAGCCCGTGCCCGACCTGCGTCATGGAGCCATCATCATGTGGCTGCTGCGCACGTGCATGCAGCAGCGGCCGGAACTGGCTCTCTACCCGGAGCAGGCGCTGGCGGTGCCGGCCTACAGAGCTGGGCGAGCCCGAGCGGACGGAGCTCTCGCCCCCTTGGACCACTTCGCGGACCAGGAAGGCGAGTGGGGGGACCCGGCGGGCGTCCTCATGGTCGTCGAGGTCACCTCGTACGACCGCGACACCGATCGCCGCGACCGCCACGAGAAGCGTCACGGGTACGCGCGGGCGGGCATCCCCGTCTACCTCCTCATCGACCGGGACAGCGACAGCCTGACGGTGTTCAGCGACCCGCACGACGGCGACTACCGGCAGAGCCCTTCGTACGCGTACGGCGCCACCGTCACACTCCCCGCCCCCGTCGCCATCGCGCTCAACACCGAGAAGCTCAAGGACTACGCCGACTGATGCCGGCGGCCGGGGCGGGACTGTGACCCGCCCCACTTTCCGGAGTGCCCCGCTCCGAACCGGGCATGTGCCCAGCCGAGCGGCCGGAACGTACTCCCCGAACAGCGGGGGCGTATGCCCCTGGTGATCAACTTGTGAGCGGGACATCTCACGATGCGATATGACCGAGGCGGATTTCGGCCGCTCGTTAGACTGAGCCGACCGCACAACGGATTGAGCGAGGAGCGCACGTGGGCCTTGTCGTGCAGAAGTACGGAGGCTCCTCCGTAGCCGATGCCGAGGGCATCAAGCGGGTCGCCAAGAGAATTGTCGACGCCAAGAAGAACGGCCACCAGGTCGTTGTCGTGGTGTCGGCGATGGGCGACACGACGGATGAGTTGATCGATCTCGCCGGACAGGTATCCCCGATTCCTGCCGGGCGCGAATTCGACATGCTGCTGACCGCCGGAGAGCGGATCTCCATGGCCCTGCTGGCCATGGCGATCAAAAACCTGGGCCACGAGGCCCAGTCGTTCACGGGCAGCCAGGCCGGCGTCATCACCGACTCCGTCCACAACAAAGCGCGGATCATCGACGTCACCCCCGGGCGGATCCGGACCTCGATCGACGAGGGCAACATCGCCATCGTCGCCGGGTTCCAGGGCGTCAGCCAGGAGGGCAAGAACATCACCACGCTCGGCCGTGGTGGATCCGACACGACCGCCGTCGCCCTCGCCGCCGCCCTCGACGCCGAGGTCTGCGAGATCTACACGGACGTGGACGGTGTCTTCACCGCCGACCCGCGTGTGGTCAAGAAGGCGCGGAAGATCGACTGGATCTCGTTCGAGGACATGCTGGAGCTCGCGAGCTCCGGGTCCAAGGTGCTGCTCCACCGCTGTGTGGAGTACGCGCGTCGTTACAACATCCCGATCCACGTGCGGAGCTCGTTCTCCGGACTGCAGGGCACGTGGGTCAGCAACGAACCGCAAGGGGACCGCAAGGTGGAGCAGGCCATCATCTCCGGTGTCGCGCACGACACCTCCGAGGCCAAGATCACGGTCGTCGGCGTGCCGGACAAGCCGGGCGAGGCCGCCTCGATCTTCCGCGCCATCGCGGACGCCGAGGTCAACATCGACATGGTCGTGCAGAACGTGTCGGCCGCCTCGACGGGCCTGACCGACATCTCCTTCACCCTTCCCAAGGCCGAGGGCCGCCGCGCCATCGACGCCCTGGAGAAGACCCGCACGGCCGTCGGCTTCGACTCGCTGCGCTACGACGACCAGATCGCCAAGATCTCGCTCGTCGGCGCCGGCATGAAGACGAACCCGGGCGTCACCGCGACCTTCTTCGAGGCGCTCAGCGACTCCGGCGTGAACATCGAGCTCATCTCGACCTCCGAGATCCGCATCTCGGTCGTCACGCGCGCCGACGACGTGAACGAATCCGTCCGCGCCGTCCACACGGCCTTCGGGCTCGACTCCGACACGGACGAGGCCGTGGTCTATGGAGGCACCGGGCGATGAACCGGAAGCCGACGCTCGCGGTCGTCGGAGCGACCGGGGCCGTCGGCACCGTCATGCTCCAGATCCTGTCGCAGCACGCCGACATCTGGGGCGAGATCAGACTCGTCGCCTCACCGCGCTCGGCCGGCCGCAAGCTGGCCGTGCGCGGTGCGGAGACCGAGGTGCTCGCCCTGTCGGAGGACGTCTTCGACGGGGTCGACGTCGCCATGTTCGACGTCCCCGACGACGTGGCCGAGCGGTGGGCGCCGATCGCCGCCGCCAAGGGCGTCGTCGTGGTCGACAACTCCGCCGCCTTCCGGATGGACCCGGACGTGCCACTCGTCGTGCCGGAGGTCAACCCGCACGCCGCGCGCGTGCGCCCGCGCGGCATCGTCGCCAACCCCAACTGCACGACGCTCTCGATGATCGTGGCCGTCGGCGCGCTGCACGCCGAGTTTGGGCTGCGCGAGCTGATCGTCTCCTCGTACCAGGCCGTGAGCGGCGCGGGACGGGACGGCGTCGACACGCTCCGGCGTCAGCTGCGCCTTGTCGCGGGCACGGAACTCGGCACCAGCCCCGGTGACGTACGCCGCGCGGTCGGCGACGACACCGGCCCCTTCCCGGAACCCGTCGCGCTGAACGTGGTGCCCTGGGCCGGATCGCTCAAGGACGACGGCTGGTCGTCCGAGGAGATGAAGGTCAGGGACGAGTCGCGGAAGATCCTCGGACTGCCCGGCCTCCGCGTCGCCGCCACCTGCGTACGCGTGCCCGTCGTGACCACCCACTCCCTGACCGTCCACGCCCGCTTCGAGGACGAGGTCACGGTGGACAAGGCCCGCGAGATCCTCGCCACCGCCCCCGGCGTCGTACTGTTCGACAACCCGGCCGCGGGGGAGTTCCCCACCCCCGCCGACGTGGTCGGCACCGACCCGACCTGGGTGGGCCGGGTGCGGCGCTCGCTGGACGACCCGACCGCCCTGGAGCTCTTCGTGTGCGGGGACAACCTGCGCAAGGGCGCCGCGCTGAACACGGCGCAGATCGCGGAGCTGGTGGCCGGGGAGCTCACGGCCGGTTGAGCGGCCCGGCTCACGGGCGCCCCGTATTGGTATGGACCACCCCGAAGCGGACCCCTTTGTTGGATCTGTGTAAGTTCTGTGTCCAACTTGGTGGTCGTGAGTCCTTGAACTGGATCATCTCCGCGTTCGAAGATTCGCCTCTGATCAGTTGCAACCGACGGCGAGGCGGGGGGCGTCTTTAGCGGTCGCCCGCAGGGGTGGCTCGAGCGCTGTCGAATATGGGGCATAGGGGAAGAGCTGGTACGCATGGGGGCATTTGATGCATCGTCACGAACGGTGCCCGCGCAGCATGCCGCAAACGCGAGCCCGGATGCGTACAACCCTGATGGGGGGAAGCGTGTCCAACAAGCGTGGCAGAGGTACTCGATTTCACAGTGGTACAGGCGAGAGGCGCGGCCGGGCTGCGCCCCGCTCGTCGACCCCGCACGACCGGCGGCATGCCGGTGATCGCTCCCATGCCCGCAGCGCGGCCCGCCCGCATCCCGGCGCAGCGCGAGGGCGATGACTTGCGCGTGACCGCGGGCACCACAGTCGACCATCTCACCGAGACCTATCGCGCCCATTACCGCTCGCTGCTCGGCCTCGCCGCGCTGCTCCTCGACGACACCGCGTCCTGCGAGGACGTGGTCCAGGAAGCGTTCATCCGGGTCCACTCGGCGCGCAAACGCGTGCGCGACCCGGAGAAAACCCTCGCGTACCTCCGCCAGACCGTGGTCAATCTCTCCCGTTCCGCGCTGCGCCGGCGCATCCTCGGGCTCAAGCTTCTCTCGAAGCCGATGCCCGACATGGCGAGCGCGGAGGAGGGGGCGTACGACCAGCTGGAGCGTGACGAGCTGATCAAGGCCATGCGCGGCCTGCAGCGGCGCCAGCGCGAGGTCCTCGTGCTGCGCTACTTCGCCGACATGACCGAGGCGCAGGTCGCCGAGACCCTGGGAATATCCCTCGGCTCGGTGAAGGCGTACGGCTCGCGCGGCATCGCGGCCCTGAGGGTCGCCATGGAGGCGCCGGCATGAGTGAGCGCAAGCGTGATGAGCAGGGCGGATCTGAGCACCATGGCAGGAACGGAAACGTGAACCACGGCCCCGAAGACGGCCTCGGGCCGGACAGCGGGCCCGAGGGGTCCGGCGTCGAGGAGAACGATCCAGGCGTCGAGGGAAACGATCCCGGAGCCGGTGACCCGGACTCCCTCGCCGACGAACTCGCGCTGCGGCGGATGATGCGGCGGGCCGTGGAGGAGATCGAGCCGAGCGAGCGCTCCCTCGAACACCTGCGGCAGGCGGTGCCCGCGCGCAGGGCCCGCAAGCGCCAGGCCGTCGTCGGCCTCGCGGCCGCCGCGCTCTTCATCGGCACCGCCGTCCCCGCCCTGGTGCACGTCACCAATTCGGCGGGCGACTCGGACGACCGGACCTCGATCGCGGGCAACAGCGCGGACGCGCAGGGCGGGTCGAGCCAGGGCAAGGGCCCCGACGGCGGCGAGAAGGACCCGGGCCAGAAGCCCGGCAAGTCCAAGAGCAAGGACAAGAAGGACAAGAAGGACAAGAAGGAAGGCAAGGAGAAGGGCGGCACGGGCGGCGGCGGCACGGGAGCGCCGGACCCCTCCACCTCCGAGGCCGCCACCTCGCCGGTCTGCGACGCCACCCAGCTCGGTGCCACGGGCAGCGCGGGCGCACCCGAGGCCGACAACAAGGTGTACGGCTCCTTCCGCGTCTCCAACGTCTCCGACAGCAGCTGCACCATCGAGGCCGCGGGCGCGGTCGGTACGGTGGCGCAGGGCGCGGCCGACCCCGCGAAGATCACCGTGGTCGACCACACGGCGGGGGACGCGGCGACCGGCCTGCCGGACCCGTCGCAGGAGGCCAGCCCGTTCGTGCTGCAGCCCGGCGCGGCGTACGAGGTGCGCTTCCTCTGGGTGCCTTCGGAGGCGTGTCCCTCGGGCGGCGGGGACCCGACGCCCGACCCGACGCCCACGGAAGGCGGCACCGGCACTCCCGAGGGCGGTACGCCCGGCGGCGTGGAGCCGCAGCTCGAGCGGACGGACGGCGGCGTGACCGACGGCAGCGTCGTGATCTCCCTGACCGCGGAGGCGGGCTCGCCCTCGGCGGGGACGACGATCGCCAACGCGTGTGCGGGGACGGTGTACCGGACCGGGGTGCTGCCGGCTTCATAGCCGGGCGGCGGCTCGCGTGGCGCGGCTCGCGTCGCGCGGCTCGCGTGGCGCGGGGGCGGGGCGGGCTACGGAGCCGGGAGCAGGCCCAGGCGGGCGTCGCGGGCGAACTCCGCCTCGCGGCGGAACAGGCGGAACCACATGAAGACGACGAAGCCCGCGAAGACGAACCACTCACCGGTGTAGCCGAGGTTCTGGAAGGCCTTCAGGTCCAGGCCGGTGTCGTTGGGCGCGGTCGCCGGTACGGGCTTCATGCCGGAGTCGGCCTTGCCGAGCGTGACCCACGCGTCGTACAGGTCGTCGCGTACGAGATTGACCAGCGAGGCCGAGCTGATCGCGCCCAGCTGCCCCGCGGGCAGCCCGCCCGTGGCGCTGACGCCGTTGGAACCCGGGCTCTCCGGGGCCTGCAAGGCGCCCGTGACCGTGACCTCGCCCGTGGGGGCGGCCGGGGCCTTCGCGGCGCTCGCGTCGCCGGGGAGCCAGCCGCGGACGACGGGCAGTGACTTGCCGCTCTCCGTACGCAGCAGAGTCAGCACGTAGAAGCCGGGCTTGTCGTCCAACTCCCGGTCCGGCACGAGCAGTTGCCTGCCGTAGCGGCCGGTGGCCGTGGCCTGCTCGCCGGAGGTCTCCTTGTCGACGGGCAGCAGCGAGTCGAGGGGACGCCCCCGCGTGTCCCGCTCCTTGCCCTGCTCCGCGACCTGCTCCTTCGCGGTCTCATGATCCTGTACGCGGTCCTCGAAGCGGCCGAGCTGCCAGGACCCCATGAATATGCAGAAGGGGATGGCCAGCACGACGAAGATGTTGATCCCCCACCAGCGGGGCGTCAGCAGAAACCGGTACACACCTCCACGGTACGGGGCCCCTGCGGGGGGCTGGGCTGTGGGGTGGGCTCAGCCCGCCGCAGGCAAATGCCGCGCCGCGAACGACAGCTCCAGGGCGACCTGTTTGATGCGCTCGTCCACGACCAGTGACCCGTGGCCCGCGTCATACCGGTACACCTCATGGACCGCGCCCCGCGCGGCGAGACGGTCCACGTAGTTGTCGATCTGGCGGATCGGGCAGCGCGGGTCGTTGACGCCCGCGGAGATGTAGACGGGGGCCTTCACCTCGTCCACGTACGTCAGCGGGGACGAGGCACGGAACCGCTCGGGCACCTCCTCGGGCGTGCCGCCGAGCAGCGTGCGGTCCATCGCCTTCAGGGCCTCCATCTCGTCGTGGTACGCCGTCACGTAGTCCGCGACGGGCACCGCAGCCAGGCCCACCGCCCACGCCTGTGGCTGCGTGCCGAGGCCGAGCAGGGTGAGGTAGCCGCCCCAGGAGCCGCCCGCCAGGACCAGGCGGTCGGGGTCCGCGAGGCCCGACGTCACCGCCCACTCCCGTACCGCCGCGATGTCCTCCAGCTCGATGAGGCCGACGCGGTGCTTGAGGGCGTCCGTCCACTCGCGGCCGTACCCCGTGGAGCCGCGGTAGTTCACCCGTACCACCGCGTACCCGTGGTCGACCCAGGCCGCCGGGCCGGCCGCGAACGAGTCGCTGTCGTGCCAGGTGGGGCCGCCGTGCACCTCGAAGACGGTGGGGAGCGGCCCCGAGGAGCCCGCGGGCCGCTGCACGAGCGCGTGGATGCGGCCGCCGGGCCCCTCCACCCACACGTCGTCCACCGGGACGGACTTCGGCGCCTTCATGCCGGGCGGGTCGAGGACCACGCCGCCCGCCGTCGAGCGGACCACCGGCGGCTCGGCCGCCGACGACCACATGTACTCCACGGCGCCGTCGGGCCGCGCCGTCGCGCCGGACACCGAGCCCGCGGGCGTCTCGATGCGGACCAGCTCCCGGGAGGTGAGGTCGTAGCGGAAGAGCTCGCCGCGCGCCTCGAAGCCGTGGGCGATGAGCAGGGCGGAGCCGTCCGGATACCACTCGGCGCTCACATCGCCGGGCAGGCCGAGCGCGAGGTCGCTCTCCTCGCCCGTCGCCACGTCCCACACCATCGGCTCCCAGCGGCCCCGGCGCTGGTGTCCGATCAGCAGGCGCGAGTCGCCCTCGACCGGTGCGAAGCCGAGCACCTCGAGGCCGAGCTCGACCGTGCCGCCCTCGGTGTCGTCGAGCTCGGCGACCGTGGAACCGTCCGGGCGGATCACCCGCAGGGCGGAGTGCATCGCGTCGCCGTGCTCCGTGTGCTCCACGGCGATCAGCGTGCCGTCGTACGAGAGGTCGCCGACGCCCGCCGACTCGCGGTGGCGGTACACCTCCACCGGGCCGCCGTCATCGGGGCCCACGACATGGATCGTCGAGCCGTCCTCGTCCGTCGAGCGGCCGACGACCACCGTCCCGTCATGCCTGCCGAGGGCGAGACCCGCGGGGTAGGAGGCGTCCAGGCCCGGCACCGCGGGCTCGTCGGCGCCGCCGCCGAAGGGCTGGCGCATCCATACGCCGAACTCGTCGCCGTCCTTGTCGTTGAACCACCAGATCCACTCGCCGTCGGGCGAGAGCGTGCCGTCCGTCGTGCCGTTCGGCCGGTCCGTCACCTGGCGCTGGACGCCGGTCGTGCGGTCCCACGCGTACAGCTCGTACGTCCCTGTCGCGTTCGACACGAACAGGGAGCGCTGCGGGGCGTCCTCCGCCCAGTCCGGCAGCGACACCCGAGGCGCCCTGAACCGCTTCTCCCAGTCCGGCATGGCATCAGCCCCCGTGCCCACCGCGCCCGCACTCATCGCGCCTGCCTCCCTCGCGCCCGCCGGACCCGTGCCACCCATGTCACCCGTCTCGCTCATGCCCCCATAGTGCCTGTCCCCGCCGACAATCCGCTGGCGCGATCCTCAGCCTGTGGATAACTTTCCGATCATGTACACCCCGACGCCCCCCGACTGGCGAGAGACCAACCGGAGACGTTGGGACGAGCGCGTCCCGATCCACCTCGCCAGCGACCACTACGACCTCGAAGCCTTCCGCGCGGGCAAGGACGCCCTGCGCGCCTACGAGCTCACGGAAGTGGGTGACGTACGAGGAAAGTCCCTGCTGCACCTGCAGTGCCACATAGGGCTCGACACCCTGTCCTGGGCGCGGCACGGCGCGTCCCGCGTGGTCGGCCTCGACTTCTCCGAACCCGCCGTCGAGGCCGCCCGCGAGCTCGCGGCCGGGCTCGGCCTCACGCCGGAGCAGGCCGCCTTCGTCGCCGCGGACGTGTACGACGCGCCCGATGCGGTGCCCGACTCCTCGTACGACATCGTCTACACCGGCGTGGGCGCGCTCGGCTGGCTGCCCGACATCCGGCGCTGGGCGGAGACCGCCGCCTCGCTGGTGGCGCCGGGCGGCTTCCTCTACCTCTCCGAGTTCCATCCGCTCACCGACGTCCTGGACGACGCGACGGGCTCCCGTATCGAACACGACTACTTCGCCCGGGACGCCTGGGTCGAGGAGGAGTCCGGAGGTTACGCGGACCCCGCCACGCCCACCGTCCACAACCGCAGCGTCGAGTGGCAGCACCCGATCGGCGACGTCGTCTCCGCGCTCGCCGCCGCGGGCCTGCGCATCGACTTCCTGCGTGAGCGCGACTAGACCCTCTTCGAACGCTTCGGGGCGCTCGAACTGCGCGACGGCGCCTACCGGTTTCCGCCGGACCGCCCGCGCGTCCCGCTCATGTACTCACTGAAGGCGAGCAGGACCTGACGAGCAGGGCCCGACGACGAGCAGGGCACGACGAGCAGAGCCCGACGAGCAGGCCCGGGTGTGTGCAGCAGCCGGCCGGGCCCGCTCACGGCATCGGTGACGGTGGCCGCAGCCACCCCTCCCGCCCCGGCGTGAACTCGCCCAGCTTCCGCCAGTCCCACTCCTGCAGCACCTCCCGCCCCTGGTCGTCGTCCCGCTTGAGTACGGCGACGACGACGTCGGACGTGTGCCGGGTGAGGAGCAGTGTCCGCAGGCGGGAGGCGACGCCCGCCCTGCGCCCGGCGGGCGTCACCATCAGTTCGCTGAGCCGGAACACCCGCCCCGAGGACGTCTGCTCCCCGAACTCGGCGGGCAGCACGCTCCGGAACACCTCCCACCACTCGCCGCTGCGCTCGGCGCGATAGCCGTAGAGGCAGCCGACCAGGCCCGCCGCGTCGGCCACGACCATCTCGAAGTCGGTCTGCTGGACGTCGTGGGCGAAGCGGCGCAGGAAGTCCTGCCGGTCGCGGTACTCGGCTCCCACCGTGCCGCGAAAGGCCTCTACGTACAGGTCGGCCACGGCCTCCCGCTGCTGCTCCGCCTGCCAGCGGCTCAGCCGCCGCAGAAACACCTCTGACATGTATGCGCCTCCCGCCCCGCCCCCATGAGGGCCGCTCCCCCTACACCCTTGACTCCGCATGGTGACAGTACGGACCGGCGAGCGGAACGGGGGGACGCGGGCGCGCCGAACTCCGGGGTGAATCAGTGTGCTTAACCCGGTTCCAAACGGGCAGGCGGACTGTTGTCGTACCGTCCGATGTCCCCGACCGAAGGTGAACCCGTGAGGCCGCCTACACAGTTGACCGCAGCATCGACGTACGAGGAAGCACGCACGGCGGGCCCCTGGGAAGAGACGTCCAGCAGCGAGCTGCCGTGGGTGGAGGACGCGGGCAGCGTCGCGCCCAAGGACGCGCGGGCCCTGTCGAAGATCTTCTTCGACCGGCTGCAGTTCCTCGAAGAGGGCACGCACGAATACCAGTACGCGCGCAACACCCTGATCGAGATGAACCTGTCCCTCGTGCAGTACGCGGCCGCGCGCTTCCGGGGTGGCAGCGCCGACGTCGACGACATCGTGCAGGTCGGCACGATCGGCCTGATAAAGGCCATCGACCGCTTCGAACTCTCCCGCGACGTCGCGTTCAGCACCTTCGCACTGCCCTACATCACCGGCGAGATCAAGCGGTTCTTCCGCGACACCACCTGGGCCGTCCACGTGCCGCGCCGCCTCCAGGAGCTCCGGGTCGACCTGGCGAGGGCCAAGGAGCGGCTGGCCGGCGAGCTGGACCGCGAACCGACCGTCCGGGAACTCGCCGACCACCTCGGCCTCACCGAGCACGAGGTCAACGACGGCCTCGTCGCATCGAACGGCTACACGGCGGGCTCCATCGACGTCCCCGTCGGTCAGGACGACGGGACGCAGGGACGCGACTTCGCGGACGTCCTCGGCGACGACGACCCCGCGCTCGACCTCTTCGAGGAACTGCACACGCTGGCACCCCTCATCGAGCAACTGGACGACCGCGAGCGCCACATCATCGAGATGCGCTTCGGCCAGGAGATGACGCAGGCGCAGATCGGCGAGGTGCTCGGGATCTCCCAGATGCACGTCTCACGCCTGCTGACGCGCACGCTGGGCAAGCTCCGCTCGGGCATGCTCACCGAGGCCTGACCCGGACGTGCTCACCGAGGCCTGAACGGAACGGCCGTCAGCGCAGCCGACGCCGTCCCCGCCCGCGTGACCGTGCCTTGGGTGAGCGCGCCTCGCGCGACCGCATGGTGAGTCGTACGTCGACGGCCAGCGGGCGTGGCGACGTCGCCGCCCGCGCCTCGGCCACCGTATGCCGGGCCAGGTCGCGCAGCACCGCCTCCGGGGAGCTGTCAGGCAGCAGCACCAGCGTGACGCGGGCGCGCAGCCGCCGCGGGCTCCCGCGCAGGCTCACGTAGGCGTGGGCCACGCCGTCGACGGCGCCCGCGCGCTCGGCCATCACCGCGGCGAGCGCAGGCCCGGACAGGGTGACGTCGGGCTGCCCGAGCGGCAGTTCGCGCAGCCGCCCGCGGCGCACCGCCGCCACGGCCCACCCCAGGAACAGGAGTACGCCGACACAGAGCGCGGCGACGACCAGGGGCGTCCACCAGCCGTGAGCGCGCCAGCGCGCGAGATCCGCCCCGTCGAGCCAGACCCGGTCGCCCCCGAGCCGCGGCCAGCCGGACGGCAGCCGGTCACGGACGGGTCCTGTCGCCGACGCGAGCACGGCTCCCGAACCCAGCAGGACCGCCGCCACGCAGAACAGGGCGGCGCGATTGGCGCCGGTGCGCAGTCGTGTCACGGGCCGGTACCCCCTTGCGTGGCGCTTCCTTGCGTGGTGCCTTCTTGCGGGATGCTCCCGTACGTCGTGGTGGCGCCGTCGCCGTCCGGGGTGGGCCTGGGCGCCGTCGGCGTACGCCAGAGAGGGTCCGCCCGCAGGCGGACCCGGTATCGCGGTGTGCGCCCGAGGCCCCAGGACGCCAGCGTCCGCTCCACCGCCCCGGTCAACTCCGCCCGGGCCGCCTCCAGATGGCCGAAAGCGAGCCCCGCGCGTACGCGGACCCGGCGGCGGCCGACGTCGACCCGCACCCGGGTGGTCCCCGGCAGCTCCGACACGGCGTCCCGCAGCAGCGCCGCCGCCGCACTCCGGTCGAGGACCGCGCGGATCTCCGGCAGCGGCTCCCGCATGGGGAGCCGGCCGCGGAGCCCGGGTGTCACGGCGAGAACCAGCAGCCACACGCCGAGCCCGAACACGGCGAGTGCCGCCGCGAGGCCGGGCCAGGCGCTGCCGGCCGGGCCGTGCGCGGTGAGCCACTTCGTCAGGTCGGCCCGCCACGGAGCGGGCGGCCGTCCCGCGGCGTGCACGGCCAGTAGGTCGTACAGGAGCACACCGCAGACCGCTGCGGCGGCGAGCGCCAATGCCCCGACGGGAAGCCGCCGTTGGGACCACGGCCGCCGCACCCGACGGCCACCCGTCTGCTCCTGCCCCTCCTGCCCCTCCTGCCACCGCTCCGGAACGGCGTGCGGAAGGGGTTCTTGCACCGGCTCCCGCAGCCGCAGCCCCCCGACCCTGACCCGCGCCGAAGGCACGACGAGGCCGGTGAGCCGCTGGGTGCGGTCGGCGACATGCGACCGCACGCGTTCGCCCGCCTCGTCGAGCACCTCGGGGTACGGCAGCGTCACGGTGACGGCGACCCGGGCCCGGCGTCCGCGTACCGTCGCCGCACCCCGGACGGTCCTGACCTCGCCGGGAGCCAGCGCCTCCGTGGCGGCCCGCTCCGCGACGCGCCGCACCGCGCGGTCGGCGACGCTCGTCGAGCCGCGGTCCCCCGCAGGCGTCCGCACCCTCATCGCCGCCCCCGGTCACGGCCGCCGAGGAAACCACGGATGTCCGTGCCGTCGTCCACGAGGCGCCCCACGACGAAGCCGACCGCGCCGAGCGCGGCGACCAGGAGGAAGGCGCCGAAACCGCCGAACCAGCCCGCGAATCCCAGGGCCATCCCGGCGACCAGGCCCACCAGAGCTGTGCTCACCACTCACCTCACACCACAGAAGGAGACCGTCACACCACAGTTGGGGCCCTCGCACCACGTACGGGGGTGACACCGCTGCCGTACCCCGGGTCGGACGCGGGATGCCTGCGAGAAGGCGCCTACTCCACGCGCGTCTCGCCGCCGGAGTCCGTGCTCTCGTCGTCGGGCAGCCGTACGTCGTTGACCGCGACGTTGACCTCGACGACCTCGAGGCCGGTGATGCGCTCCACCGCCGCGACGACGTTCTCGCGCACGTCGTGGGCGACATCGGTGATCGGGACGCCGTACTCGACGACGATGTCCAGGTCGATGGCCGTCTGCCGCTCGCCCACCTCGACCTTCACGCCGCGCCCGACGTTCGGACGGCCGCCGGGGACACGGTCGCGGACGGCCCCGAGCGTGCGGGAGAGCCCGCCGCCCATGTCGTACACACCGGGGATCTCCCGCGCCGCCATACCGGCTATCTTCACCACCACCACATCGGCGATGGAGGTCTTCCCGCGCGTCGCGGCCGGCTCGGTGGCGCCGGTGCCGCCCGTCACCGTGGTGCTGCCCGGCACGCTCGGCCGCGCGCCGCCGGTGAAGCCCGTCGCCTCGCCGCCGGAATCGGCCGTCTTCGAAGTGAACTCCTGAGTCGCCATGAAGCCGTCTCCTCGTAGTCAGGGACTTGCCGCTGTCGGACCTGTCGCTGTCGGACTGTCGCTGTCACACGTGCGGCCGCAGCCGTTCGCTGCGCCTGCCGACCGAGCGCTCGGTGAAAGCCGAGTGCCCGGCCCGCCACTCATCTGACACCCGCGTACGGGATTCGTGACGCGGCTCGGCCGAAATTCTTCCCCGCCGGATCACGCGTCCGCGTCGCGTAACGCGGGCGGGCGGCGCAGTGTCATAGGTGTACGAGCCGAGTGAGAGGAGCCGCGGGTGCCGGGGGACCGGGACAGCGCGCGCGAGGACGCGGACGAGTCCGTACGGGAATCCGCGGGCGGAGCCGCCCTGCGCGAGGACGGATTGCTGGCGGTACGGGCCGCCGAGGGCGACGAAGAGGCCTTCGAGCAGCTCGTGCGCCGCCACGCGCCCGCACTGCTGCGGCTCGCCACCCGGCTGCTCGGCAGCCGGACGGAGGCGGAGGACGCGGTGCAGGAATCCTTCGTGAGCGCCTGGCGCAAGATGCCCGAGTTCCGCGGGGACGCGCGGTTCGGCACATGGATGCACCGCATCGTCACGAACCGGTGCCTGAACGTCCTGCGGGCCCGCCGCCCCTCCGTGGACCTGGGGGAGGTGCCCGAGCCGCAGGCACCGGAGCACGAGGCGTCCCCGGCCCGGGTCGCCGAGTCGCACGCCGCCGTGGTGGCGCTCGGCAGGGCGATGGAGGGGCTGTCCCCGGAACAGCGGGTGTGCTGGGTGCTGCGCGAGCTCAACGGCGTCGCCTACGAGACCATCGCCGAGACGGTCGGCATCAGCCCGGAGGCGGTACGGGGCCGGGTCTTCCGGGCACGGCGCTATCTCACGGAGGCGATGGCCGCATGGCGGTGAACGAGGAGCGAGGGCCGGGCGGAGAGATGCCGAGCGGAGGAACGCCGGGCGGAGAGATGCCGAGCGGAGGAATGCCGACCGGAGAGATGCCGGGCGGAGAGATGCGGGACGGAGAGATGGCGGGCGAACCCAACGAGTTCCTGCCCTGCGGACGCGACGTGTGGGGCGTCTGGGAGCGCGCGGAGAGCGGCGGGAGCGATCCGCACGCCGCCACCTGCCCGCACTGCGCCGACGCCCTGGACACGCTGCGGAGCCTGGAGGACGTCGTCTCCGCCGCCCGCGAGGCGGAACCGCGGGAGGCGGAGCCGGACGCCTCGGCGCTCGTCGGCCGCGTCATGGACGTGGTCCGCCTCGAACTGCGGCCCGGCCGCACCCTTCCGCTCGGCGAGGAGGACGAGGACGCGTGGATCGTGGAGGCCGCCGCCGCCCGGACCGTCCGCGCCGCCGCGGAGACCGTGCCGGGGGTACGGGCGGGCAGCTGCCGCATCGAGCCGTTCACCGGCGAGGACCGCACCGCCACCTCGGCGTCGCGCGGCTCGCGCGGCTCCCGCGCTCCTGTGCGCATCCGCCTGGCGGTGGCCGTGGCCCTCACCCGGAATCTCCAGGAGGTCGCGGAGCGGGTCCGCCACCGCGCCCTGGAGGCGGTCGACGCCGAACTGGGCATGCGCGTCGCGGCCATCGACGTGACGATCACCGACATCACCGATATCACCGACAGTGCCCGCGTCACCGACGACGACGGCGTGGAGAGGCGGCGGCAGCCGTGACCGAACGACTCACCCCCGAGGTCCCGGCCGACGCCACCGACGCCGACCTCACCGAAGCCGTCCGGGAAGCGGTGCTCGCCACGCCGGGCGTCGCCTTCCTGCGACCGGGCCTCGCCGACCTCCTCCGGTCCGCCCTGCGCACGCCGTCCCGTTCCTCGGGCGTACGACTCACCCGCACAGGTGACGCCCATGTCCGGCACGCCGACATCCACGTCGTCCTGCACCGGGGCCACCGTGCCGTGGACGTCACCCGTGAGGTGCGCGCCGCGGTGACCGAGGTGCTGCGGCGGCGGGACGGCCGGTCACGGCCACCGCGCGTCTCGGTGACGGTGACCGGCCGCGTATGACCCGGCCTGCGGACCAGGCCGCCCGGAGTCAGGCGAACGTCACCTCGCCCGCCGTCTCGGCGAGGTTGCGCACCTCGGCCGTACGGGGGTCCTTGCCGGTCAGCGTCACCTTGACCTTCGCCTTGCTGCCCTTCGCACCCGGCCCGTAGAAGGTGCTCTCCCAGCGGTGGGGCGTGGCGCTGCCGTCGCAGGAGACGGGGTGGGACTGCTCGCTGAGGTTGTTCGAGGAGCTCGTCGTCGGGACGGGGACGCCGGGGACGCCCAGCCACTGGAAGACGTGTTGCACCGTCGCGGTCTCCGCGGGGGTGAGCGGTCGCGACTGGTCCGTACGGAGCGAGACCTTGAGCCGCACGGTGCCGGTGTAGCCCTCGCACGTGTAGGTGCCGGAGAGGACGGCTCTCGAACCGTCCGCACTGGTGCGGGCCGTGCTCTCCACGGTGACCGCGTGCCGCTCGGCGGCGATCGCCGCGCCGGGCGCCAGCGCCGCCGTCGCGGCCGTCGCTGTCACGAGCATGGTCTTCAGGATTCGCTGCACGGCGTAACCGGCCCTTCCAGGTAGGCGGATGGTGACAGGTGATGACGGGATACGCCGGATCGGGAGGCGTATCGCTTCATGGAACCCCGTCGTCGTCCGCTTCGCCCGGCAGGCACACGGTGAGGGGCGGGTCCGCTGGTCCAGCAGGGTGGCCGGTGCGGCCGCGGGCTCACGCCGCCAGTGGCACGCGGGCGACGATGCGTTTCCCGCCGCAGGGCAGGCGCGTCACGGTCACGTCGTCGGCAAGGCGGCACACGGAGGGCCAGCCGTGTCCGCCGCTCATCAGGGGGCTCGGCCTGGGGCGGGTCACCGGGACCTCGTCGCTGCCGTCCTCGACGGCGATCTCGACGGATCCGGACCTCATGCGGCACTCGAAGCCGCGCAGTCCGCCGCCGTGCCGGATGGCGTTGGTGACCAGTTCCGAGGTCACGAGGACGGCGTCGGCGACGGCCAGGTCACCGATGCGATGGGTGCCCTGGCACAGCAGGGCGCGTACGACATCCCGGGCGGCGCCGGGGCTGCGGGGACAGGTGAGGAGTGCGGTGTCCGGCGTGCTGTCGATTGTCACAGCGCATCACTTCCACCGATCTTGATGGGGGCTGTTTCTCTTCGGTTGCCCTCCGACCGTGGGCCCACACGCATCGATGCGGATGATTGGTCCGAATGGGATGAAACGCGCGGTGGCCGCACACGGGGAGACCCGTGGCGGCCACCGCGAAGCCGTGCCCGTCAGAGCAGCCCAATGTCCAGCAGGTGGTCGTGGTTGTAGTAGTGGTGATGGTGGTGACCGTGGTGGTGGTCCCAGTCGTCGTCCCAGTCGCCGGCGGCCTGCTGGGCGGCCGGAGCGGCGGTGACGGCGGGGGCCGCGGCGGCGACGCCGACGGCCGGGACGGCCAGTGCCGCGGTGATGCCGGCGATGGACACGGCGCGGGCTATGCGCTTCATGGTCAGACCCTTCGGTGTGGGTGCGTGCGCACGCATCGAAAGTGCGTGCGCGAACGCTCACCACGCTGAAGGGTCCTACGGATGGCCGCCCGCCGGACTGGGCCGGACGGGTGACACCGACGCGGGTCCGGGGAAGGCGCCGTCACCTGCGTACGGGCCTTCCCCGGCACTGCCCCCGGCCATGGGGGTGCGCTCGAATCAGTGGTTGTCGACGCCGTTGCCCGAGAGCAGCGGGATGTCCTCCAGGATGTGCGAGAGCGGCTCGTCGCCCTTGGCCTGCGTCGAGTTCTCGACACACTGCTGGGTCTGCGGCGCGGAGAGGATCGGGAGGTCCTGGATTCCGACGTTGACGAGGGCGACGATGTTCTGGATGTTGGCCTTGGCCGGGAGGCCGACGCAGAGCTTGTTCAGCGAACCCTGGACCAGGGTCATCTGCGGGCTCATGTTGCCCTTCGTCGCGGAGTTGCCGAACGACTGCCCGGCGCCGTTTCCGCTGACCGACTGGGTGTTCGAGTCGTCGCCGATGGCCATGGCCTGCGGGGTCGCGGTGGCGGCCAGGCCGGCGGCGGACAGGGCGACGAGGGTCGTTGCGAGCAGCTTCTTCATGGTGAGGAGTTCCCTTCGAGTGAGGCTCCACTCCGGAGCCGCATGGTGATCAACTGAGCTATGGGACGGGAGTTGCGGCGATTGCACTGTTCGGGGGATAAATATGCTGATCTTCGGCGAACGTCAGCTTTCCCCTCAACGGCACCGTTTCGTCGCGCACTTCGGCAGGAACGAAGACGGAGACGCTCCCCACTCTCGGCGAGGAAAAATGGCTGACCGCACAGGACCATGGCAGCGGCTGGGTGTCATTCCGACGAGCAGACAGTCCCCGGAGTGCCGCACCGACCCCATCTACGATTCCGTGCTGCGGAGTTGGTACGCGCAGGGAAAGACCGTTCCGGGCCGGCCCGATCCCGAGTGGCGGAGGCTGGTCGAGCGCGACCCCTGGCCCAGGAACTGAGATACGGCAGTGGGCCGCCGAAGTGGAAGATGGCGGCCCACCGAAGGGCGTGCGGGTGTGTCAGTGGTTGCTGACGCCGTTGCCCGAGAGCAGCGGGATGTCCTCCAGGATGTGCGAGAGCGGCTCGTCGCCCTTGGCCTGCGTCGAGTTCTCCGTGCACTGCTGGGTCTGCGGCGCGGAGAGGATCGGGATGTCCTGAAGGCCGATGTTGACGAGGCCGACGATGTTCTGGATGTTGGCCTTGGCCGGCAGGGCGATGCAGGGCTTGTTGAACGAGCCCTGGATGAGCGCCATCTGAGGGCTCATGTTGCCGTGCGTGGCGGAGTTGCCGAACGACTGCATGGCGTTGTTGCCGCTCATGGTCTCGGTACCGCTGTCGTTGCCGGTGGCGAGGGCCGTGGGCGCGGCGGCGGCGGACATGCCGACGACGGAAGCCGTGACCGCAGCCGCGGTCATAACCTTCTTGATCACAGGTGTTCCTCTCTGAGTTAGCCCCGTCCTCGGAGCATCATGAGCAACTGCCCCGAACTGGAGGGGTTGCTGAAATTCACTCCGATGGCCCAATGCGCGGCCGCTCGCGTGGATGAGTGATTTCGTCGTCGCGTCGATCACCGGCGATCCGATGGAGTGAATGCCCGGAACTAAACGTGGAGCGGGGAGTTGAGCAGGCCGCAGTAACGTGAGCGTCTGCCCCAGAAAAGGATCCACAAATGCTTCAGAAGGCAATGGCAATGGCAGTGGCCGCGGTGGCCGCGGCCGGTATCGCTTCCCCGGCGATGGCCATCGGTGACGACTCCGGCACCCAGTCGCTGAGCGGCAACGGTGCTGAGCAGTCGTTCGGTAACTCCGCCACCAAGGGCGACATGAGCCCGCAGCTCTCCCTGGTCCAGGGCACGCTGAACAAGCCTTGCATCGGCCTCCCGGTCAAGGCGAACATCCAGAACATCGTCGCCCTCGTCAACGTCGGAATCCAGGACATCCCGATCCTCTCCGCGCCGCAGACCCAGCAGTGCACCGAGAACTCGACGCAGGCCAAGGGTGACGAGCCGCTGTCGCACATCCTCAGCGACCTGCCGATCCTCTCGGGCAACGGTCAGCACAACGGCTGACCCACCGCCCGGTAGAGACTGCTCGGGTCGCCCGCCCTTTTCCTCCTCGGGCGGCCCGGGCTTTCTCATGTCACGGCGAACTCCGCTGTCCGAATCCACCGTTCAGTGGCGCCTCGCATTCGAGTGAACTTCCGAATGGTGTCAACACGGCGGTTTCTTCGGTCCCGGCCACTCGTTGAGTAGGGCTCAGGTCGCGGCGCGGGAACAGGGAATGCCCGCCCGGCTCCGGCCGCCGTTTAGGCGTGGCCCGAAAGAAGGGAAAAGCTGTGAAGCTCAAGAAGAGCGCGACGATTATCGCCGGTGCCCTCATGGCGCTGAGCCTGGGCGCCCCGGCGTTCGCCGACGCCGGTGCCGAGGGCGCGGCCGTCGGTTCCCCGGGTGTCCTCTCCGGCAACAACGTGCAGGTGCCCATCCACGTGCCCGTCAACCTGTGCGGGAACACCGTCGACATCATCGCTCTCCTGAACCCGGCGTTCGGCAACAAGTGCGCCAACGACTGACGTAACGGCTCAGCTGTTCCTGCTGTGCCTCAGCCGGCCCTGGCCGCCCTTCCGGCGCCAGGGCCGGTTGCCCGACGGACAGAGAAAGACCACTAGATTGCGACAGGCCCTCAGCAAAGGAATGCTCTCCGCCGCGGCTGCCACGAGCATCCTGTCCCTGTCCGGCGCCCATGCGTTCGCCACTTCCGGAGCGGACGGGCAGGCATCGGACTCGCCCGGCATCTTGTCGGGCAACAACGTGCAGGCCCCCCTGGAAGTACCGGTCAACGCCTGCGGCAACACGGTGAACGCCGCCGCGGTGGGCAACCCGGCTTTCGGCAACAAATGCGGCCCCGCCGGCTCCCACCACAGCTCTTCCCCGCACCACCCCGCCCCGCACCACCCCGCCCAGCACGGCTCCGCGTCCCCGCGGACGACGCAGAGCGCCACGGTGCCGGAGCCGCGGGCCGGACAAGGCGGCCAGAGCGGCGCCGGTGCCCAGGGCTCGGCGGCCGACGCGCCCGGCGCCGTCTCGGGCAACAACGCGCACGCACCGGTGGACGCGCCGGTGAAGGCCTGTGGCAACACGGTGGGCATCGTGGCCGCGCTCTCGAACGCCCTCGGCAACAAGTGCGGGAGCGAGCCCCCGCACCCGGACGCCCCGCACAGCGCCCCGCCGCACGCCGACGCCCCGCCCGCGCCGCACTCCCCCGAACCGCGGCCCCGGGCCATGCCCCACGCCCCTCGTCACACGGTCCCTGAGGACCCCGCCGCGGTGCCGGAGACGGCGCCGCGCCACACGCCGCACGGCACCCGCGTCCACCTTCCCGCGCAGGCCGCCGCGGCACAGGACCAGCTGGCCATGACGGGCGGGGACCCCGCGCTGCTCGTCGGGGCGGGCGCCGGGCTGCTGCTCGGCGGCGCGATTCTGTACCGGCGTGGATTCGCCGGGACCCGGCGGTAGAGCAAGGGGTCGGGCGCACCGCGTCCGATCCGGTACACGCCGAAAGGGAAGCCCGGACGGAAGGGCTTCCCTTTCGGCGTGGAAGGAGGCGGTGACCGGCCCGTTGGGGTGGTCGCTCCCCGTCGGCATGACTGCCGACGGCTGGCGGGGAGCGACCCGTGCCTGTCCCATGAAGCGCATTCAGTGCATCACTGGACGGCTCTCGGCGGAACCGCGGTTCACCCGTTCGCCCGCCCTGTCACTCAGAAGAGCGGCCGGGAAGTGCCGTAGCCGTACATGCCGTTCGACGCCCCGCACCAGCCGTTCCGCGGTGAACGAGGCCCCGTACACGAAGCGCATGGCGGGGCCGAAGCTCGACGCCGTCGTCAGTCCTGCCAGGAAGAGCCCGGGGCAGGACGTCTCGAAGCGGTCGCTGACGTACGGGGTGCCGTCCGCCAGACAGTGGAGGCGGGTGCGGACCTCGGGGGCCAGGACGTCGATGCGGCGGGTCGTCGCCCGGAAGCCGGTGGCGGCGATGACGTGGTCCGTCGCGAACCGCAGGCCCTCGCCGGTGAGAGCGGCCGTCCGCACCTGTACGCGCCCGTCGGCGAGCGCGGCCGACTCGACGCGGTGGCCGGTCCGCACCTCGACGCCGGCCTCGACGCGTTCCCTGATCCACCACGCCCCGGCCGGGCCGAGCGCGCCCGCGGCGACCCGGGCGCGGGCCTGTTCGGGCAGGCGCCGGAAGAGGTTCGGGGTCCGCGCGTAGAACGCGTTGCGCCAGCCGCAGCCGAGGCCGGTGTGCGGGGCGCGCACCGACTCCCACCACGGCCGCCGCCAGGGCGCGGGCGCGGTGTTCCAGGACACGTGCGGGGACCGGGCGACGATCCGTACCCGGGTGCCCTGCTCCGCGAGGAGCGCCGCCGTCTCCAGGGCCGCCTGCCCGGCGCCGAGCACCGTCACGTCCTGGCCGCGGAAGCGGCGCAGGTCGGCGTGGTGGCTGCTGTGCGAGACGTGGTCGGCGCCGAGGCCACGTACGGCCTGGGGGATCTCCGTGAAGGGCAGCACGCCCACCGCGAGGGCCACGGCCCGCGCGCGGCAGACCTCGCCGTCCCGGGTGCGCACCTCGTAGCCGCCGGGGGTGAGCCGTACGGAGGCGATGAGGCGTTCGTCGACCGGCGGGGCGGCCCGCTCGGCGAACCAGAGACCGTAGGACGCGAAGTGCTCGATGGGCAGCGGCCGGCCGTGCTCGGCGGGCAGGCCCTCGCGGGCGCAGTAGGCGGCCAGGCCGTACCGGCCCGCGGGGTCGGAGAGGTCGGAGGCCCAGGGCTCGGACTTCAGGAACATGCCGCGCGGCATGTGGTCGCGCCAGGACGCCATGGTCCGGCCGAAGATCCGCACGTCGAGGCCGGCCGCCGCGGCGTGCGAGGCGATCGACAGGCCGTAGGGACCCGCGCCGACGATCAGCAGGTCATGCATCGGTGACTGCTCGCTCTCTGTTCGGCGTGCCGGGCAGGACGGCGGGTGCGTGCTCCCGCGCCCTGCTCGAAAGGAAGGTCAGGACGGTGCCCAAGCGGTGGGTGAGGCCGTCGCGCAGCCGCCGCAGCACGTGGCGGCCCCAGAGGCGGCGCAGGGCCGACCCGGGCGCGAGGTCGTCGGCGGCGTGCCAGGCGAGCTCGCCGGACGGTGACTTCGCGCGCGGGAACGGCCGGGGAAGGGCACGCAGCGCGGTCAGCGGGGCGTAGTTCTCCACGACGAAGGTGCGGCCGGGCAGGGGCGCTGCCGGCGGTACGGGGCGGTGGGTCAGGTCGAGGTGGAGGGCGCGGACGACGTCCGTGCCGGTGCCGTCCGCGAAGAGGCGGAACTGGGCGCCGGGGCGCGGGTTGAAGTCGATGAGGTGGTAGTCGCCGGTCGTGGCGTCCCTGCGGAAGTCCATGTCGAAGATCCCCCGGTACTCCAGGGCCGCCACGATCTGCGTGGCGGCCGACCAGAGGCCGGGTTCCGCGGCCCACTCGCCGCGCACCGTGAGACCGGCGGAGCGCGGCCAGGAGCGGTGCTTGCGGCCCGTGCCGCCGCCGCGTACGACACCGTCCCGGCCCGCGCAGCCGTGCACGAACCAGTCCGCGCCGCGCGCCCCGGGAACGAACGCCTGGAGCAGCAGGGGGCTGCCCGCCTCTGCCCTGCGGTCGAACAGCGCGGCGGCCTCGCGCGGGGAGCCGATCACGGTGGTGCTGCGCAGTCCGGTGTCGCGGGGCAGCAGCCAGGGGCGGCTCCACTTCGCCACGGCGGGGGCGCCGAGCCGGCGCACGGCGCCCGCGGCCTCGGCGGCGGACTCCGGGGCCAGCGTCGCCGGGTGGGCCACACCGGCCTGCGCGCAGACCTGGGCCAGGGTCGCCTTGTCCGCGACCCGCTCGGCGACGTTGTCGCCCGCCCGGGGCAGCAGGAAGAGGCCGGTGAGCTCGTCGTACAGGGCGCCGACCGCGAGGGCGCCCGCGTCGTCGAGGGGGATCAGCACGGCGGGGCCGGGGAGGCGGTGCGAGACCCGGCGCAGTACGGCGGCCACCTCGGCCAGGGACGCTCCGGGGGCGGGCGGCGCGTGCAGCTGGTGCAGGTACCGGGACCGTCGTACGGGGCTTTCGTGGTCGTCGGCCACCAGGTGGACCTCGACGCCCGCCCGTCCCAGCGAACGCACGGCACCGAGGGTTCCGTGGTGAAAGGGATTCCTGTCGATCCGCAGGAGGACCGCAGGAATGCGTGTATCGAGAGGCTGCAACGTCATCCTCGCTTATCGATCGCCCATGCGGGCGATGTGGGGGAACTAAGGATTAGAAACCCGTTTGGCGCAATAGAAATACATATGACGGATTGTCAGAGAGGTGCGGTCGGGAACGGTCGTAGAACGAGGAGCTGATATGTCCCCACAGCGTCGTCAGCGCGGTAAACGTCTCGCCTTCATCGCTGCTGGAATCGTCTCGTCGGTGGCCCTGGCATCCGTGCCGGGACACACGGTGGGCGTCGTACGCGACGGCGAACCTCCGGGGGGACCCGCGACCGCGCCGAAGACGCCCGCCTTCGGCGCGTACCTCGACTACGGCCCCCGCGGGGTCGAGCGCATGAGCGAGCTGAGCAAATGGCTCGACGGCGCCGAACTGCGGGTCGGCCACACCTATCTTCCGGGCGATCGCTGGAGCAACATCGAGGGCGCCCCGAACTTCCTGGAGAAGTGGGCCGAGTGGCGCAAGCAGAAGGACGATCGGCTCTTCGTCCTGAACGTCCCGATGCTCGAACGCAACGAGGAAGGGGTCGGCGACGCCGAGGTGCAGCGGATGCTGCGGCAGGGCGCCGCCGGTGAGTTCGACCAGCACTTCCATACGCTTGCCGAACGCCTCGTCGCCCTCGGCGTCCCCGACACGGTCATCGTGCTCGGCTGGGAGATGAACGGCACGACGTACACCCATCGCTGCGGTCCTGACCCGGAGTCGTGGAAGAAGTACTGGAACAGGGTCGTCACCGCGATGCGTGCGGTACCGGGGCAGAAATTCCGGTTCGACTTCACGCCGAGCAGAGGGCGGGACGCGGTTCCCTGGACGCAGTGCTATCCCGGGGACGACGTCGTCGACATCATCGGAATGGACTCGTACGACCAGCCGCAGGGAATGCCGTTCGACGAGCAGATCTCGGAGCCTTACGGGCTGCAGCGGCACGTGGACTTCGCGAAGGAGCACAACAAGCCCATCTCGTATCCGGAATGGGGCCTGTTCCGCAACGGCGACAACGACGTGTACATGCGCCGCATGCTGAATTGGATCGACGAGAAGAAGCCGCTGTACAACACCGTCACCGACTACTGCCCGCACGGGGTGTGGCAGTGCAAGGAGAATCCCGCCGCCGCCAAGGTCTACCGCGACCTGCTCTCGGGCCGCGAAGCGCTGCCGGCTGAGTCGGCTGAGCCGACGGTGCCCACCGTGCCGACCGCGCCCACCGTGCCGACCCGGCCGGACGAGCCCGCGAAGGCCCCGCTCTGCACGCCGGTGGAGCTCGGCGACTGGGTCGAATACTGGACGGGCGGGCTGTGCCTGCGCATCGACTGGTGGCACGCCCTGAAGCGCCCCTGAGAAGCTCGCGGCGGCGCGGCGGCGCGAATCGTCACGACGAGGTTCCGCCGCCGCGCGCCGCGCGCTCGCGCAGCCGCCGCTTCGCCCACTCGCGGCCCGCCGCGCCCCAGGCCACCGCGCACACCAGCGGCGACGTGCGCCTGCGGGCCAGCAGGAAGCGCCGGTTGTGGACCGGCTCGGGCCGCCAGTGGTGCTTGTAGGACTCGTTGCCCCGCAGCAGGCTCAGCGCGCGCGGGTGCTCGCCGCCGGTGTGGCGGGTGCAGGCGTCCAGGAGCATCGTGGCGACATCGACCTTGCGCTCCCTGAGCCGGGGGTGGGCGCCGTACAGATAGCCGCCGGCCAGCGTGCCCGAGAGCAGCGTCAGATCCGCGGCCAGCACCTCGCCGTCCAGCCGGAACTCGGTCACCACCGCCTCCCCGGCCGCGACCATCGGGCGCATGGAGCGGAGCAGGTGCTCGTGGAACCGCGGCTGGAGGTGCTCGGCGGTCACCTTGCGGCCCTGCCACTGCAACTGGTGCAGGTGCAGCAGCGTCCGCACCGACGTCTCCACCTCCTCGACGGGGACGACCCGGCTCTCCACCCCCAGCGCCGCCAGCTTGCGGATCTTGGCCCGGGTGCGCTGCGCGCGCGGCGCCGGAAGCCGCTTGAGCAGTCCGTCCATCGGCAGCGCGGGCAGCTCCAGGCAGGCCGAGTCGGCCAGCGTGCGCCGCGGCCCCGGCCACCGCTCGTACAGGCTCTCCACACACGCGCCGGGCCTGACTTCGCCGAAGTCGACCACCGCGGTCCTCGCCAGCGCGTAAAGACCCGCGAGGAGCGCCTCCGTGCCCGCCTCGCGGTGCGCGTCGTCGAGCAGGACGTCGGTGAAGTCGGAGATCTCGCCGCCCAGCGGCTTCAGCGCCGGGACCGGGGTGTCCACCCGCATCAGCGGCGCCGCCGCGATCAGCCGCCCGCCGTCGCGGACCAGGACCACCCGCAGCCGCCCGGGACGGCCGTACGAACGCCACCAGGACGACAGCCAGGCATGGCTCTGGAACGGTGTCGCCGCCGGGCACGACCGGTGCAGCCGCCCCCACGGTTCGGCCAGCGCCTCGAACTCGTCCTGGTCCACGCACAGTTCGGCCCGCGGTCGCTCGCCGGGCGCCGCACTCACGGGGCGCTCCGCACCAGCGCGGACGCGGGCCCGGGGACGGAGAGGCCGGACGCCTGCTCCGTACGTCCACGGGGGCGGACCAGCAGTGCGAGGCCGCCGAGCAGACCGCCGGCGCACCCGCCGACCAGGGTGGTCACGCCGGTGGAGAGCGAGGAGGGCGCGTTCGGCTCCAGGGCGCGGGAGAACGCCAGGAGTTTGACGCGGGTGCTGCCCTTGGAGTGGTTGGCGCTCCTGGCCAGCGACCGCGCCACCGCGTTGGCGGTGAGGGCGGCGGAGGAGGGCTGCTCGGTGGTCGCGGAGACCGCGATCATCGGCGCGTCGGGCGAGGTGACCACCTGCACGCTGTCCTGCAGCTGAGCCGGTGACATGCCCGCGGCCACCTGGGCGTCGCCGAGGACGGCGAGCTGCGTGGCCACCCGGCCGTACGCCTGGGCGAATCCAAGGGCCGTGGCCGGGTCCGCCTTCTCCTGCGATACGGCGACGACGTAACTCGTGGCCGTGTACTGCGGGGTCTGGAGCGCGCCGTACCCGGCGCCCGTCACCAGTCCGAGGGCCGCGCAGGCCGGCAGGGCCCACCAGCGGGGCAGCCGCGCGAGGCGGGCTCGCAGGTCGCCGATGCGCGGTCGCTCGTTCACGGAGTCGCTCATCGAGGGTTCACCTCCGGGGTCGGGCCGGGCACGAGGGACGCGTACACGCCCATCAGCTGCTCGGCGCTTCGGGTGATGCTGTAGTGCCGCACCGCGGCCGGGGCCGAGCGGTGCGGCGGGACGTCCTCGCGCAGCCCCCTCAGGGCTCGTGCGAAGGAGTCCGGATCGCTCGGGCAGTACGCGGCGCCGGACCGCTCGCCCGCGCTGAGGCCCTCCAGGGCCGGGCAGGACGCGTACAGCACGGGCAGCCCGCTGGCCAGGCCCTCCACGAGCGCCAGGCCGAAGGCCTCCTCGGGGGAGGGGGAGGCGAGGGCGTCCATGGCGGACAGCAGGGAAGGCAGGTCCGGTACGCGGTCCGCGCCACCGCCCTCGTGGGCGGACTCACCGGCGAACCGCACCCGCCCCGCGATGCCGAGCCGCTGCGCGAGCCGCCGCAGGCCCTGCTCCTCGGGCCCGCCCCCCACGAGCAGTACGACGACGTCCTCGGGCAGTGCGGCGGCCGCCCGCAGCAGCACGTCGAACCGCTTGCCGGGCGCCAGCCGTCCCACGCCGCCGACGACGAAGGCCGAGGCGGGCAGCCCCAGTCGGTCGCGCGTACGCACCCGGGCTGCCGGATCGAACCGGAAGCGCTCCACCTCGATGCCGTTGGGCACCACCCGGATGCGCCTGCGCGGCACGCCCCAGCGGTGCAGCCGCGCCCCGACGGCGGGCGAGACCGCGACCGTCATCCGGCCGAGCCGCTCCCCGGCCAGATACAGCGCGCGGACCCCCGCGGTCAGCGGCCGGCCCTCCATCTGGGAGTCGCCGAGGGAGTGTTCCGTGGCCACCACCGCCCGCACCCCCGCGAGCCGGGCCGCGACGCGTCCGTACAGGCAGGCCCGGTAGAGATGGGTGTGCACGACGTCGTAGCGGCCCGCGCGGATGAGCCGGACGAGGCGCGGCAGCGCCGCCACGTCGCGGTTGCCGGACATGCCGAGGTCGGTCACCCGGATGCCGTCGGCAGCGATGCCCCGCGCCACCGTGCCCGCGTCGGTCAGCGCGACGACGTCGCACGGGGTCGGCAAGTGGCGCAGCAGCAGGCGCAGTTGCAGCTCCGCGCCGCCCACCCCGAGCCCGGTGATGATGTGCAGGACCTTCACCCGAACACCGCCGAGCGCTCGTCGAACACCGCCGAGCGGTCGAGGACGCGGCGCCTGAGCCGGTTCGTGCGCAGCTTCAGGCGCATGCGCCAGGCCGAGTCACCCTGGCCGATGTGGACGCGCGGCAGGGCGAGGGGGCCGGCGAGGGCGCCGGGGGCGATCGCGCAGGCGTAGCGGTACCCGGCCTCGCGCACCGCGGCCGTCACGCGGGCGTCGACGTGGCCGTAGGGGTAGCAGAACCCCTGCACCTCACGGCCGGTCAGGGCGTACAGCGCGGCCCGGCTGCCGCCGACCTCGCGGCGCAGGAGGCGGTCGTCGGCCTTGGTCAGGTCGACGTGGGTGAGCCCGTGCGAGGCGATCTCCATGCCGCTCTCGGCGATGTGCCGGATGCCTTCGGCGTCCAGGAGCGGTTTGCGCGGGCCGAGCGGGTCCCAGGCGTTCTCCCCGCCGAGGCGGCCGGGCAGCACGAACACGGTGGCGGTGCAGTCGTGCTGCCGCAGCAACGGCAGCGCGTGGTCGACGAAGTCGCGGTACCCGTCGTCGAAGGTGAGGCCGACGAGGTTGTGCTCCTGCCCCTGCGCGCACGCCTCGAACAGGTACTTCATCGACACGCCGCGCAGCCCGTTGCGCCGCATCCAGCGCAGCTGCCCGGCGAGGCGCTCCGGCGCGACGGTGATCCCGTACGGGTCGTCGGCCGGGTCCGCGACGGAGTGGTACATCGCCACCCACGCCGGGGTGCGGGGCGGCCGGAACCGCAGGAACGGCTCCGTGCCGGACGGGGTGGACGGGGTCGGCGGAGTGGGCGGGTCGGACGGGGTGAGGTCAACGGACATGGCGGAGCTTTCTGGTCACGGAGCGGAGGGCGGACGGCCAGGGCTGCGCCCCCAGGAGCAGGCCCAGGAGTGCGAAGGAGACGGTCACGACCGCGCAGCTCGCGAGGACGGCGGCGGCGGGCGGCCCCGCCATCCGCCCGGTGCACAGGGCGCCGAGCACCGCCGCGCCGCCCGCGGCGAGCACCAGCCGGCCAAGGCGGCCGACGACGACGCGCTTCCTGACGGCCACGGTGTGCGGGCCGGTGCCGCGCAGCAGGAGCAGTGCGGCGACGCAGATGCCGACCGCGTTGGCCCCGGCGATCCCGCGGACGCCCCAGGCACCGACGGTCAGGAGGCCGAGCCCCGCGGTGGTGACGACGCCGGTGACCATCGCGCCGAGCGGGACCCAGGTGGTCCTCGCCACCGAGAAGTGGGCGCGGGCGAGCGCGCCCACCAGCGTGTGGCCGAGCAGGCCCAGCGCGTAGACGCGCATGACCGAGGCGGTGGCGGCGGTGTCCCGCGTGGTGAAGGCGCCGCGCTGGAAGAGCAGTTCGATGAGCGGGGGCGCGGCGGCGATGACGGCCGCGGCACCGAGAAGCACCATGCATCCGGCCAGGACGAGGTCGCGTTCCACGCGCTCGCGGGCGCGTTCCGTCTCGCCGTTGGCCAGGGCCCGCGCGACCACGGGGAAGGTGACGGTGCACACCATGAGGGAGAGCACCATCGGCATCTGCGCGACCTTCTGCGCGTAGTTCAGGTGCGAGATGGCGCCGGCGGGCAGCGACGAGGCGAGGAACCGCTCGATGAGCACCTGCGACTGGCGGCAGAGCGCGAAGAGGAGGACGGTCCAGATGATGGTGGTCTGGAGCGCCTGGGCCGGCGCGGGTTCCGGCGCCGGTACAGATTCCGATTCGGGTTCCGACTCAGATTCCGGTTCAGCTGCCCGTACGGGTACGGGTACGGGCACAGGTACGGGCGCGGGACCCGGTGCCGACCGCAGCTGGCGCCACAGCGACGGGGCCTGGACGGCGACCATGAGCGCGCCGCCCACCGCCACGCCCGCCGCCGCGGCCCGCACGCCCAGCGGCGCCGCGAGGGCGAACAGGGCGGCGATGATGGCCGCGTTGTACGCGACGTAGACCGCCGCGGGCGCCACGAACCGGTGGTGGGCCCGCAGCGCCGCGCTGCAGTAGCCGGCCAGACCGAACGTGAGGGCGCAGGTGGCGGTGAGGCGCGTGCAGTCGACCGCCAGGCGGGGGTCGGGGAGGCCGGGGGCGAGGACCGCGACCAGGTAGGGCGCCGCCGCGATGAGCAGGGCGCCCGCACCCGCGAACCAGAGCGCCATGCGAGGCAGCGACGCCCGCACGAGAGCGTGGACGGGGTCGGTGGCGGCGGCCGGGGTGTCCGCGCGGCGCGCGAGCGCGAGGCTGAACGCGGGGACGAGGAAGAAGGCGAGGCCGTCCTCGATGAGCAGGGTCGCGGCCAGTTCGGGCAGCGTCCACGCCACCAGGAAGGCGTCGGTGTCGGTCCCCGCGCCGAAGAAGTGCGCCAGCGCCTGGTCGCGTACGAGGCCGAGGAGTGACCCCGCGATGGACAGCACGGCCGTGACGATGGCGGCCTTGGCGAGGAACGAACCGCCGGACTTCCCGGCCGCCTCACCCGCGCCGGCCCCGACGGTTCCGGTTCCGGTTCCGGTTCCACTGACACTTCCAGTTCCGATTCCACTTCCGGTCCCGGCCGTCGTGGTGGCTGCCGCAGCCGGTTCCGGGGCCACCTCCGGCGGCACGGTCGTCATCGCGCGTCCGCCTCTCCCGGCCCGCCGCGCAGGCCCACCGACCACCAGGCGATGAGGCCGAGGGCGCCCGCGGTCAGGACGGTGGAGGGGCCGCCGATGTCGGCGTACATGAAGTCGACCAGCTGCCAGGCCAGCAGCCCGCAGGCGACCAGCGCGCAGTCCAGCTCCGGCCCGCCGGGGCCGCTGGGGCCGTCGGGACCGTCCCGCCGGGCCCGCTGCCCCTTCCAGCGGCGCACCCCGCACACCACGAGCCCCGCCCAGCAGCCCGCCAGCGCGGTGAGGCCGAGCAGCCCCTGCTCACCGAGGACGAGCAGGTACATGTTGTGCGGGGAGAGCAGTGGCTGGCGCACGAAGCCGCTGCCGGCCCCCGCGGTGTCGCTGCCGGAGGACAGAGCCAGCGAGGCGTGGCTGTCGCGGTGGCCGGGGAACCCCTTCAGGCCCACCCCGGTCACCGGGTGCGCGCGCCACATGTCGGCGGAGGCCGCCCACATCGTGTAGCGGTCGGTGACCGACTGGTCGGGGGCGTCCGTCACCTGCGTGATGCTGCTGAGGCGCTCCTGGAGCATGGCCGAGCCGACGCCGAGCCCGGCCACCAGGACGACGGCCGCCGCACCCGCCGCGAGCAGGGCCCTGGCCGCCCTGCGCACCCCGGCGAGCAGCAGCACCGCGGCGCAGCCCGCCGCCGTGGCGATCCACGCCCCGCGGCTGAACGACAGGGCGAGCGGCACGGTCAGCAGGGCCGCGCACACGAGCGCGGCCGTCCGTTGGCGCGGCGCGCGGGGGCGGTGCGCCAGGGCCAGCGAGCTGATGAGTCCGTACGAGACGACCGTGGCCATCCCCATGACGTCCGTGGAGCCGAACGTGCCCACCGCGCGGATGTCCTCGCCCATGTACGAGGCGCCGGTGCCGGTCAGGTACTGGTGCACGCCGATGACGCCCTGCCAGAGCCCCAGCGCGACGAACGACCAGGCCAGCAGGCGGAAGTGGGACGCGTCGCGGATCAGGAGCAGCACGGCGGCCGGGACCAGCACGAAGATCTGCAGGTAGCGCGCGGCCCCGGCGACTCCGGTCGCGGCGGACGAGGCGCCGAAGGCGGCCACGGTGATCCCGACGACCGGCATGCCGAACAGCACCGCGGCGGTGCGGGTCAGCGGGCGTCGGCGGGCCCGCACGGCGCGCAGGACGCAGTGGCCGACGACGAGGGCGGACACCGCGTCGGCCACGGTCCCGGTGCCGCCGCCGGACGTGGCTCCCTCGGCGGGCACCGGCAGGGCGAGCAGCGCGACGAGGAGCACCACAGGGAGGACCGGGGCGTACCGGCGCAGCAGGGGCGGCACCACGGTGTGCGGGCGGGTGGCGGGCAGGGCGGGGGAGGGGGCCGGGAGGTGGGTCACTTCTCAGCTCCCCGTGCGGCGTACGAGGCAGCCGACGGTGCGCAGCAGGATGCACATGTCCTGCCAGAACGACCAGCTGTCGATATAGGCATTGTCGAAGCGGCACCGGTCCTCGATGGAGGTGTCCCCGCGCAGGCCGTGGATCTGGGCGAGGCCGGTGATGCCGGTCGGCATGCGGTGCCGGTGGGCGTAGTCCGGATGGGCCTGGCTGAACTGAGCGACGAAGAACGGGCGTTCGGGCCGCGGTCCGACCAGGCTCATGTCGCCGCGCAGTACGTTCCACAGCTGCGGGAGCTCGTCGAGCGACGTGCCCCGCAGGAACCGGCAGAACGGGCTGATGCGCTGCTCGTCGGCGACGCTCCACCGCGTCGCGGCCTCCTGCGGGTCGGCGGGCCGGTGGGTACGGAACTTGAGCAGGGTGAACAACTCGCCGTCCTTGCCGACGCGTTCCTGCCGGAAGATCACGCCGGGGCCCTCCACGGCGCGCAGCACCAGGGCGCACACCGCGAGGACCGGCGCGGCCACCAGGAGCAGGACGCCCGACACGGTGACGTCGAGGAGCCGCTTGCCGACGCCGGTCCCGCGGGCCCGGGTGGGCAGCAGGGGGCGGCAGGCGAACCCGGCCACGTACTCCGTGGGCCCGCCCGGCGCGGGCGCGATGTCCGGACAGCGCGGGTCGAGTTCCCACAGGTCGCAGCCGAGGCCGCTCAGCGCGGGCAGCCAGCCGGCGAACGCGGGGCCGCGGTCGGCGAGCAGGAACACACCGCCGATGTCGTTCTGGATCACCGCGCGGTGGAGTTCGTCCTCCGTGCGGAGCACCGGAAGCTCGGGCCCCGGCGTCCCCTCGGTGTCGCCGCCGCGGCCCTCCTCGTCCTGCCGGTGCTCCGCGCTCTCGCCGAGGATGCCGACCGGGCGCATGCCGCAGCCCGGCCGCCGCAGCAGCGCGGCGGCCACGCCGCGCGCCGGGCCGCTCGGACCGAGCACCAGGACCGGCCGGGGCCTGCGCACGGCGCGGGAGCGCCGGTGCCGGTGGACCAGGGCGCGCCCGCAGAGGCTCAGCAGGCAGTGCAGGGTGGCCGCGCCGAGGAGGGCCTCAGGGGCGAGCGGCCCCGGAGCGGGCAGGACCGACGCGGTCAGCGCCGGGGCGAGGACCGCGGTGAAGGACCAGCCGAGCACGATCCGCCCGGCGAGCGACGGCGCCCGGCCGAGCGTGTCGGGCAGCGCGGCGTACTCGTACAGCCGGCCCCGCGCGTTCAGGATCAGCACCACGGCCACGAGCAGCGGCGCGAGGACGGCCCGCTGCCGCGGCTCGTCGAGCGGCAACAGGCTCAGTAAAGCGGCGGCGCAGTCGACGGCCACGAGGGCGGCGGCCGAACGCCGTCTGCGGGCGGGCGTCCGCGCCGACGCCCCCGCGCGATGGCCCATGGCTTCGCGTGGCGCGACGACGAAGGACCCGGGCGGGGCCTGGGTGTCCTGCCGCGGCTGACTGGATGAGGAGGCAACGGTCCGTTCCGCACTCACGTGGTGGTGCACTCCCTGTGTCCGGTGGGCGCCGTGCCCAGAAGCTCGCCGTACACCGCGTCGATGGCGGCCGTGGTGTGCCGTGCGTCGTGGTGGTCCAGTACGTGCCGACGGCCCCGCCGCCCCAGCGAGTCGCGCAGCTCCCCGTCCCGCAGCAGGGCGAGCAGGGCCCGCGACAGCGCTTCGGGGTCCTCCGGCGGTACGAGGGCGTGCCCGCGGTGGGACGGCGGCAGGCTCTCCCGCGCCCCGTCCACGTCGGTGACCACGACCGGGCGGGCACAGGCCATGGCCTCCAGCGGCGCCAGCGCCATGCCCTCCCAGCGCGAGGGGAGTACGACCACGTCGGCGGCCCGGTACCAGGGGGCCGCGTCGGCCGCCTCCCCGGCGAAGGCCACCCGCGGCCCGGCCTGGGCGCGCAGCCGTTCGCCGTCCGGCCCGTCCCCCACGAGGACCAGGCGGGCGTGGGGGACCTGCGCGGCCACCGCGGGCCAGGCGCGCAGCAGCACGTCCTGCCCCTTCTGCCGGCAGAGCCTGCCGACGCACACCACCAGCGGAACGCTCACGTCGGGCGCCCGGCCGGGCGCGGTGGGCGTGAAGCGGTCGGTGTCCACGCCGTTGGGGACCACCGAGTAGGAGCCCGCGACGCCCGCCCGCCGTCCGGTGACCCACTCGGCCTCGCTGACACAGACGATGCGCGTCGTCCACCGCGCCGCGCGGCGCTCCCAGAGCCGGGCGAGGAGCGCGGTGACGCCGCCGACCGCCTCGAACGACCAGGCGTGCGGCTGGAACACGGTGGGCACGCTGCCGCGCAGCGCGAGGCGCGCGGCGAGCCCGGCCTTGGCGCTGTGCGCGTGGACGAGCGCGGGCCCCGTCGCGTCGACGATGCGCTTCAACTCCCTGGTCTCGGCCCGCAGGCCGGGTCCGGGGGAGCGGGTCGCCGCCCAGGGGTGTACGCGGACGGCGGGGCCGAGGGCGCCCAACGCCCGGGGCAGGAAGCCCTCCTCGGGGCAGGCCACGTGTACGTCGGTGCCCGCGGCGGCCTGCGCCGTGACCAGGTCGACGACGACCCGCGCCACGCCGCCGTCCACGGGCTGGCTGACGTGCAGGACCCGCGGGGGAGCGAGTGCTGAGGGCAGAGGCATGCGCGACTCCCTTGAGTCAGTGGCAGCGCGTGGCCGGTGCGGTGCTTCCGGAGTGTGGAGACTCGAACCACAGCGGAGTTGGGGGATTCGCGAGCAATGAACGAATCTGAACGCATATGACTGGAATGCCCTAAAGGGAAGCGCAACTGTAGCCGCTGAAGCGGACAAGTCGGTCAACCTCGGCGCGTGTGTCGGAACGGTGAAGGACGTGGCAGTCGGGCGACCGCGCACCCGGGCGGCGGCCCGGCGGAGCGAGCGGAGGTCGCGGCGCGCCCGGCGGCCCGCGACCGCGGCACCGCAATGGATCGGACGCAGCATCACCCGTCTGGGCGCACAACTCGTCGTGCCGCTCAGCAGTTGATCCCTCCAGACGGGTATCCCTCCCGTCCCTGGCAACATCACCAAGGAGCAGCACTCCATGTCGCGTACCACCAAGGCTCTTGCCCTGTCCGCCGTCGCCGCCGCCGCCGTGGCCGGAACCGCGGGTGTCGCTGCCGCGGACAGCGGCGCGCAGGGTGCCGCCACCAACTCCCCCGGCGTGATCTCGGGCAACAACGTGCAGGCGCCGATCCACATCCCCGTGAACGTGTGCGGCAACAGCATCAACGTCATCGGTCTGCTGAACCCGGCGTTCGGCAACACCTGCGTCAACGACTGACGCACCGTCCGACCGCGGCGGCCGTCCCCGTACTGGCGGGGGCGGCCGCTTCGCGTACCGGCGCGGGCCGTGCCCCGAATGGGGGGCCGCGCCACCGTCAGCCGACTGCCCGTCACATCCAGTTCCCACCTGCGCGGATGCTCGCGCCGCACAGGCACGGCCGGTACGTCGCGCGACCGCTCGGTTGCGGGCGGCGTGGGCCGATCCCACGGTGATCACAAGATCTGACGCATCACCGGAAGGGAACCACTCATGCGCGCTCTGCCCGTACGGCGTATCGCGACCACCACCCTGTGCGCGACGCTGCTTCTCGGCACGGCCGGCCCGGCCTTCGCCTCCCAGGGCGACGCCTCACCCGACCGCACCCGGGCCCAGCAGCTCGACGACCTCGGCGGGGTCATCGCCCCCGTCCTGAACCTGCTCCACGCGGTGCTCACGGCGAAGGACAACAAGCTCTCCCCCGAGGACGCCAAGAAGCACGCCGACGCGATCCAGAAGGCGTTCGCCGCCGCCCAGCCGCCCGCCCAGCCCCCGGCCAAGGCACCCCTCGCATTCGACAGGGGACCGGTCGACCCCAAGGGCGACGCCGCCGCCGCGCTGCAGAAGGCGATCGACGCACTGACCAAGGCCGCCGAGGCCGGTGACGTCAAAGCCGTCCTCACGCAGACCCCGACGGTCATCACCAGCGCGGTGAACCTCGGCCTCACTCCCCTGCAAGGCGGCGGCACATCCGCGGCCGGCCTCTAGTCACGGCCCAAAAATCCGGGGCGGCAAACGCCCGTATGCATCGGCCGGTTGATATGAGAATGGCATGGGAATTCTTCCCCAGCGGGCCGGGGGAAGTTTGCGGCACAGGGGTTTCCGCATCGGCCGGTGCTCGTTGGTCCCCGTGAAGAGAGACACCAGGCAATCGATGCCTGAACGGTTCTCCCACGGGCGACACGCGTTGCCAAAGAAAGGAACATGATGAAGGCCCTGAAGGCTGCCGCAGTCCTTGCCGGTTCGATCGCCATCGCCGGTTCCGCCGCGCCTGCGTTCGCCGGCGACCTGGCGCCCACCAGCCTCAACGGCGGTCTCGACGCCCTCACCGGCCAGTCCCTGCTCAAGACCAAGCCGGTGGGCACGAACATGCTCGACACCGAGAACGAGGACTCCGTCGTCAACGCGGTCAAGGGCATCACGGAGGGCCTGAACGAGGGCGGCGGCCCCGCCGGGCTCCTCGGCGGACTCCCCCTAGGCAAGTAGGGCCTCTCCCTTCCACGGGCGCGCCCCGGGCAGCCGTTCGAGCAGGCAAGGGCCGGTCACCTCTTCCACGGACCGGCCCTTCGGTGTGCCGGCGAAACCCTGCCCGTCGGTGGCGCGTGCGTTCGGCCGCGCCGCCCCACGGGCGCCGACCGGGTGACCCCATCGTGTGATGCCGTACCCGCGCTGGGCCACACGGGTGACAACGGACCCGGGCCGGTCCTCCGGCGTCTATACGGTTCCCCCCATGACCTCAACTTCCAGCGAACAGCGCCCCCTGCGAGCAACAGATCTGGGAACCGTGGCCGTTCTCGCCTGGAGCGGTGAGCACCCCGAGGACGAGAGGGACATGCCCTTCCTGCTGGCCTACTCCCTCGGGGACACCGAGGGCGGCCCCGAGGCCACCGCCGCGGCGCTGGCCGCCCTCCTCACGGAAGCGGGCCTGCCGATCGGCGGCCCCCTCTTCGACGGCGCGCGCCACCCCTCCCTGCCGGTGAGCCTGCTCGTCGAGGGCGACAACGTCGTGGTCAACATGCCCGGCCTGAACGCGCAGTGCGTGGTGCCGCCGGAGTGGATCGCCGCCGTCAAGCTGCGCGGCCACGCCTACTTCATGGCCACCACGCGCGCGTGGCCCGATGCCAAGCCGGGCGAGCCCGTGTCGGAAGAGAGCCTCAGCGAGTTCGCCGGGTCCGAGGAGACCATGGTCAACGCCGCCCACTGCCTGCTGCCCGCACGCAGCCTGCGCTGATGCGCCGCACCGCCGAACCGCCGCCCACGCTCCCGCTCCAGGCCGTCGGCGCACCCGGCGCGGCCCCCGCCGCGGCGCCCTCCACCCCGGCGCCCCGGGAGCAGGAGGCGGGCCCTTCCCTCGGCGCGCTCCTGGTGGTCACGGGCGTCGCGGGGCTCCTTGCCGCGTGGGTCATCACCCTCGACAAGTTCAGGCTGATGGAGGACCCGGACTTCGTCCCCGGGTGCAGCCTCAACCCGGTGGTCGCCTGCGGAAACATCATGAAGAGCGAGCAGGCCGCCGCCTTCGGATTCCCCAACCCGATGCTCGGGCTCGTCGCGTACGCGGTGGTGGTGTGCGTCGGAGCGGGCCTGCTCGGCGGCGCCCGCTTTCCCCGCTGGTACTGGCTGGCCCTCAACGCGGGAACGGCGTTCGGCGTCGCGTTCTGCGCCTGGCTGCAGTTCCAGTCCCTCTACCGCATCCACTCCCTCTGCCTGTGGTGCTGCCTGGCCTGGGCCGCGACCGTCGTCATGTTCTGGTACGTGACCTCGCACAACGTACGGTGCGGATTCCTGCCCGCTCCCCGGGGCGTACGGGCCTTCCTGGCCGACTTCACCTGGGTGCTTCCCGCGCTGCACATGGGCGTCATCGGCATGCTCGTCCTCACCCGGTGGTGGGATTTCTGGACGAGCTGAACCGGGTGGACCCGGCCCCGGACCGGATGACCCGTCGCCATCTCATCGCCGCCGCCGCCACGGCCCTCCTCGTCGCCGCGGGCATCATCGAGGCGGTGCCTGACGAGCCCGTGCGGGAACCACTGCCGCCGGGGCCGCTCACACCGAACCTGGCCGCCCCGGGTCTCGCCGGTCCTTACCCGGACGGAGCGGACTCCTCGGCCACGTCCGAAGGCCCGCCGTTCGACGAGGTGTACCGGGGCCGGCGCATCCGGGGCGAGCCGGTCGCCCACCGGGGCGGGGCCGCGCACCCGGGCCTGCGAGTCACCGTCGACGGGAGGCGGCTCGGGCTCATGCGCCGCGCGGACGGCGGCTACCTCAGCATGGTGGACCACTACCAGTCGTACGCGACGCCGCTGGCCGCCGCCCGCGCGGCCGTCGACGAGCTCGGCCCCGGACAGGCCCTGACCGGAGCGACCGAGCCGACCGGAGCGACCGAGCCGACCGGACCGACCGGACCGACCGGACCGACCGGACCGACCGGACCGGCCGGCCACGGTCACTGAACCGGCCGCGTACCCCTGGCCGCAGAAGGGACGGGCATGGCCCACACGCGCAGGAACCAGAGCCGTCTCAGCCGCGCGGAGCGGCGGCGCTTCGTCGACGCGCTCCTGAAGCTCAAACGGCGCGGCGAGTACGACGAGTTCGTCCGTATGCACATCGACTTCTACGTGTCGGACGGGGACGAGCGGCTGCGGGTCGCCCACATGGCGCCCTCGTTCTTCCCCTGGCACCGCCGCTTCCTGCTCGAATTCGAACGGGCACTGCAGCGCGTCGACTCCGGCGTCACCGTCCCCTACTGGGACTGGACGAAGGACCGTACGCCCGCCGCGTCACTGTGGGGCGCGGACCTGATGGGCGGCAACGGCCGGCGCTCCGACCGCCAGGTCATGACCGGCCCCTTCGCCCACAGGAACGGGCACTGGGTCATCAAGGAGGCCGTCACCGACGGGGAGTTCCTGATGCGGGACCTCGGGCGGCCCCACGACCCCGTCGCCCTGCCGACCGCCAGGGACGTGCGCCGGGCCATGGCCGACGCCCGGTACGACGTGGCGCCGTGGGACTCCACGTCGCCCGGCGGGTTCCGCAACAAGCTGGAGGGCTGGACGTCGGCGAAGGGCAAGGAGCGCTGGCGCAACCACAACCGCGTGCACCGCTGGGTCGGCGGGCACATGCTGGGCGGCGCCTCGGTGAACGACCCGGTCTTCTGGCTCAACCACGCCTTCGTGGACCTCCTGTGGGACCGGTGGCAGCGCCGCCACCCGCGCTCGGCCCCCTACCTGCCGGCCCGGCCGCCGGGCCCGGGCTCCGCCCAGCACGAGCGCATCGTCGCCCGCCACGAGCCGATGCCCCCGTGGGACGTCAAGCCGGACGAGCTCCTCTCCCACAAGGGGCAGTACACCTACGGAAGGTAGGAGCCGTCGGCGCAGGGCGTGCGGCGGCACGGGACATGGCGAGGCCCCCGGCGGAACGCACACCGGGGGCCGGGCCGAGGCCGGTGTCAGCCGCCGTAGCCCGGACCGCCGTGGTGCCCGTGGTGGCCGTGGTGCCCGTGGTGCCCGTGGTGCCCGTGGTGGTTCTGCTTGTCGCCACCGGGGTTGGCGCACTTGTTGCCGAACGTGGGGTTCAGCAGGCCGATGACGTCAACGGTGTTGCCGCAGAGGTTCACCGGAATGTTGACCGGGACCTGGAGCAGGTTGCCCGAGAGCACACCGGGGGAGTTGGCGGCTCCGCCCTGCGCACCGGCGTCCGCCATGGCCATACCGGCGCCACCGAGGATGACGGCACCGGTCCCGAGGGTGGCGACGGCTGCCTTCGCGATGCGAGACATCACGTTCTCCTTTGACTTTGGATTAAGCGGCTGCCTACACACAGTCGCGTCATTGCTAACGTCGGCCGTCAAGGCGAGGTCACGGCAGATGAGGGTTCGAATGCCGCCGGGGAGTTTCGATTTCACGGGAATCCGAACGGGCCGTCCGCGGGTCCATTGTGCAATTCGGAGAAGCGCCCGGGCCGAGCGACGCGCACCGGGGGCGATATGTGGGACAAGTTGGTCCGTGCGGGTGGCACGTGCCGCGGTGCTGGCGTGTCCCGCGTCCACGGCACGGCGAATGAGCTTCCCGAGTGAGGGCGCCGCGAAAACCGTGTCCTTCCCGGCTTTCAGCCGTTTCTGAGGACATGACATCAGCACGACGACTCATCGCCGCCGTCTCGCTGGCCGCGGGAGCAGCGGCCCTCGCCACGCCGTCAGCCCAGGCGGCGGCGCCGCCCAGCCCGGACGCGGGCAAGATCTCGCCGGTCGCCGTCCTCGACGACGTCACCAAGATCGGCATTCCCGAGGAGCGGCGCGCCGAGCTGCCGACCCTCGCGAGCCAGCTCAGCGGCCTCAACCAGCTCAAGAAGCTCGAGCAGCTGAACGAGCTGCACCAGATCACGGACCTGGTGGCGCCCGTCACGGGCCTGGTGCCCGGCATTCAGTAGCCCGCGACAGCGGTCCGGCAGCAGGTCGGAGGAGATCCAGTCGGAGGAGATCCAGTCGGAGGAGATCCAGTCAGAGGAGATCCACTCCACGGCCGGCCAGATAACGCACCGGATCGATGTCGGATCCGTAGCCGCGACGGGCCCGTACCTCCAGGTGGAGGTGCGGGCCCGTCGCGCGTCCTGTCGCCCCGCTCCTGCCGAGCAGGGCCCCGGCGCGGACCCGCCGTCCCACGCGTACCGAGACCCGCGAGAGGTGGGCCACCAACGCGTAGTGGCCGTCGGGCATCCGCACCGTCACGGCGTTGCCGTACGCGCCCGACCACCCCGCGACGAGCACGGTGCCGCCGCCGACGGCGTAGACCGGCGTGCCCTGCGGGACGCCCAGGTCGATGCCGGTGTGATGCCCGGCGAGCCAGTCCCCGCGCACTCCGTAGCGCGCGGTGACCCTGAAGTCGCGCCGGAGGGGCAGTGCGTACTTCCGCGCCGGTTCTTCCTGTGGTGCGCGCAGCTCGTCCGGGGCGAACCGCTCGTCCGCCTCGGCCAGGGCGTCCTCGAACTCCGCGTCGTAGCCGCCGGTGCAGACGTCGTCGTCCTCGTGGGCGGCCGCGACGCGCGGGACGGCCAGCGACACCGCACCACCGGCCAGCAACGCGGCGGCCGCACCCAGAGCGCGGCGCCGGGTGGGGGCCGCTTCCGTCACGCTCGCTATGTCGTGTTCCATGTCCGCCAGCACACTGGTGCCTGGCCCGCCGCGCATCTCGGGTTGAGCCGCCCGGGGTACGCCGCGCTACGCGGGCGGTGACACGCCCTCGTCCGTACTGCGCCCGGCGGGCGGCGGCCAGTGCGGACGGGCGGGCTCCGGCAGCGCGCGCAGGGCCTGCCCGACCGAGGTGTACGACGAGAACAGGGCCGTGCTCCCGCTGTGTTCGAGGAGCGCGGCCACCCGGCGGCCCACCCCCGCGAGCATCAGGTCGCCGGTCCTGCGGCGCAGCAGCCAGTGCAGGGCGAGCAGGCAGTTGAGTCCGCGCGAGTCGCAGAACGTCAGCGCGGTCACGTCGAGGATGATGTGCCGGTTGCCCGCGTCGACCACTCCGGCCACCGTGTCCATGAAGTACTTCTCGGAGGCCTGGTCGAGTTCGCCGCTGACCCTGAGCACGGCGCAGACGTCGGAGTGCGCGAGGGCCGCGATGGACAATCGGTGGGGCGGCGTGCCCATCGCACCTCCAGGGGCCGACATCGTTTGCCGTTCGACATCATGTCCGATCCGGCTCGGGTGATCTGCTCTTTGCGGGTATACAGGATCGGCGGGAGGACGTCAGCCACTGGGGGCAAGTCCCAGCTGACACGCGGACGGCGACGAAGGACGCCCTACGACGACACCGTGTCCGCTTTCGGCCGTTACGCTCCCTATACGCATACCTTGGTCATCCGTGTTGCCCCTCCTCCCGGCCTACATGATGCAGGAGCGTGCGTGAAGATCGATTGCGTCGGCGGCGGGCCTGCCTCCCTGTACCTCGCCATCCTCGCCAGACTGCGGGACCCGGACCACGAGGTCACCGTCCACGAGCGGCACGCCGCAGGCACCAGCTACGGCTGGGGCGTGACCTACTGGCCCGACCTCCTCACCGACCTGTACGCCCACGACCCCGTCTCCGCACGGCTCATCGAGGAGAACTCCGTCTGCTGGCGGGGCGGATTCGCCTACGTCGGCGACCGGACCACCGCGCACGACGGGGACCCCGGGCACGCCATCGGCCGCCACCGGCTGCGCACCATCCTCGCGGGACGGGCCCGCGATCTTGGCGTACGACTGGAGTTCGGCAAGGAGATCGGCAGCCTCGCCGAGCTGTCCGGCGCGGACCTCGTCGTCGCCGGGGACGGCGCGCACAGCGGGCTGCGCACCGCGTACGCCGAGGAGTTCGGCACCCGGATCACCACAGGTGCCAACCGGTTTATCTGGCTCGGCACGACCCGGGTGTTCACCGCGTTCACCTTCGCCTTCGTCGAGACCGACCACGGCTGGATCTGGTGCTACGCCTACGGGTTCAGCGGCGAGCACAGCACCTGCGTCGTGGAGTGCTCCGAGGCGACCTGGACGGCGCTCGGCTTCGGCCGGACCGGGAACGACGACACCTTGCGGCTCCTGGAGAAGCTCTTCGCGGAGCTGCTCGACGGCCACGCGCTGCTCGGCCGCAAGGACATCGAGAGCCACGCCCAGTGGCAGGCCTTCCCGACGGTCACCAACACGTCCTGGTCGCACGGCAACCTCGCGCTGATCGGCGACGCCGCGCACACCACGCACTACTCCATCGGGGCCGGCACCACGCTCGCGCTGCGCGACGCGATGGGTCTGGCCCGCGCCCTGGGCTCCGCCGCCGGGCCACCGGACCTCCCCGCCGCCCTCACCGCGTACGAACGGGAGCGCAAGCAGGCGCTGCTCTCGGTGCAGAGCGCCGCCCGGCACAGCGCCCAGTGGTACGAGAACCTGCCCCGCTACATGGGCCTGGCACCGCACCAGATGTTCGCCCTGCTGGGCCAGCGCCACTCGCCGCTGCTGCCGTACGTGCCGCCACAGCTCTACTTCCACCTGGACCGGGCGGTCGGCAGACTCCAGACCCTGCGAAGGATCAAGCAGCACCTGGGCCCACGAGTCGCCCGCACGCTGCAGAGCCGCCGGGCAGGCTCTTAGAGCCTGTGTCATATCCCCGGCCGGGTGGTCGCCGCCTGGCACGCACGCTCGCCGCGTTGCCGAAAAGCCCTAGTAGCTCCGCTACGAGGACTTCCCGGCGCCTTGCGATCGCACGCACCAGACGACGCCCACTGATCCGACCGGGGATATGACACAGGCTCTTAGGCCGTCGACCGCCTCCCCCGGCGGGGTCGGTGCCGCCGGGGGAGGCGTGACCTGACGGGACTGGCCCTAGGGTCTGTCTTTCGGATCAGGCCGGACTTGGGCGGCCTTGCCTTGGGTGGGGCTTGAGCGGGGTCTGGTGCGTGCAGCTGCAAGGCGGAGGAGGGCGGCAACGCGGAGCGTTGACAACCGACGACAACGCCGCAGATGCGCGTGCCAGCCCCCGCGACCCCGGACAGATCCGAAAGACAGGCCCTAGCGCGGGCTGAAGCTCTGCGAGCTGGTCTTCACGGACTTCAGGCCCATCTCGGCCACGGTCAGGCCGGTCTTGCCCGCGTCCATGATCTGCTTGCCCGTCCCGGTCGGGTCCGCGAGGGCCTTGCCGACGGTGTGGCCCACGTTGCGGTGGCCCTCCTCGGAGGGGGCGGCGTGGGCGGGGGCGGCCGCGGCGACGGCGGCGGCGGCCAGGGAGAGCGACAGGGCGGAGAGCATGCGCTTCGAGTTGTTCATGATCTCTCAAACGGCACAGCGAGCCGGAGGGTGCGCCACCGCCGATAGGAACCCGGGCAATTCCACCGTCCGAGCGACGTGAGCGACCCGAGCGGCGTGCGGCGCCTCGTCAGAAGTGCATCATCGCCATCAGCTCCGGGCTGCGCAGACCGGCGGGAACCTCCGGGAGACGCTGGCCCGGACGTATCCAGCCCGCGCGTTCGGCGGCGGCGACGGCGTCCGCCTCGGCCTCGTCGGCCGCGGCGTTCAGCGCCTCGTCCCTGCCGAGCGCGTCCCGGCCCGCGGCGGCCGACGCGGCCTGTGACGCCTTGAGGGCGGACCGGCAGGCGGCGTCGGCGGTTCCGCTCCCGCCGTCGTGCACCCGGCCCACCTGGGCGGCCTGCGCGGCGGCGGCCGCGGCGTTGCGGGCACAGCGGGCGTCGGCCGCCGGGTCGGGGGCGCTCTCCGCGAGCACGGCGAGGGCCTGGACGGACACGCGGGCGGCGTGTGCGGCCTTCCAGGTGCTGTCCTGCTCCGCCGTACCGTGCCGCTCGATGTGCTGGAGGACGGCGGCGGCGCGGGAGGCGGCGCTCCGGGCGCGTGCGGCGTGCAGGGTCCGGAGCGTTGGGGCGAGGGAGGCGGGGGAGACGGGGGAGTGGGGTGAATCGGATGCCACGGGCGTTACGGGGGCTGGGGACGCTTCGGGTGCTTCGGGTGCTTCGGGTGCCTCGCTCATGGCCGTCTCCTCGTCTGCCGGGCGCGGGGTATCGGGGGCCGGGCCTCGGATGCCGGGTGGCGGGCAGGGTGGCATGTCCGGGCGCAACAGGCCATACGTACGCCGGGCTTCGCTCCGGAGGCGGAGGCGAAGGCGGCGGAGGGGGGGGTGGCGGAGGGGGGAGGTGGCGAGGGGTGGTGCGGTCCTCACTCCCCGGTGGCGGGGTGCTGCTCGCGGGGCGGGAGCAGCAGGTCCCGCTGGGGGTGCTTCTCGCCCATGACGCTTCCCTGGATGCCGAGGTCCCGCCGCGCCGCCTCGTGGAAGTCGTTGATCGCCCGGAACGCGGCGCGGTTGCGCTCCCGCCACTCGGCCAGGCTCCCGCCGATCCGGCCGGTGGCCTGCCAGTCGATCTCGGAGAGCAGGGCGTTGAGGTCGTGCCCCGCCTCGATGGCGTCGTCGCCCCCGAGCAGCATCACCCGTTCGAAGGCACTGCCCCAGACCCGGCCGGCCTCCGAGAGGTCCTCGCGGAGTTCCTGTTCCGTCCGCTCGCTCGCGCGCAGGTTCTCGCGGAACTCGTAGAGCCGTACGGAGAGGGCGATCCTGGCCTTCGCGGCGTCGACGTAGTTCCCGTAGGCGTCGACCTTCTTGTCGTCCCAGCGGGTCGACAGCAGGTGCCGGTTCCGGCTGCGCTCCATCAGGTAGTTGGTCGCGTGGGTGGTCAGCGCTCCGAGCAACACGGCGCCGACGGTGACGAGTTGCTCCCCGGTGCCCAACACGAACCGCCCCCAGCCATGGCTCCCCAAGATGACCGGACGATCCTACGAGCCGGCGCCGCACGGGAGACCCCGGCCCGCCTCTGGACGAAGAGCCCCGTCTCTATACGAAGAGCCCCAGCGCGTCGTCCACCGACCACGTCTGCCAGCTCATGGCGAAGAGGCCGACCGCCGAGGCCAGGGCCATCGTGAAGTTCTGCCCCTGCTCGGCCCAGTCGTGGATCATCAGCACGAGGTAGATGAGGTTGAGGACGAGGCCGCCGACGAGGGCGACCGGTGTGAGGAACCCGGCGACGAGGCCGAGCCCGATGGCGAGTTCGGCGTACGCGACGACGTACGCCATCAGGCGCGGCCTGGGCCTCACCACCGTGTCGAACCCCGCCCGCACGACGGGCCACCGGTGCTTCTCGGCGATGCCCGCCGCCCAGCCGATCCCGCCGCCCTTGAACCAGTCCTTCTTGTCCTTGTGGCGCCAGCTCTCCAGCCACCACAGGCCGAGCCCGATCCGGAGCACGGCCAGCCACTCGGCTCCGCTGAGCCAGATCGTCTGCATCGAGCGCCCTCCCGGTGAGCAAGCTGACGGGTCGTCAGTTCAGCGGATGGCGGCCGAACGCGCAAGGGGAGCGGGGGCGTTCTCGTCGCGGGCGTCCGCTTGCCGTCACCCCGGCGAGGCCATAACCTCAATCTGATGGAGCGTCAGATTTGGGTCGAGGAAACCGGCAGGCAGTAGCAGGCAGTAGGGGGCACAGCAGTGGTCACAGCGGCGGACAGCAGCGAGGTCGGCACCAAGGAACTCCCCCGGGTCATCAGCGTGGACGACCACGTGATCGAGCCCGCGCACCTCTTCGAGACGTGGCTCCCGGCCAAGTACCGCGACCGGGGACCGAAGCCCTTCACCGCGGGCATCGGCGATCTGGAGTACATCGGCGGCAAGTACAGGTTCACGACGGACCCGGCCGGTCAGATCACCGACTGGTGGGAGTACGAGGGCAACATCTTCCCGTACAAACGCATCATCGCCGCCGTCGGCTTCTCGCGCGACGAGATGACGCTGGACGGCATCACCCGCGAGCAGATGCGGCGCGGCTGCTGGGACCCCAAGGCCCGTATCGCGGACATGGAGATGAACCACGTCGAGGCCTCGCTCTGCTTCCCGACCTTCCCCCGCTTCTGCGGGCAGACCTTCTCCGAGGCCAAGGACAAGGAGGTCGGCCTCGCCTGCGTCCGGGCGTACAACGACTGGATGGTCGAGGAGTGGTGCGGTGACAGCGGCGGACGCCTCATCCCGCTCTGCCTGATCCCGCTCTGGGACGTGGACCTCGCCGTCGCCGAGATCAGGCGGAACGCCGCCCGTGGGGTGCGCGCCGTCACCTTCAGCGAGATCCCCACCTATCTGGGCCTGCCGTCGATCCACTGCGGGTACTGGGACCCGTTCTTCGCGGCCTGCGAGGAGACCGGGACCGTCGTGAACATGCACATCGGCTCGTCGTCCCAGATGCCGGCCGCGTCCCCGGACGCGCCGCCCGCGGTGCAGGCGTCGCTCTCCTTCAACAACGCGATGGCCTCGATGATGGACTTCCTCTTCAGCGGGGTCCTGGTCAAGTTCCCTCGGCTGAAGCTCGCGTACAGCGAGGGGCAGATGGGCTGGATCCCGTACGCCCTGGAGCGCGCCGACGACGTCTGGGAGGAGCACCGGGCCTGGGGCGGCGTGAAGGACCTCATCCCGGAGCCGCCGTCGACGTACTACTACCGGCAGATCTTCTGCTGCTTCTTCCGCGACAAGCACGGCATCGAGGCGATCGAGACGGTGGGCGTCGACAACGCCACGTTCGAGACGGACTACCCGCACGTCGACTCGACCTGGCCGCACACCAAGGAGGTCGCGGCCGAGCACGTCGGCCATCTCCCCGCGGAGGTGGCGTACAAGCTGCTGCGCGGGAACGCGATCCGCATGCTGGACCTGCCGTTCGACCGGGCCTGAAAGACAGGCTCTGAGACCGGGCCTGCCTGAGGGCGGGCCTGAGACCGGGCCTGAGGGCGAGCGGCCGGGGGCGGGCGGATACGGTTTCGTCCGACCCCGACGAAAGAGGCGACCGGATGAGCACCCCCCTCTCGGAGACGCTGGTCACGCTCGGCCGCAGGTACGTGCGTGACGCGCCAGGCACCTTCGGCAAGGCCGCGCTGGCCGCCCGCTTCCTGAACCCCCGGCTCCGGGAGAACCCGCGCCGGCGGGTCGTCGCCGACCGGCACGGCCTCCGGTTCGCCGTCGACACCCAGGACCTCATCCAGCGCTACGTGTACCTGTTCGGCGCCTGGGAACCCCACATGACGCGCTGGCTGCGGGGGCGCCTCGGCGCCGGGGACGTCTTCATCGACGTCGGCTCGAACGTGGGCTACTTCGCGGTCCTCGGGTCCCGGCTCGTCGGCGCCGAAGGGCGGGTCGTGGCGATCGAGGCCGCGCCCGCGTTCCACCGGAGGGTCCTCCAGCACGCGGAACTGAACGGCTGCGCCAACATCCGCGCCGTCAACGCCGCCGTGTCGGACGAGCGCAAGCCGCTCACGTTCGTCCTCGCCAGCTCGCGCAACATGGGCGCGAACAGCATCGTTCCGTACGACGGCCCCGCGGAGTCGACCTTCGAGACGGAGGCCCGCGTACTGCCGGAACTCCTCGAACCCGACGAGCTCACCCGCGCGCGGGTGATCAAGATCGACGTGGAGGGGGCCGAGGGCGGCGTCATCAGGGGCCTCGCCCCCGCCCTCGACCGCCTCCGCCCCGACGTGGAGATCGCCGTCGAGGTGACGCCCGACCGGATGGAGCAACTCGGGGACTCGGCGGATGAGTTGCTGCAGACCATGCGCGAGGCCGGGTTCCATGCCTACCGGCTGGTCAACGAGTACGCCGCCGACAGCTACCCGGAAGCGGTCCGGCGGCCCGTACCGCCGGTGCGGTGGCGGGAACCGCTGACCGGCGAGACCGAGCTGGTCTTCTCCCGGGTGGACGCGGAGAGGCTGGACTGAGCCGGGGCGGGCGACTGGCCGGGCGCCGAGCCGGGCGCGTACCGGGGGCGCGTCGGCCGCCCTCAGCTCCCGTGCCCCGCCCTCAGCTCCCGTGCCCCGACCTCAGCTCCGTGCCCCGCCCTCAGCTCCCCTCCGCCGGAAAGCGCCACCCGAACCCGGCGAGCGCCCTCGCCCGCGCCTCCACCACCGCCATGCGCGCGTCCCGCTCGCCCGTGTCGACGTGCGCGCTCTGGCCGGTCGCCTGGCCCTCCCACTTGCGGTAGAGCAGGCCCACCTCGGAGGAGAACCAGCCCCGGGCAACGGAGTTGAGGGCCAGCAGGAGCCCCGTGTCCTCGGAGGCCGGCAGCGCCATCCAGCCGCCCAGCGCGACGAGCAGATCGCGGCGGACGAAGAGCGTCGCCGGGTGGACCGGCGCCCGGTAGTCGTGCGCCGCCCAGTAGTCGAGCACCGCCCCGCGCTCGACGGGCCCGTGCTCGGGGTCGCCGGGGAAGCCCGCCGTGGAGCCGTCGGGGAGCAGGTCGAGCACCCGCGAGGTGGCCCAGCCGATGTCCGGGTTCCCTTCGAGCGCCGCGAGGTCGCGGGCGAGCGCCCCGGGAGCGAGCTGGTCATCGGCGTCCAGGATCTTCACGTACGCGCCGTCGGCGTGCGCGAGGGCCATGGTGCGGGCGACACCCGGGCCGCCCGGCCGCCCCTGCCGGAACGACACCCGCGCGTCGTCCGGCACATGGGGCGCGACCTGGTCGGTCCTGCCGTCCTCCTGGATGAGCCAGTGCCACTCCCACCCTTCAGGGAGTTCCTGCTCGCAGAGGGATTTGTAGGCGTCCGCGAGGAACGGCGCCGAGGGCGCGTGGACGGCGGTGACGATGATGACGCGCCGGCGCACGGCACTCACCACCTTTCCAGTGGAGTGGTGAAGACCGCTTCCGTGCGGTCGCCGGGCAGTGTGACGTCGGAGACCTCGACGACGCGGTTGTCGGTGTCGTACGACGTCTTGCGGAGCAGCAGGACGGACGTCCCCGCCGGAAGCTCCAGTTCCGCGGCCTCTTCCGGGGTCGGCGGGCGGGCGGTGAGGCGTTCCTCGACGCGGTCGAGCTCGATGCCGACGGTGCTGAGCTGGTTCTGCGTGCCGCCGGGCCAGGGCTCCCGGGTCTCGTCGAGGAGGGCGGGGTTTCCCGCCACCATGGCGCGGACCAGGTAGGAGGTGGCCAGGTTGAAGGGGGCGCTCTCGGCCGCGTAACGCGTCCGGTAGGTGCGCGCGACCAGCGGCGTGCCCCGGGGGACACCGAAGGCCGCGGCGAGGCTGTCGTCCGCGGGAACCTCGCGATACGCGGCGTGGAAGACGAGGTCACGCAGTTCGAGCCCGGTGTCGCGCTCCGTCGCCCCGGTGCGGGCCCTGCGCTGTTCCGGCTGGTGCACGCGGTTCTTCTCCCACTGGTGGCGGGAGTTGTCGCGGAGCACCTTGGTCCGGACTCGGCGGACGAAGTTGCCGCGGCCGTGCTCCTTCTCGATCAGCCCTTCATCGCGCAGGAGCCGGAGCGCGTCGCGGAGCGTCGGCACGCTGCGCCGGTAGTGCTCGGCGAGCTTCGTCTCGGCGGGCAGCCGCTCGCCGGGCCGCAGCAGACCGGTGCGGATGGCCCTGCGGAGGTCGTCCGCGATCTGCTCGTAGGCCTTCGGTGTGGCGCTCACCCTCCGTACCCTACGACTCCTCAAGAGGAGTTGACGAGCGCGCCGGACGACGGGCCGTACTCCGGGCCGTCCCGGGCCCTGTCACATTCTTGGCGGGTAAGCAATGGCCGAAAGTTTCCATACGAATCGATCTCGAATCGGCCTCAAGCCGATCTTGAGTCGCTCTCAAGCCGATGCTGCGCCGATCTCGCGTCCTAAAGCCGGTGAGGGGTGCGCGCCGCGGAAAGTGCCGGGCAAGTGCGGGGCAATAGCGGGCCCGGACATGGAAGGGCCCGATCGCTGGCGACGGGGGATGCACCAGCGATCGGGCTCTGTATGTAACAGTAACAAAGGTGCCGCAATGTGGGGAGTCAACTCGGCGACGAAAGTGCGGAGTTGTGATCGGGATCACGTCGGGAGATCCACGGCGGATCGGCGGAAGATCCACACGTGATCGGCGCGAGAACCGCATGTGATCAGTGCCGGAACCGCCCGCGGAGAAGGCCGGACAAGCGGAAGGCAAGCGGAAGGCAAGCGGAAGACAAGCGGAAGACGAGCGGAAACAGCCGCCTTCCAGGCCCTTCTTACCCGTCACACGGCGGCTCGTACGAGAGGCGCGAAAGATACTCATCCCATTTATCCCGCGTCAGAACACCCCGTGTGGTCGAGCAAATGCGGTTAACGGCCGCGTCGGTGTCCAAGTTCCACAGCCGGACCGTATCGGTGCCGCTCGACACCCCGAGCATGTGGCTTTGCGGGTTGAACGCCAGGAAACTGCCCGTCTTGGCGTTCGGACTCATCGACTGGCCGATGGCGGAGGCGTCGGAAGGATCGGCGACGTCCCAGAGCCGGACCGTGTTGTCGTTTCCACCGGTCGCCAGGGTGCGGCCGTCCTTGCTGTAGGTCAGCGACACGACCGCGTCGGTGTGGCCCGTCAGGAGGGCGGCCCGCCGCGGCGCCTCGCGCGGGTCGGAGAGGTCCCAGACGCGGACCGTGCCGTCGTCGCTCGCGCTCGCGATGGAGCGGCTGTCCGGGCTGAAGGCGACCCGGTTGACCGGACCCCGGTGCCCAGTGAGAGGCGCGCCGCGCCGGGTCGCGCGGGCCGGGTCGGTCACGTTCCACAGCCGGACGGTGCCGTCCGCGCTGCCGCTCGCGAGCGTCCGGCCGCCCTTGTCGAAGGCGAGGGAGTTGACGTACCCCTGATGGCCGGTGAGCGGCCGGCCGAGCCTGCGCAGGTGCGCCGGCGATGTGACGTCCCACAGCTGGATGGTGCGGTCGGTGTCGGCGGAGGCGAGGACCCGCCCGTCCGGGCTGAAGGCGAGGGCCGCCGCGAACCGGGTCCGCAGCGCGACGGGCGGCCCGTACGGGACGGCGTGCCGGGGGTCGGAGACGTTCCACAGCTGCACGGCGCGGTTGCCCGTGAGCACGGCGAGCGTACGGCCGTCGGGGGAGAAGACCGGCGCGCGCAGGTTCCCGCCGCGGGGCTCGAACGGTTTGCCCAGCGCCACCGGCCGGTCGGGGCGCGCCACGTCCCACAGCCGGATCTTCTCGTCGCTCGCGGCCGTGGCGAGCATCTTCCCGTCGGGTCGGAACGCCCCGACGCGGCCGAGCATGTCCGACGGCGGGATCGACCAGAGGCGGACCTTGTTGTCGCCGCTCCCGGTGGCGAGCGTGAGCCCGTCGGGGCTGAAGCCGAGGGAGTACATCTCCCCGCTGGTGCCCGCGAGCGGCTCGCCGACCTGCGAGGGGTGCGCCGGGTCGCGGACGTTCCACAGGCTGGCGGTGCTGTCCGCGCTGGCGGCCGCGAGCATGCTGCCCGCCTTGTTGAAGGCCACCGACCACAGGGGGCCGGTGTGGCCGGTGAGCGGGGTGCCGAGTGACTTCGCCCGGCGGGGGTCGGTGACGTTCCAGAGTCTGATCGTGCTGTCCGAACCGCCGCTGGCGAGCGTGGTCCCGTCAGGGCTGAACGCCACGGAGTGCACCGTGCTCGTGTGCCCGCGCAGCACGTTCTTGATCGGTTTCGCCCGGCGTGGATCGGCCGTGTTCCACAGTCTGATCGTGCCGTTGTCCCCACCGGCCGCGAGCGTCCGCCCGTCGGGGCTGAACGCCACGGAGCGTACGGCGGCCGTATGACCGGTCAGCGTGCCGATCGCCCTGGTGTGCGAGGGGCGGGTCACGTCCCAGAGCCGCACGGCGCTGTCCTCGTTTGCGGAGGCCAGCGTGCGCCCGTCCGGGCTGAAGGCGAGCAGGTAGATCGTGCCGCCGTGCCCGCGCACGGGCGCGCCGATGGGACGCGGGTGGCGGGGGTCCCGCACGTCCCACAGCCGCATCGTGCCGTCGTCCGAGGCACTGGCGAGGGTGTTGCCGTCCGGGCTGAAGACCGCGGTGCTCACCCAGCTCTTGTGGCCGGTCAGCGGCTTGCCCAGCGGTTTGGGGTGCTTCAGGTCGGACACGTCCCACAGCCGGACGGTCCGGTCGTAGCTGGCGGTGGCCAGGACCTTCCCGTTCTTGCTGAACGACGTGAGGTACACCGCGCCCTTGTGGCCGAGGAGCGGGGTGGCCAGCGGCGCGTTCACGATCGAGATCAGCCGGTTCCGGGTGGCCTCGTCGTCGGGCCGCAACCGGTGCGCCACCAGGTCGAGCTGGGCGGAGAGCGAGGGATCGGTGTGCTGGGCACGGTCGGCCTCCGCGACGACCTGCTGGAACACCGCGTCGTCGCGCTGCTGGCGGGCGACCACCGCCGAGACGACGGCCACCACCGCGAGGACGACCAGAGTGGCCACCGCGCCACGGGCGATCCAGACCGTACGCCGGCGCAGCCTGGCCGAAGCGGCGAGGAACTCCACCGCGCCCCGGGTCAGGAACGTGTCCCCGGCGGTCCTCGCCCAGGCGCGGGCCTGCTCCAGACGCGAGCCACGGTAGAGCAGCGCCGAATCGCGTTCGGAGTCCTCCCAGGCCTTGCCGTCCTCCTCCAGGCGCTGGCGCAGCAGGTTGTCGTTCCTGTCCTCGTCGATCCAGTCGCGCAGCCGGGGCCAGGCGTGCAGCAGCGCCTCGTGCGTGATCTCCACGGTCTCCGCGTCGAGGGTCACCAGCCGGGCGCGGACCAGCGCCTCCAGGGACTCCTCGGTCTTGTGCGGGTCCGTCGCCTCCTCCGCCAGCTGGCGGCGCGTCCCCCGGCGCCGGGTGTCCTGGGTGTCCTCGCCGAGCCGGACGAGGCGGAGCAGGAGCAGCCGCGCGGCCGTGCGGGCCGCCGGGTCGAGACCGGACCAGGCGCGCTCGGCGGTCGCCGCGACGGCCCCCTGGATCCCGCCCGCCGCACGGTACCCGGCAAGCGTCAGCCGTCCCGTCTTCCGCCGCTGCCAGGTGGCGAGCAGGGCGTGCGAGAGGAGCGGCAGCACGCCCGCGTCGTGCGCGCCGCGCGGCCCGTCCGTACTCACCTCCCGGATGATCAGCTCGGCAAGACCGGGTTCGAGCTCAAGCCCCACGGCCTTGGCGGGCCCGGCCACCGCCTTGCGCAGCTCCGTGGTGGTCAGCGGGCCGAGCACCATGTGCCGGTGCTGCAACGCGTCGGCGAGCTCGGGGTAGGCGAGGCACTCCTCGTAGAAGTCGGCGCGTATCCCGAGGACGACGAGGGCGGCGGCGCACGGCCGCTGCTGCCGCTGCTCACCCGCCGCGTCGCTCTCCTCGCCGGTTGGGTGGACGCCGGTTGGGTGGACGCCGGACGGGTGGACGCGGGGCTGCCGGTCACCGGGTTGGCAGACGGCGTGCAGCAACCGGACGAAGACGCGCCTGTCCGACTCGTCCGGACAGAGGGTGAAGGTCTCCTCGAACTGGTCGATGATGAGGACGGGCCGGGTACGCGCGGCACCCGAGCGGCGCTCCGCCCAGGCGGCGACGCCCTCCCGCACCGCCCGCACGAACTGCTCCGAGCCGGACCCGACGTCGTCCTTCGCCGCTTCGGCCCTGGCCGCCGCGACGGCGGGAGCGAGTTCGGGAACGTGGCGGACCAGCGCGGCGACGGGATCGCTCCCGGGCACGAGCTGAAGCACGGGCCCGGTGGCCGCCCCCTCCTCCCCACCCAGCGTGCCGTTTTCGAGAGTGGGTACGAGACCGGCGTTGAGGAGGGAGGACTTTCCGGCCCCGGAGGCGCCCACGAGCATGACGAGGCCACCCGTTTCCTCGGCCGCGCGGAGCTGGGCCACGAGGGCCTCCGTGCTCCGTTCCCGGCCGAAGAACCACTGGGCGTCCTGCTGGCGGTACGAGGCGAGGCCCCGGTACGGGCACACGCCGGGGGAGGCCGCGGCCTCGGCCGCGACACCGCCCTCGTCCTCCTCGCCGCCGGAGGCGCGCTCGCCGACCGGGTCGGCCACGGCGCGCTCCCAGAGCCGGTGCCACTGGGCCATGTCGTACAGGCCCGCGGAGACCGGAGCGGGCCGCTCGCGCCGCGCCTCGGGGATCAGGACATGCAGCACCGCGGCGAGGGCGGCGAACTGGGCAGGCACGTTCTTGGCCCGCCGCCAGTCGCTGATCCGCTGGGCGGACACGCGTACGGGACGCCCGCGCTCGTCGACCCGCTGCAGCCGCACGACCGCTTCGGCGACGCGTTTGAGGGGCGGGTTGCCGGCCTCCTTGTACAGGAGCGCGAGACGTTCCGCGAAGCTTGTGCGTGCCCCTGAGTCGGAACTCAAGGCCTCCACCCCTTACTTCCGCCGCACCTGGACATCCGGACCGGAAAACTCACTTTATACGGCTGACCTGCGGAGAAGGCGTCCGGACAGGACGCGAACCTCCTCCGGAAGGGCTGCAACTGGCAGGATCTCGTCGCAGTAGCGAACCAACCACGCAGCGTCCGGGCAGGTCACCGGCTCAGGGCCCACAGAGGCGGCACAAGCCACCGATCGTTCTGAGCCCGCCTTGCGTCGGAGACACGACGGACGCGTCGCGTGGGCTCGAAGGAACAGCGCAGTCGGCCATACCGGGACCGCTTTCACATTCGAACGCGAATCCTGACTTTCCCCGATCCGCGCCGATACGCAGTTGCACGGCGTTCGGCGCTGTACGCGTCGATCGGTGCCGGTCCCCACGAGGGGAGGGACCGGCACCGATACGACGCGTTCTGTCGTTGAGGGGGCTGCATGTCGGACGACTCTCCGCACCCGGCGCGTACTCCGGCCGACTCCGCCCTGCGTCAAGGGCCCAGCAAGCGATATGACACAGGCTCTGAGGCCCTGCCCGGTGCGCTGGTGGTTCGAAGGGGAGCACCGCGCGTCGCGGCTGGGAGGAGTACGCCGATCAGCGGGCCTGGCTCCGGCGGAAGGCGGTGCCCGGACCACCGTCCGGTGTGGCGGTTGGGGACCGCTGTGAGGCCTGGTGCAAGGGCGTACCGATGCCGGGGGTGCGGAGCACGGGGGTGCAACTGGCACGGGCTTCGGCTGTGTCCCTCCAGGCAAGAGCGCCATCGGGGGAGCCGTCGGCAGGACGTGACGGGTTTCAGGCGGCGCGCCGGGCGACGGTTTCGAGGAGGGCACGTGGAACACCGGGGATACATCCGGATGGCGGGGGCTGCCGTGGCACTGGCGGCCGGTGGCGTCATGGTCACGGCCACCGGGGCGGCAGCCGCCCCCGTGGGCGGGTCGGCAGCCGCCTCGCCCACGGCCGTGGCCGCGTACAACAAGGCGTGCGGCACCGGCTACAAGGTCGTGAACCAGATCAACATAGGGACGGCGGGGACTTCCTACCTGACCTACAACTCCGCGACGGGAAAGAACTGTGCCGTGACCATTCGCCGCACAGCGGGTCCTGCCGTCCACATGTACGTCTGGGTCCAGCGGGACGACACCAGGGACTACGCCGACGACGACGGCTACTACCGGTCGTACGCGGGACCGGTCTACCTCAGCGCCAGAGGCCACTGCGTTTCCTGGGGCGGCGTGATCGCCGACGAGTCAGCCGGCAGGAACGGCACCAACTGCGGCCGGATCGCCCGGTGACCACGCTCCCCTGCCGGCTGGTGGCTCTCGCCGGCAGGGGAGGGGGCGCCGGATGTCGTAGCGGCGTACCGCCTCGATCCACCGCGTCTCCCCTTCCTGTTCCCGCTCAGGCGACTCCCTGCCTTCCGTCCTGTTCGTCGTCCGGCCTGCTCCGCGCCTTGTGCGCCTTGTGCGTCTTGCGCTGATCACTCGGGCCGCCGGGTGCGGGCGCCGTACGCGGGGAGAGCCCGCAAGCCGCCTGCGTACAGCGGGGCTTCAGGTGCGGCGAGCGGCGATGCGGTGGCGAGCGGCGATGCGGTCAGGAGTGGGCCAGCGGACGTCCCGTACCCACCCGAGCAGTTCGAGGAGACGGATGACGGCGGCGGAGGGGTCGAGCTGGCCGCGCTCGACGCCGTGGCGGGCACTGGTGGGGTCGGCGTGGTGGAGGTTGTGCCAGCTCTCGCCGAAGGAGAGCAGGGCCAGGGGCCACAGGTTGGTGGCCCGGTCGTGGCGCCGGGTGGGGAAGGGGGTGGCTCTGTTGGTCCTGCGCCGGGGGCGGAGGCGTCCGCGCCCACCGTCCCGGTGGTCGCGGCGGGAACGGACGGCGGCTGGTGGACCGCTGCCGGGTTGCGACCGCGCCGGGCTGTGGGCGCCGCGGCGGCCGGGGAGAGGACGGCTGTACTGGTGCAGGGCGAGCCGTTCGGCGTGCTGGCAGTTGAGGAGGTGGATCACGAATGCTCCCAGAGCGATCAGCTCCCGCCCGACCGAGGATGACGAGACGACCCGTCGGTATCCCAGAACCTGCGCGATCGTGAGCGTCAGAACGATGCGTCGTGATCTGCGCATGCCAGTGATGCTGCCATGGGTATCGGGACGCGGACGGGGGTTCGTGCGATCGGCACCTCGTGCGGTGCGAAGAGCGCAGCAGATGCAGCCGAGGTGCACACCAAAATCGCATCAGGGGGCGTGCCCGCCAGCCGACATCTCGGCTACAGGATTCACTGCGTCTGTGCGGTATTTGGGAAAGAACAGTACTGGGGGTAGTGGGTTTCGCAGGTGGGGGAGGATCTCACCGTTCCTCATGACAGGCCACTCGGCATGACGGCCCTACTCGACCTCTTCCACGACCTTCTCCCCGAAGCGCCAGTATCCCCGGTTCCCAAAGGCTTCCGCACGCAAGCCCTCCTCGCGCGAGATCTGGGCCGCCCGCTGCTGCGTCATGCCCGGGTAGTTGCCTGGGGAGACCCGGATGTATCCACGTCGGTCGAACTTTCGTGCCCGTAGTACATCGCGGAGTCGCTGCTCCTGCTCAGGAGTGGGAGCGCTGGCGGTCTTCCTCTTCCAGAAGGGCGCCCGGTCCTTCTTGCCCTTGTCCGCGCGAAAGGCCGTCCATCCCACGGCTGCCAGACACACCGCGACGGCACCGACCACGCCAAGAAGATCACCAGTAGTGCTCGTCTCGCCGGGGGTTTGTGGTGCCAGTTTGCCCTCTGGGTCCTCGACTACGGTGATGGTCTGTCCGACATCGAACCGGTCACTGTCGCTCTTGAGTTCCGGTCCTGGCACGGCGATCCCGTCCTGGCGCTGGACCAGCTTGTGATACCAGGTCTTGTCGCCGCGTGAGCCAGTTTCCACCCGCTCCTGCATGACGACGGCCTCGACTGTGTGCCCGCGCTGCTGTAGGACCAGGTCGTCCCACACTGCGGAGCCGATGTAGAAGGACAGTCCGGACACGAGTAGGACGAACGCCCCTGCGGAGCATCCGGCTTCGACGCCTCCGAGGCGGGCGAGGAGGACCAGCAGGCCGACCGCGTACACCACCCACAGCAGCGGTGCGAAGCCGATGGTGTTGGCGCCGGCGACCAGGCCAACGGTCCCGGCTATCACATAGACGGCAGCCGCGGCCGCGAGCCAGAGCTGGCGTCCCTTGCTGCGTGGCTTGGCGTGCTGTTCGGTGTCGTTCATCGTTTCCTGGCCTATTCTTCTGGCCTTCTCGTACGTCTCCGTCAGCTCGCCGTCGGCTGTGCGGCGTCGTCGGGTTCGTCTTCTGCGGCCACGCGGTGCCTAAGAACAGGGCGTCCAGGGGGTCGATGTCATGGAACCAAGTTTGGTCGTCCCCCTCCAACTACGCCGTGCCCAGAGCTCCGTAACCGAACGCGTACGCTCCTGCCAGGCTGACTTTGCCTGGGGAGTTGGTGCGCATCAGCCGCCCCAGAGCGGCTTCAGCTTCGGCGCGCGGGTCTGTAGGTGTTGGCACAGGTGTCCGTGCTGGCCTGTGCTGTCCTGCTGACCGCTGCTCACGCTTCTTTCGAGATGCCCGCCCCATATGTACCCTCCTTGCGGTCAGCCTGCCGTAGGTACGAGGTCCGCGGACGGTTTTTCGGAAGGTTGCTGCCCTTGCTGCAGGCGCTCAGATGCCGAGACTCTTCCGTCGCACCCTCAGTGAGTAGGACGTACCTTCGGGGCCACTGCTGCTGCCCCACCCAACGCTGGTCGCGATGGCCCAACCCCGCTGCTCCTGCATCTGGCTCGCGAAGGTGCCCAAGTCACGGATCTCGCATCCGCATGTCAGCTTGAGCCGGATGCTGATGTACGGACTCCGGGGATTGGGGTTGCGGTCCGTCGCCTCGGTCCACTCCACGGCGTGGACGTGTTCCTCCAGGCCGGTCCGGTTCTGGTCGTGCTTGATCCCCTGTGCTTGGGCGTACTCGTCGAGGTCGTCGATCACGAACAGGTGGCTCGACCACTCACCGGGCCAGACGGCGAACAGCCGTGACTTTCCGGCGACGGCGCGCTCGTAGGCGGCCCGATCGTCGCCATGAGTGACTCTGCCGTCATCATGAACCTCGATGTAGCAGGTGGTACGCGCGGTGTACGGAAAGTCGATTCCCACTGCTGCTGCACTTCTCGGCTCCACTGGCCCCCCTGGTTGGCTCGGTTCCAACCGTGCCGGTCTTGGGGCCGCCGATTCACGAACGTGCATACGGCGGTCCCTGTTAGGCACCTCGCCGTAAGGGAGGAGAGTAGGTGCCGCTGGGAGAAGCCCACCAAGATCTTCTCCCAGATTTCTCCCAAACGATCTCCGGAGACACAGAAAGGGCCTGACCCTCAGAGAGGATCAGGCCCTTGACCTGGTGTTTCAGCTGTCGGGGTGGCGGGATTTGAACCCACGACCTCTTCGTCCCGAATGAGGTTCGGCCGTTGACCTTGCCTGCGCAGATGGCATTTCCCCAGGTCAGGAGCATGGTCTCGATCGGTCTTGCGTGGTGTGGAAGGGGCTTGGGGAGCGAGTCGGCTCCCAAACGGCTCCCAGATCGGAGTTGTTCCGTGAACTTCATGGGGCAGAGGTGCGCTCCACCGCGCTGACCGCGTCCGTCCTGTGCCGCCCGTCCGCACCCGCACCGCTCACGCGAGCACGCCGTCTGCCCGATGTCAGGATTCGGGCTTCAGCTGTTTCTGGGCTTCCTCCCCCGCGATTCCGGAGGCCGCCAGGGAGAGCCCTGACCTGTCAGTGGCGGGCGGTCAGCGTTCCGCGCGGCCGATCAGCGTTCCGATGTGACCCGGTGTGGGTGCGTCGACCTCGTGGACGTCGGCCCGGGTGAACCCGGCCTGCACGAGGTCTCGGCGTTCAGCCAGGAGCGCCTTGCGTTCTGTTGGCGACAGGTCGTTGATGGACATGCGGACATCCTGATGCACCGGCTGGCTGGAGCGACAGACCTTTATGGTCCGCTCGCTCCAAGGCTCAGCCGATTGCTCGATGGAGGCGGATAGACGATCGAGGTCTGCGGGACCAGGTTCTTGTCAGACGGAGGCTCTCGCGTCTACACCGGTGCGGGCGGAAGAAGCCTGCTCCGCCTCCACGACGCAGCGCAGGAAGGGGGCAAAGGCAGCGTCCCCCATCTGGACACGGGCGGCTTCCAGAATGATTGCGGCCCAGCCCAAGTCAGCCTGCTCCCAGCTCTCCCCGAACTCCTTACGGAGGGCAGTGTCTCGGCAGAGGGGATAGCTCGACATGGTCTTCGGGTCGGTGTATCGAACGTGAGCCGTCAGTGCGCTGCTCGCGATCCGCGCGAAGACGTCATGACCGGTCAGTTGACTGACGGTGCCCAGCAGAGCTCGTGCTGCTTCTGCGTCCTTGGGGAAGGGCACCCAGTCGTCCTCGTTAGCGGTGGGGGCTGAGTAGAGGCGAGACAGGCGGCGGTCGAGTTCGTGCCGGTAGTGGAGGTCGTGGAGGTCCATGCGCGCATGGCTACCTGCTGTCGCGCTGGACGACGTGGAGGACCAGGCGTCACGCCTCCTGGTTCACCGGTTCGGCCGACGATGGTGACTGCTGGTCGTCAGGGGGGATCGCCCGCCGCTAGGCATGTCGTGAACCTTGCTTCTGGGGATGCCGTCGCGACGTATCGTCCTTTACGTGACTGATGCGACCGCGATGGACAGGACTGATATCCCCGGCAGCGTCTTCGCTGAGCTGACCAGCGCTTTTGGCCTCGGGGCAATGCGAGAGAAGCGCTACCTAGCCGATGGGCTGATGAACGCGAACTGGAAGGTGGACACCGCAGGCGGGGCGTTCGCTCTCAAGCGCGTCACCGATGTGTCGCTCGATCGGCTGGTGCGCAACCTTGGGGTGTTGGATGCGCTGGCCGGCGAGGGCATCCCGGTCAGCGCTCCCATCCCCACCGTCTCCGGTGCCTTGGTGGCCGAGGTCGACGGTGGTGTCTGGTGCCTCTTCCCCTGGGCGGCCGGGAGTCACCTTCGTGGGGTGGACCTCAGCCTGTCCCAGGCCGCTTCCTTGGGGACGCACCTGGGGCGTCTCCACGTAGGGCTCGACCTGGCCTGCGTCAGCGGTCTGCTTCCTGTGGTGCCTGAGACGGTGGCCTCCGAGGTGGCGACGCCGGAGCGAGCGGTGGAGAAGTCGGAACGGTTGTCCGGACTGCTGGAGGACAAGGGGGCCGGCGCCGCTTTCGATACGGCGGCAGCGGCGGCCCTGGAGCAGCGACGTACGCTGATCGGCAAGTACGCCGACCGACGCCCACAGGGCGAGGCCCCTGGTGGCAGGCATGGGTGGACGCATGGTGACGTCCAGTACCGGAATCTGCTGTGGGCCGGCGGCGAGCTGACCGCCATCCTCGACTGGGACCGCGTCGGCATCCGGCCTTACGCCGAAGAGGTCGCGCGGACGGCCCAGGTGCAGTTCGGAGTGGACGGGGTGTTCGATCTCGACCGGGTGTCGGCGTTCGTCGGTGGATATCGGTCGGTGGTGCCGCTGGAGGCGTCCGCGCTGCTGGACGGCCTGCGGCGGTTGTGGTGGAAGCGGATGACGGACTTCTGGCAGTTGGAGTTCCACTACGACCGCGGTGACTTCTCCTTCGACGAACTCTTCACCGCGGACGAGGCGTTGCTGCACTGGTGGACGGAGCGGCTCGATCAGGTCGAGGGCGCGTTCGTCGCGGGGTAGATCCCGAGCACTGCGAGTTCCGGCAGCTTGGGGCCGGAGAAGCGTGCCGCGTGGCGCTGGGCTTGGTTGCCCAGGGTGCGGTGGTCGGCGGTGTTGATCGCGTGCGCCCAGGCCCGTGGGTCTGCGGTGTGGGGGAGGACGATCCCGTGAGGGCCGATCGCTTCCGGGATGCCGCCTCGGTCGCTGCCGATGCTCGGGGTGCCGTGCAGCGCGGCTTCGACGATCACGCGGGGGAACGCGTCCTCCACGGTGGACGGCACCAGCAGCAGGCGGTGACTTCGGTAGAGGGTGTCCATGTCGTAGGTGCGGGGGACGTAGGTCACGTTCGGGCAGGCGGCGAACTCGGCGGCGGTGTTCCACCAGCCTTCGACCAGCGTGAAGTGCTGGTCGGGCATTACACGGATGATCTCGTGCAGGAGGGCGGAACCCTTCGCCGGGATTGGGTTGACCATCAGCAGCGACCCGGTTCGTGGCACGTTCGTCCCCTGTGGGGGCTGTACGAACGGCGGCTGGAGGACTCCGAGGCGAGTGCCGTCGTACTGGGGTGCGCGACCGAGTACGAACTCCGATACGGCCAGGCCGTATTGAGGGCGTCCAGCCAGGACCCCGAGCCCGGTCTTCGAGACGGAGTGCAGGATGCCTGTGACGAGGGCTGCAGGACGGGCTTGCTCGGCGAGGTCGGCCGCACCCTCTTGAGAGGTGAATACGACGTCGGGGCGCAGGCCAGCCAGCAACTCGTGGAGGGCGGAGGTGATCCCCTCCTGCGGTACGGCGATGCAGTCCACATCGTTCCATCGGTAGCGGAGCCCTCTCTGGTCCTCCTCGTACGGGGAGCGGTGTGCGTCGAGGAGGCTGCGCAACTGGGGGAGTTGCGTGGTCTGGTCCCAGGGGGCCTGGTGTGAGCCCAGGTAGACGACCTGCCAGCCTGCGGCGGCGAATTCCTCGGCCAGGAGCTGCTGGGTGACTTCAGCGCCGCCGATGAGGAGCGGTGGCGGAGTGCGGCGCCAGGCGAAGAGGACGGTGGGCACGGAAGGATCACCCCATCCAGAATGAGACGAGAGCCTCGACCGTGTGGGCAATGTCGTCCCTGCTGGCGTCGGCAGGGAGCACCGTGACCTCGCGGGACACCGGGGGCTGCGCGCGGGCGTGGAAGTAGTCGCGGGTACGGGTGAGGAAGGTGGGCTCGTGCAGGAAGTAGTTGGGCTCGGCAGCCGTATGGCCTGCGGTCTTGCGACGTAGGCCGAGTGCCTCGGCGGGTACGTCGAGGTACAGCGTGTGGTCGGGGCGTAGGTGAGGGAGCGCTTGGAGCCGGTCGCGCAGCTGGTGCTGGACGGCGTACCCGAACAAGGCGTCGAGGGCGTGGGCGTGCGCGAGCAGAGTGTCGACGGAACGGTCGAGGATCACGAAGGGCTTCGCGGCGCTGAGGGCCGTGCAGACGCGTTCCTCCTCGACGGCCATGAACGTCTCGAAGGCAGCGACCTGTTCGTCGGCAGACGCGGTGTGAGCCGGGGGCACGGTGCCCTGGCGGCCGAGCTGCTTGACGTAGCAGTCCGCGATGTAGGCCCGGTCTTCAAAGCCACGGTCGCGCAGGTGTCGTACCGCCGTCGACTTTCCGGCGTACGACGGCCCTTCGAGGGCGATGACGACGGTCACAGCGACTCCGCCCGGTAGAAGCGCTCCGCGTACGTGCCGGAGTTGCCCAGGAGGTCGGCGGCGACGGTCCAGGCGTGCCGGATCGGCCGGTACATCTTCTGGGCTGGGTACATCTGCGAGCCATGCATCCGCAGGACAGTGCACTTGTCGAGGACCACCGAGGTGATGTCGACCAGCGAGGGCACAAGCACCGCCTGTGTACGGGAGCGGTAGAGGTGCTGGTCGCAGCCCGCGAGCGCATATGTGGACCAGAACGCCAGGTCCTCCCAGAACCAGCGGCAGCCCAGGCGGACTGCGGCCTCGTGCACGAGCAGATGGTCGGGATGGCGGGTGACGGCGGCCGGGGCGAGGAGTTCGGCCTCGGGATGGGCGGCGACGATCGTGCGAATTTGCTCCGTGATCTGGTCGAGGCGGTCCTCGTCGTACGGGCGATACGGAGGTTCCACGTCCTTGTGGCCGAGGGCAAGGCGAGTCGCGCCGAGCGCAGCCAGGGCGGCGGCGCCTTCGCGGTCGCGGAGGTGGGAGACGGCGGACTCGGTGCTGTAGGCGTCTTCGAGGGTGGGGTGGACGCTGGTGGAGCGGGTGAAGACCGTGGCCAAGGCGAGCGGGCGGGGGTCGGCAAGGAAGGTGCCGGAGGCCGAGAGGGCGAAGTCGTCGTGGTGCGGTTCGAGGGCGAGGACGGGGCGGCCGGCGGGGCGGCGCAGCTCGATGAAGTGGGGCTGGCCGCTGTGCGGGGCCAGCAACTCGATGACGTTGTGGTCATGCGCACGGTGACGGGTGACAAGCTGGTCGGTCCACTCACGGTGGGCGTGATCGAGGTCGTCGGAGAAGGTGTAGATCCCCGTTGCGTCCGGCACCGGCAGGACGATCGGATGTGCGAGGGCGGTTGTGGCTGTGGCGTTCATCGGGGGCTCCTGGTTCATCGGACGGTGGTCTCGTACCAGTGGCGCCACATGCGCGGGGAGCTGAGCCGGAGGCGGGCGGTAACGGGGTTCTGCCACCACAGCATCCGGAGGCTCGACCACTGGTCGTAGCGACGGGTGGAGGGGCGTACGCGCAGGTCGTCCAGGATCTTGACCGGTGCGTTGGTGGCGCGGCCGTGGGCGGTTAGGCGGGCGAAGAAGTCGACGTCCTCGCTCATGAGGAGGTCTTCGCGGTAGCCGCCGACCGTCTCGAACACGCTGGCGGTGGTGAATTGGGCGACGCCTTGTGCGCCGCCGTGGCGGGTGCGGTAGTGGTCCCAGTACGCGCACAGGAGCCGTGCCCCGAGCCGGTCCGGTGTGTAGAGGGGCGGGATCGCTCCGCCGACGGCGCCGGAGTCCATCGCGGCCACGGCGTCCTTGAGGGCTTCGGTGGGCAGGGCGACGTCGGCGTCGGTGAAGAACAGTCGAGGGCTTCGTGCGGCGGTCGCTCCGGCGTTGCGTACGCGGCCGATGCTGCGGACGGGCTCGCTGATCACGCGGACGTTGAAGGTGGCGGCCATGTCGGCGGTGGCGTCGGTGGAGGCGTTGTCGACCACGATCACTTCGCCCTGTTCGCCGCTCGCGGCTTCCCACTGGGCGAGGGATGCGAGGACGGTGGGGAGGTAGCGGGGGAGGTAGGCGGCCTCGTTGTGGGCGGGGATGACGACCGTCAGGCCGGGGATGTTCATCGGGCTCTCCTTCTCGCGTGCGGTGCGTGGGAGTGCCCCGAGCGGGGCCGGAAGAGTTGTGGTGTCCGGCGGGATAGCTCCGCCAGCTGGTCGGACCAGATGGTCTGCTCGTTGCCGGGGCTGGCATGGGTCCAGCAGCTCACGGTGGTGAAGGCAGCCCATGCATCGAGGTGGGCGTCGCTCACGCTGTGGGGATAGGCGCCGAGGAGTGCGTGGCGGTCCCGCTGCCCGTGGGCGTCCGTCATGACGAGGGCGTGTGCCAGGTCCGCCTCCCGGCGCCTTGGGGCGGCGTCGGTGAAGTCGACCAGCTGACGGGTCTGCTGGGTTCCGGACAGAACCACGTTGTCTAGATGGGGGTCGCCGTGACACCACACAACCGACGCCTCGTCCGGTGTCCCAGTGATGAGAGTGAGGGCGGGCGCAAGCCGGTCGATTACGTCGGAAGGGCAGCGACGGCTCAGCGAGGCGACCATGTCGACCACAGGACGCCGAGGGGCCGTGCCGGCGATCGGTGCCTCGTGCATGCGGCCGAGGAGCGTGCCGAGGTCCCTGAGCGCTTGGGGGCGCAGGATGCCGCCCGAGCGCATCGCGGAGCCGAGGGTGTCCAGGCCCAAGTCGGAGGTGATCAGGGCCGTGGCCCCCGCGGTGGAGGTGGTTCCGTAGCCGAGCACACTCGGTACGGGCACAGCTGCCGAGACTGCACGTATCGCTGTGGCTTCGGTGAGGGCGTTCCGGAGTGCGGTGTGGGAGTAGAGCTTCACGATCACGCTCGGGCCGTAGTGGAGGGCGACCCGGTAGACAGCAGTTCGGGAACCCGTCGCCAGGCGTTCAGCTGCCTTGGCGGGACTTCTCAGGAACAGGCCGCAGGCACGCGAAACCATGGGCGGGACGGGCGCGAGGACGGGCGAGGTATTCATCGGAGCTCCGGTTGCTCAGCGTGGGCGGAGCCCAGGGCGCGGACGTGGCGCATGGTGCGTCTCAGGTGTGCGCGGTACTCCCGGACTTCCTCGGTATGGGGGCAGTCGGCCTGCCACGGCTTCTCGGGTCCCACGAAGTGGATGAGGAGTGCGGAGGCGTCGGGGAGCGGAGAGCGGGCGACGACGCGTCGGGCCCAGTTACCGCGTTCGAGGAAGCGGCCGAGCTCGAAGCGGTTGTATCCGGGGCCGACCGGCCGGACGCGCCCGGCGTGGAGGAGCCACAGGTTCAGGGCGTCCTGGTCGTTGTGGTGGATGTGCCGACGCTGTCGGACCAGAGTGTGGCCGACTCCGCGACGTATCCGGGGTAGGTCGGCGACATGGGCCCACAGCAGGCCAGCGTTGTAGTACGGACTGCCCTTCAGATGCGGCCAGCGTTCTGCGACACCTGGCAAGGCGTGGCTGTCGCCGACCGACGGGCCGAACTCGTCGCGCACAGCTCCCACCTCACCCGGGAGCAGGTCGTTCAGGGGTGCGCTGAGGGTGCCTCGTACGAGAGTGTCGGCATCGACGTAGATCAGATACGGGCGTCGGACGAAATCGGCGGTGAACTCGAACCGCAGGTAGGTGGCGACGCTGATGTACGAGGCGTCCGCCATCCGCGAGGTACGCAGCGGGGCGCGACGGGCCAGGTCGAACGAGCCGAATCCGACGCGTCGGGCTAGGTGCGAGAGGAGCACGGCCTCGGACGGAGTCAAGTCGAGGGTGAGGATGCGCAGCGCCGCCTCCCGTCGGGCCCTGGAGGTGAGACTGTCGGCGAGGGCGGCGACGGCGGCCAGGCCGGGGACGAGGTAGCGCTGGTCGAGGCACAAGCCGAATGCGTACACAGCGGGTTCGCCTTCCGGGGACAGGGGTGGGGGGTGTGCGGCGGCTGCTCACAGCGCGTCCCGTTGGCGGGCAGACCGGGCCGTGCGGGTCTCCAGCACGTGGAGGGAGTCGGGGTCGTCGGTTTCCCACTGGTGCGACATCCCGCCCGCCGGTCGGCGCAGGACCCAGGTCCGTTTCTGCTTGATGTCGGTAACGATCGCCTGTTTGCCGGTGCCGTCCCGGACCAGATCGCCGACCTCCGCACGTACGCCGTTCATTGGACGGTTCCGGGGATGAGGCGCCCCCAAGGCGTCCAGCCGGCCGCGGCCTCGAAGAGGATGCGGCGGCGGTCGTGCTGGCCGGGCGTGTGGCGGGAGGGGCCGTTCGTCGCTTCGGCCAGGAACCCGCCACGGTCGCGAATGAGGACGCCGAGAGCAGCGAACTGAGCGGCGTCATCGGTGACGTGTACGACTCCGGCAACGACGATGCCCCGGACCAGGCCGGACGACAGGGCGCCCGTGATGGCCGACCAGCCCGACCGGGTGTCCAGGGGGGCAGCGGGGTCGCCGTCGGACCAGACCCCGGCGACGTGCCAGTGGCGGGCGTCGGCGTAACGGCGGGCACGACGTTCGGCCTCGCGTACGGCAGGGGGTTCGGCGGCGCAGGAGTAGACGGCGACGGGGACATGTCCGAGGCCGCCTGACGAGGAGTTCGGCATGCCCCCAGCCTGCTGGGGCGGCTCTCCCGTCAACAGGCACGGGCCGTGGCTACGGCGGAAGTTGGGGACGGGGTGGGCTGCCACGCCTCGTACCGATAGAACCGACAGGCGCGGTGCGGACTGCCACGGAGCGTGGCAGTCGGGGAATTGCTGATCGCCGAACTACCACGGGTCGTGGCGGTGAGCGGTCAGCGCACGCCCAGCGGGACGCCGGCCGCGTGCGCGAGGCCGCGCAGGCGACCCACGGACACGCCTGCCAGTCGCGAGATGATTACGCCGGGAAGCATCTGGTGCTGCACCCACCCCGGCGCCATGGTGCAGACCGCCTCCAGAGTGTCGGCCGCCCGTTCCCACCGGCGGCACTCCACATGGGTCAGAGCGACGTCGAGCCCGTAGCGGGCCCGCGTCGCGAGCGGCACCGTCTCGTCCAGCCGGACGGTGTCCATGAGCCGCAGTGCCCCCGCGGTGTCGCCCAAGGCGACGGCGATGCTCATGGCCTGGGTGGCGGCGTACAGCGGGCCGTACGGCTGGGCATGGCCGCCACGTGCGTACTCACCGCCGAGGCGGGCGCCGACCGCGTGGGCCTGGGACAGGTACTCGCGCGCTGTATCGGCGGAGGCCCCTCCCCGTGAGGCGGCCACGGCTGCGTTGGTGACGAGCTGCCCGTACACCGACAGCCGGTCGGGGTCGTGCTCGGACATCTTCGGCTCGATCCGGTCGGCCTGGGCGGTGGCGAGGGCAAAGCCCTGCGCCGTACGCCCGTCCCGGAGGTTCACCCACGCCGTCGTGGCGGCGAGATGTGCCTCGCGCAGGTCGTCTCCGGATTGGACCGCTATCTGCCGCCCGTACGTGAGCGCCGCGTAGGCGAGGTCCCGCGAACCCCAGACGTTCGCGGCCATGCCCGCGGTCTGGAAGACGTCGGCGAGCACACCGGCCGCAACTTCTCTCTCACCGGTACCTGCGGCGTCGTACCGGGCGCGGGCTTCCGGCAGCAGCGCCGCCAGCAGAACGCCGAGTTCGGTGTACCGGCCCGCCCAGTAGGCGGCGTCCGCGTGCTGGACGACGGTGCGCAGCTCGTCGACGGTGCCCGGTTCGGTGTCGGTGGGGATGCCGATCGCGGCGTCGTGAGTGGCGGCGGAGAGGGTGCGCAGGGCCGCCCGCTCGTCGCGGTTCATCGAGCGGCGCGGTGCCTGCTGTCCCAGGAGTACGGCGATGTCGGTGCCGAGTGCGGAGGCGATGCTCAGCAGGGAGGGGAGGGACGCGGTACCGCCGCGCTCCAGCTTCCGTATGACACCGACCGAAACTTCGGCGGCCTCCGCCAGCTGCTCCTGTGTCATCCCGCTGCGGAGGGTCTTGAGTCGTTCAGCGGTGGTGTATTCCGACCATTGCATGGCAGCAACTCCCCGGGCCGATCAAGCCAGGCTTGGACCGTACCCACTTCGCAGTGGGTACGTGCACCCTTTGGCAGAAGGGGAGTTCATGGACTGGCCGGAAAGCTCCTACACCGGGAGTACCGCACTCACCCCGAGCAAACGCTCCAGCTCGTCGACCGTCTCGTCCTCGATGGTCGCGAGGACGGTGGTGATACCGAGGGCCTCTGCGGGCGGGAGGTTCACTGGGTGGTCGTCGACGAAGACGCAGGACGACCCCGGCAAGCCGAGGCGGTCGAGGGTGAGCTGGTAGATCGCAGGGTCGGGCTTCGCCAGGCCCACCAACTCCGAGACCACGTGGACATCGAACAGGTCCCAAATGCCAGCCTGCTCATACGGGTTGAACGGCTTCAGACCGAAGCTGTTCGACAGGAGCGCGAGCCGGTAGCCCGCACCCTTCGCGGCACGGGCGAGCGCCGCCATCCGGCGGGCCGGCGGCACCTTCTCCCAGGCGCGTCCCATCAGGTTCTCCGGGGCGACATGCGTGCCGAGCAGGGCGGCGGTTCCCTCGTTCCACTCGGCCTGGCCGATCTGGCCGATCTCCAGGGCCGTGTACAGCCGTCGACCCTCGGGGTGGTCGTTGAGGGTTGCCCGCCAGGCTTCTGCGAGGAGCCCTTCGGACTCGCACCAGGCGCGGTGTACGGGGCGCGGGTCGCCCGTCAGTACCCCGGCGAAGTCCAGGATGAGACCACGCGGGGTGGGGCGGGGGACGGTGTCCGTGGGCTGCGGCATGCTGCGGGAATCCTCTCCGTTGACCTCAACGTCGACGCTACAGCGCGGCGTTCCGCTCCCTTGACACCGTCTGGTTCAGCGGGCTGTAGGGCCGCGCCGCCCGTGACCAACGGCGACGCTGTGATCTGGTGGTGGTCGTGCTGTCTCATGGCGATGGCCGCGCTCCTGTCTCACGAGCGCGGCCATTTCCGCAGTCTGGCTTCTTCCGCCGTTCGAATTCTGCCGCGGCTCCGGGCGAGACGAGGTGCAGCCGCGGTCCCAGTCTCACCTTGTGTTGACACAGGCCAGTGGCGAAACGCGGTGTTGATCCCGCTACCCAGCAGGACTTTGCCGTGTCACCGTGCCTTCTGGCCGAGGAGGTATTCCCTGATGAGCCGGCCCAGAACGTCCCCCTCGTGGGCGCGTTCGTTGAAGACAGCTCGTCGGAAGGCGTCGCGCTCCTCGCGCTCCAGGAAGGCCACCATGTACTCCGCCTTCGGGTGCTGGTAGCCGCAGCACATCAATCGGGTACATACTTTGCGTGACGTGCCGAGCTTCGGTGTGCACCAGGGGTAGTGCGGATACCCTCGCAACTCTGCCTTGCAGCGCGCCAGGATATCGTACAGCTCGGGTTTGTTCCGATGCCGCTCATCCCCATAGTGCAGGCGGAACCACTCACGGCGATCCATGTCCGCTATCTCCCGTTGTACACGCTCCACGCGCCTCGTGATGCCCGCGTAGACCGCAGGCCGCATAGCCCGCGTTGCAAAGCCGGCCTTCGGGTACCTGTGGTGCAGGTCCATGTCCGCCACCCAGCGCCTGGCACTCCGGCCCTTCTTCCAGCGATTGCAGTCTTCGCAGGCCGGAACGAAATTCCACCAGATGTCCGCTCCCTTGTTGGCGATGGGCTCCTCGTGGTCGATCGTCGTAGCGGCCGACCGGCCACAGTAGGTACACAGTCCTCGCTGCGCTGTAAGGACCATGATCCATTGCCAGGTCTTCTGCTTGCCCCGCTCTCCGCGACGGATCACATCCACCACGCGCCCCCTTCTGATCAATCGCGAGGATCGTAAGGGGAGGTACTGACATTCGACACAAGAGCGGATGCCCATCATCCGATTGTGAAGATTCCTGGCACGGAGGATTACCTTGATTCTCCATTGCGTGCCGTGTGCGCGTTGTGGCGCACTGAGTGCGCAATTCAAGGGCCCTTATGGCTAGATACAGGAGAAGGGGTGCGATTAGGGACTTCTTGGGAAGGTGGCTCTCCGGCTCCACCGCACGGCATATCGTCATCTCTGCGATGTCGGCCCGTCCGACGCGTGCAACTCCAAGCGTCAGCAAATGAGTTCGTGGTCATGCCACGCCCATCGATGCATTGGAGGCACACATGAACGACGGGGAGTCTCGCGACAAGGGGAAGGGACCAGCGAAGGTCTTAGCGGCCTTCCTGTCAGCGCTGGCAGGTCGAGCAATTGCCGACTGGTTCAGCGACTGGAGGAGGCGCCACGGCCTGTAGCCGGTCCCCGGTCACCCTTCGCTGACCGCATACGCGGCCAGTTGGCCGGACCTCAACACCCGGCCTCGCGGGGTCACGCCTGTGCCGGGCGTGATCCCGCTCTTTTGTTGGCAACAAACTATGTACCCGACGCCGCTCATTCAATTGTGAGGCATGCGTCAAGTTATTAGGGTCGCCCTCAAGCACTGTAGCGCGCTCCCCGCACGCGCGGGGGCGGTCCGCCTTCTTGCCGTTATTCCGAACCTGGCAGGTCGCGGAGTGTGCTCCCCGCGCACGCGGGGGTGGGTAGCACCCCGCGCCCAGGGCCTCAACGCGCAGTCGTAAACCCAATGAGGCAATGGTGGTGGCGCTCAGCGTTCCCGCCAACCGCCGCATCTGGACCATCTGCGCCGCCGACTGGTCTTCGCCGAGGTGGCGGTTCCCGAACCGGGCAGAGCAATCAGGATGTCGTGCCGGTCTCGGGGCGCTCGCCCTCAGCCCGCATGGCGGCGACGGCCTTCTTAATCAGCGGAACGGCCTTCCTCGCAGTGCCCTGCCGCCGGGGCTCCAGCTCCGCCACCTCCGCCATTGCCAGGTCACTGGTCAGCGTGGCCGTAACTGCGTCGGTGTCAGCCTCCGGCTTGTAGCTAATCGGCCAGCGAGTGGCCATTGGCCGTGAGCTTCGCCCTGGTCTTCAACCACATAGCCCGCACGAAGCCGACACCCTGCCCCTGCCACGGCAGGACGTACGTCTTCCGCGGCCAGGGCGCTGCACGAACCGGCGGCCACCAGGGCGCGAAGCTCGTCGACGTCGCCCGCCGTGCCGAGGTCTCCACCGGCACGGTCTCCAACGTCCTCAACCGCCCCGACCGCGTTCGCGAGGACACGCGCGTACGCGTCGAACTCGCCATTGCAGAGCTCGGGTTCGTACGCGGAGGCACCACGTCGGAGCACGCCGCTCACTGGCGCCGAAACGGCTTCGCCACCTGGCTGTTCACCCCGGCCGCCTCCGGCTGGTACCCGAAGAAGGCTCCGCAGGAGGCCCGCCCGGTACCGATCCTCGGCGAGCCGTGGCCCGGCATCCCGGCCCGCGGCCGAGGCGCCGCCACTCGGGCGGACGCCTGCTGGCTCCCGATAGCGAAGGGCCTCACGCCGCACGGCCTCCGCCACACCCACCGCACGATGATGGAGGACCTCGGCACCGAGAAAGTCCTCATGGACGCGCGCATGGGCCATATCGACGGCTCGGTCTCCGCGCGCTACGCCCACGTCACGTCCGGCATGCGCCAGCGTCTGATGGACGGGCTGACCGAGCAATGGGAGGCGGCACTCGACGTCCGACGCGCGATGCGTCCCACGTCCCCCGTGCGCGTGCTCAACGAGCTCCTACGCGTGCGCTGAGCCACTCAGCAGTGCCCCGTAGTGCTACTGCGGGGCACTGCGGGCGTTTAAGTGGATTCCTTCCCGTCGCCCGGCATATCGCTGCCAGGATCAGGGGCGTGACATACGTAGTGACTGTGGACACCGTGATACCCAAGAGCGCTCCGGAGATGGACCCACTTCAACGCGCTGGCGCGGTGGCACTCATCGAGGATGGTTTTGCCTCCGTCGAGGCGATCGAGGGACCTGACGGCATGGAAGTCGACCTTCTCGACACCATCGTGGCCGTCTACCCAGGCGGCGCACTTCTGAAAGTGTTTGTGGATGCGGCGGCTCTGGAGTTCGCAGAGGAGGCCGTCCGGTCGGTGGTGGGTGAACTGCTGGAGCGATCCGAGCTGTTGGCTGACTGGCAGATCGAGCGATGTGAGGTCGAACTGCACCCGGAGCTCGCCCAGGAGAGTCTCGCCGCTGCAGACGGTCCCGATGTCCCGCCCGATGATCTGGCAGACCGTAAGGCGCGGCATACTGAGCGCCCCATGCCCGAAGACGAGAGTGACGGCTACGACGCCGAGGCGCAAGCTGAGTTGGTACGCGGTCAGATGCTGGCACGGGCAGATCAGCTGCGCTCCTTCCCGCCCGTGATGTTCGGCGTCTTGGACGACGAAGACGACGAGGAAGAAGGTGCCATCGAGTTCGCCACCTCGCCGGAAGACGCCAAACTCGCTGCTGGCGCCTTGGTCTACGCGACGGACATCTTGGTGGACGAGCTGTTCCAGGACGTGCAGACCCTGACGGAGGAGGACACCACCGCTGCTGAATGCGACGGTCCCCTGTGGCACTTCGGGGACCTTCCCGAGCGATACGCCCTGCAGTACGACGCCCGTTTCGCTCGCCGCTTCCTAGTGACGGTGATCGCCATGACTACCCGCTTCACCGGCGGCAGCTTCCAGCAGCTGAGCTGCGTCGCTGAGGAAATCGCGCTGAAGCTGCTGCTGACTGAGACCAACGTGACCCTGGAAACTTTCGGCTTGCTCGACGACGGCGTCTCGGCCGCACTCGACTCGTTCGCTGACAACGTCTACGAGGACATGGATTACGAGTGGCTCTACGACGACTCCATGGACGGCACCGATGAGAGCGCCGTCGGAGAGTCTCTCGGCCTGGCGCCGATGGCGTTCAAGGCGTGGTTCACTCCGTTTAACGAGGGCAGGTACGTCCACCCGTCTGCGGCTGATGAGCCGGAGGGAGCAGCGCAGTGAGGTGTCCCACTGTCTGAGCCCCCTTACGCGGCCAGGTCTTGCCGGAGCCACAGCATGACAGGGGAGATGAGCGGCTGCTGTGCTCACAGGTCGAATAGTGCATCGCCCGCGTCCGACGTCGCCTTCAGTGGCTTGGCCGCCTCTGTGGGCACAGGAAGAATGCCCGCTGCTGTCAGGTCCGTCACCGTGATCAGTGGGCCCGCGCATACCTCATTGAAGAGGTCGGCCTGTGTCGGCTCTTCGCTCACGAGCAGGCCGAGGACGTTCAGCAGCTCCAGCAGTTCCGTGGTCCAGGAAGGAAGCCAGCACCGAGCGAACTCATGGTCTAGTTCGAGGCGTCGCTTGCCGGCGGGATTCCTTCGGCGGTAGCCAAACCACTTGTCGAGAACGTTCATCCCGGACACTTCGTACTCCCGGACCGCGCGAGGCACCGGACTGATCCGCCCACTGCCGACCCACAGGTCCTGTGTCACGGGGTCGTATGCCAGTTTCTCCGGCATGGATTCCGCATCGTCTGGAATCTCCGCGACGCAGCGAGGGCGGTCGCGCGGCAGCAACACCCTGCCGTATGGCCTCTCAGCAGTCTCGTCGGCGTACCGCTCACCGTAGGCATGCAGCCACAGGACACGCTGGCCGACTGCAACAGCCCGCTCCCACAGGCAACGATCCGCGGTGAGAGGTATTCGCGCACCAGGGACTTCGAGGTCCTCCTGGAATCGAGCCGTGTACTCCGGGTGGGACGCGATCGCGGCGAGGTAGGCCAGCAGATCTTCGGCGACGATCCGTACGCCGAGCCGCTCGGAGAGCAGGGGGAGCAGGCCGGGCGTGACGTTGGGCAGCGTACCGGCGGCGTTGCGGTAAAGAGGACGGGCGCAACCGCTGCGGTTGTTGAAGTAGTGCATGTCGGGAACGAGGGCGCTGAAGACCAGTGCCGGCCCGTTTACCATCGGGTGGGCGTTCTGCTCGATGGTGTAGATCTGGCGGTCGCTGCGGACTCGCCAGAGGTCTGCCCTGCCTCGCTCCATCAATCGGCTGTCCGGTAGTGCATATTGCCGGTCAAATGACCGGAATCCGATGCGTACCGTTTGAGGGCTTGTCCTGTGTTCGGCCGCGAGTGGTATCCGTTCGTGAGATGCGACCCCTGGCAAGGGCGGAACATTATCCGCAGGCGTTCGCTCACCAGAGTGTCCGAGCATCTCGGCACGTCGCTCCGAATCCGCAGCGAGCAATCGCTGCCACCGCCTGTGCAGCGTCCCCTCATCCGGTGCATAGACCCACATCCGCCCGGGCGTGACGCCACGTGACGACCACGGCATCAGTTCTCTCAGCTGCGGGCAGGACTCCCACAGGTCGCTGCCGGGTGGCAGGAAAGCATCCGTCTTACCCGTGGCGCACTCGTGCCATTCGGAGTCGTCGAGGCTGAGTGCCGCCAGGCGTTCGATCTTCTCGTCGCGGCGCCCAGCGACTTTGAGGTGCCTTACCTTTGCGGTCTGCCGCTCTGTCCGCGGCCTGGGGCTATTGCGCCATCGTACGAAGATCGCGATGCATAGCTCCTGCGCGACCTCGGGGAAGATGCGGGTCGCGACATCAGCTCGGTGGCCCTCTGGTGACAGGTCGATGATCCAGCCCTCGTCGGCGGTTTCACGCAGATAGCGCCGCATTCCGGCGAACGCCCGCCCTTTGAGCCATGCCTTAGGAGTTATCAGCGCGACCACGCCGAAGGGTGCGTCGTCGTGAGCGTCGAATACCTTCCAGGTGGCCCAGCGCCAGAAGTAGACGTAGAGGTTGGCGATCTTCGATTCGTACCTGCCGTTACCGGGTTGCCGAAAGGCCGCCAGCGGGGCAGGGATGTCCGCCTCGGGTTCCCCTCGTTCCACCCACTTGCCCGCACCCCGCTTCACGGCGTCGTGGGGCGGGTTACCCATGACGACCATGACACGCTCGTCTCTCTTTACCTGATTCGCCTGGCGGCGGGATTCCGCGAGCGCCCGGTAGGTGTGAGGGATCCAGTTGAATTCGGCTGTCGGGCTGTCCAGGGCATCGGCCACCAACAGCCTGAGTCCCTGGGCGGGGGCCGCGGACCCGTACTGCTTGAGCATGGCGTGCATGCGCAGTTCTGCGACGGCAAACGGGCCGACCTGCAACTCGAAACCGACCAGCCGACGCCCCACCATCTCTCGCAGGCGGGGGCCCACCGCGCCTGGGCCTTCTTCTTCAGCGATGGTCTCGGCAGCGAGCTCCAGTGCCGACAGCAGGAACGTACCGGTGCCCATGGCCGGATCGACAAGGACCACATCAGGGGAGGCGAAGCCCGAAGGGATACGGAAGCCCTCGCGTCTCAGGACGTCCTCGACCAGTCGGGCCATGGCCGAGACGACGCCACGTGGTGTGTAGTACGAGCCTGTACGTATCCGCAGCTCAGGGTCGTAAATATGAAGGAAGTGCTCGTAGAGCAGGAAGTAGGCGTCGCCTGTTCCGTCGTCCAGCACATCCCATCTGACCGCGCCGATGACACGGAGCAGTGTGTTGAGCGTGGTGGAGAGTCCAGCGACCGAGTCGCCGGCGAGGACATCCAGCGCCTGGCCCATGAGTGAGTGCTTCTTGCCCAGCTTCGTGGCGATACTGTGCATGGTCTCGCCCTCGAAGGTGATCTCCTCCACCCGAGCGAGCAGAAGCGCGAACACGACGGCTTGACCGTACTGTTCGATGAATTCGGCGTCGGTCGCCTCCGGGAAAAGCAAGTGTCGCCAGTCCTTGGCCAGCTTTGTAAAGGCTGGCAGACGGCGTCGGCTCTTCTCCTGCGCGATCGCCTCACCGACCTCTTCCGACAGCAGTTGGCACAGTCCTGCGACTGCTCGGATGAGCTGGCTCGTAGTGCGGGGCGTCTGCGGCTCCCAGGTTAGGAAGTCCCATAGCACTCGGGCAAGCGCCCCGTCGGCGGGAGCAAGCCGAGCGCCGGAGGTGAGGACCGAGCCGCGCAGGTGGGCCACTTCGCCGACCTGCTGGCCCTGCTGGTGGACAGAGAACTCGTTCCCGTCGCAGAGCAGTACATTGTTGAGCAGCCGCAGCTTCGCCCACTGTTCGGCGTTGCGGCCTGTGAAGGAGGACGGGTCGGCCTGCGTGCCCGGCTTCTTGAGCTCGATGTAACCGACGAGAGCGCCGCCGACCTCGACTGCATAGTCAGGGCGGGCTCCCATATCGACGAGCGGGACTTCGCCGATAAGGGTGACGTCCAGACCCAGGCCACGGCACACGGACCGGATCATGTTCTCCAGCGGCCCCCGGAGCTGGTCCTCCTGCCACCCGCTGCCTCTCAGCTTCGGCGTTACCTCCGCTCCAAACGCGGACACGGCGGCCTGGACTGCCTGTTCGAAGCTGTCATGGATCCTGCGTCGGGCACTCATACCGCCCCATCCCCCAAGGCGGGCAGATCCGGCCGACGTCAGGTCGGTGCGGCTATCTGCCGCACCTTGCTCCCGTCGGGGTCGGACTTCATTCCGGCCCTCGCTGTTCCAAGACTGTAGAAGGAGAGCGCGGGGCGCAAGGGGGGTGTATGCGAGGGCGCATGGAGGCGCGCATGTGCGCAAAATGCGCCGATGCAGGACCGGAGCTGAGGTGTTGGATGCGCCCGGTCAAGACCGTCGCGAGTCGGCGGGCGTTGTGCAGGGAGGTCGTTTGGTCAGTCGGATTGCCGAGACGAATCAGCAACACGACTCCCGAGCGCATGGCACCCAGTTCACGAACGCGCACATGAGAGGGGTGCGGGGATGTGGTGGTCAGATGGGTGCGGCTGCTGCTCGCTGGGAGACTCCGGTCAAGATCTTCTCCCAGATTTCTCCCAAACGATCTCCGGAGACACAGAAAGGGCCTGACCCTCAGAGAGGATCAGGCCCTTGACCTGGTATTTCAGCTGTCGGGGTGGCGGGATTTGAACCCACGACCTCTTCGTCCCGAACGAAGCGCGCTGCCAAGCTGCGCTACACCCCGATGTCGTTGGTCCAGCGGCTTGCTGTGCAGGCCGTGGCGACACCGATTACTTTAGCGGACCGGCGCCCGGAGACGAAATCCGGTTTTTGCGGGGCCGGGGCTGGGGGCGGACATGGTCCAGGGCGACGATGAGCAGGGCCAGGGCGCAGAAGGCCAGGCCGAAGAGGGCGGCGTTGCCCAGGATCCCCGCGTAGCCGTGGATGTCGACGTCCAGGAACGGGTATGGGTAGCGGGCCGGCGGGCCCGGGGGGAGCAGGGCGCCGCGGGAGAGGGCGAAGGCCAGGTAGGCCAGGGGGTAGAGCAGCCACAGGGCCGCATGGCGGGGGCGCAGGCCGCCCGGCCTGGTGAGCAGGAGCCAGTCCAGGGCCACACCGATCGGCGTCACGGTGTGCAGGAGCTGGTTGGCGACGGAGTGCCAGCCTGACATGGCGGGCATGGCGGACACCGCCTCAGTGGTCTCCGTCATCGAGAAGCCGCTCGTGTCGTCGGCCAGGATCAGGTGGTAGACGAGGCCCGTGATCGCGATGAAGAGGAGCGTGCCGCCGGACAGCCAGGCCGGGAGCGGTCGGCGGCCCCGCCAGGCATGCCCCGCCGAGAGACCGAGCACCACGGCCACCAGCACATTGCTCTGGATCGTGAAGTAGCTGAGGACCCGTAGGGGGCTCCCCAGGGACAGGTCGATCACGACCCCGGTCACCGCGGCCAGCGCCAGCAGCGCGCGGAACACGGCTGCGAGGGGACGGCGTACGGGCGGCACCACCGCCTCGGCGGGAACTTCCGGACCGGTGGCAGCCTTGCGTGTGAGGTGGGTGAGGTGACGTGCCTGGTGGGGCCGGTGTCGCTGGCCTGCCTGGCGCAGTTGGTACGCCTGATCCCGTCGGTCAGTCGGGCGTGACCGCCATGCCCGGCGTACATCGCGTATCGGGTGTATGGGGCATATCGGAGCGAACATGCCCCCACCGTAGGCACCGTCCCCCTCACATGTCCGCCGTGACGGCGCCCGTGTCGGTCAGCCCGTGACGGAATCAGCCCCGTGAGGACTGAGCCCCGCGACGAAGGGAGGCCGCGACGAGGCCCGCCCCGCCGCTACGTCAGCCCCGCCCCGCCGCTACGTCAGCCCCGCCCCGTCAACGTCAGCAGCGTCGCCTCCGGAGGGCACGCGAACCGCATCGGTGTGTAGCGGTTCGCTCCGCAACCCGCCGACACGTGCATGTAGGACGTGCGGCCCTCCGCCGTATGCGTGGAGAGGCCCTTCACGCGGTCCGTGTCCAGGTCGCAGTTGGTGACGAGTGCCCCGTAGAACGGGATGCAGACCTGCCCGCCGTGGGTGTGGCCGGCGAGGATCAGCGGGTAGCCGTCGGCCGCGAAGGCGTCCAGGGCGCGCAGGTACGGGGCGTGCACGATGCCCATCGAGAAGTCGGCCCCGGCGTCCGGACCGCCCGCCACGCGCGCGTACCGGTCACGTTTGATGTGCGGGTCGTCCACACCCGTGAGCCCGATCTCGTAGCCGTCGATCTTCAGCGCTCCCCGCGTGTTCGTGAGGTTCACCCAGCCCGCGGCGTCGAACCCGTCGCGCAGGCCCTCCCAGGGGTTGTGGATGACGCCGACGGCGGGTGCGTTGCCGTTCAGACCGTGCTTGCCCTGGACCTTCTCGACCAGGTAGCGGGCGGGGTTGCGGGGCTTGGGGCCGTAGTAGTCGTTCGAGCCGAAGACGTACGCCCCGGGGAACTCCATCAGCGGGCCGAGCGCGTCCAGCGTCTCCGGGACGCCCTCCGGGTCGGACAGGTTGTCGCCTGTGTTGATCACGAAGTCGGGGCGCAGGCCCGCCAGCGAGCGCAGCCACCGCTGCTTCTTGCGCTGTCCGGACACCATGTGGATGTCGGAGACCTGGAGGACTCTCAGGGGGCGCATCCCCGTCGGCAGTACGGGCACGGTGACCCGCCGCAGCCGGAAGGAACGGGCCTCGAAGCCCACCGAGTAGGCGAGACCGGCCGCAGCCGTCGCCGTGATGCCCAGGGGTACTGCGTATCGCGCGCGCATCCCCCCATCGTGTCAGACCCCGGACGGGCACCGTCCGGCAGCGGCGTCCGGCAGCGGCGTCCGGGCAACCCCCCGGCCCCCGGAGGAAATCGGCGGGCGGAACATCCCGTGGACCTGCCACAATCGACCCATGACCACGCTCAAGTCGAAGCTGCAGGAAGACCTCACCGCCGCGATCCGGGGGCGCGACGAGCTGCGCTCCTCGACGCTCCGGCTGACCCTCACCGCCGTCACGAAGGAGGAGGTGGCGGGCACCGAGGCCCGCGAGCTCTCCGACGACGACGTGCAGAAGGTGATCGCCCGCGAGGCGAAGAAGCGCCGTGAGGCCGCCGAGGCCTTCGGGCAGGCCGGGCGCACCGAGCAGGCGGAGCGGGAGAAGGCGGAGGGCGAGATCCTCGCCGAGTACCTTCCCAAGCAGCTCTCCGACGACGAGCTCAAGGCGATCGTCGCGCAGGCCGTCGAGGAGGCCAGGGCCGCCGGCGCCGAGGGCCCGCGCGCCATGGGCCAGGTCATGAAGATCGTGAACCCGAAGGTCGCGGGTCTGGCCGAGGGCGGCCGCGTCGCCGCCACGGTCAAGCAGCTCCTCGCGGGCTGAGACAGCGCCGTCCGCTGAGCAGCAGCACCCGTACGCGTACCCGTACCTGTACGCCTACCCGTACCCGTACCCGTACGCCTACCCGTACCTGTACGTGAACGAGGGCGCCCCCTGAAGCAGGGAGCGCCCTCGTTCACGTACAGGACGAGCTATCGGCAGAGCTACCGGGGCCAGCCGCCGATCCCGCCCCCGAAGCCGTTCCCGTTCCCGCCGTTGCCGTTTCCATTGCCGCCGATCACGCCCGGCGGGAACTCCGGCCAGGTGCCGCCCCCGCCGCCGTCACCGTCGTGGCCACCGCCACCGCCACCGCCGTTGCCGCCGCCATTACCGCCGCCCCCGCCCCCGCCGGGCTTGTCGTCATGGCCGCCGCCGTGGTCCCCGTCTCCGTTCCCGTTCCCGTCCCGGTCCTTGTCGTCGCCGGGAAGGTGCACGGTGTTGAAGCCCGGCGACGGCTTGCCCGTGAGGGCGCCGCTCATCGCGTCGCGCCAGATCGGACCCGGCACCTCGCCACCGAAGACCTTGTCGTACGTGACTCCGCCGATGGGGATGTTGACCATTTGCCGCTTGTGCTGCGGGTCGCCGACCCAGACCGCGCCCGACATGTTCGGGGTGTAGCCCACGAACCAGGCGGCGTAGCGGTAGTCGGTCGTACCGGTCTTGCCCGCGCTCGCGCGGGAGCCGAGCCCGGCCTGCCGGCCCGTACCGTCCTCGACCACGCCCTTCAGCAGGGTGTTGATAGTGTCGGCGGTCTTCTGCGACATGGCGCGCGAGCACGTCGTCTTCGGCACCGGCAGCGACTTGCCGCCGAGCGTCGTGATCGCCTCGATGGCGATCGGCGTGCAGTACGTGCCGCGCGAGGCGAAGGACGCGTACGCGCCGGCCATCGTCAGCGGCGACACCTCCTGGGTGCCGAGCGCGATCGAGGGGGCCTGCGCCATCGTCTTGCCGTCGGCGCGCTCGACGCCCATCTTGTCGGCCATCTTCGTCACCGGGCAGATGCCGATGTCGCCGATGAGCTGCACGTAGTAGGTGTTGACCGACTTGGCGGTCGCCTCCCGCATGCCGTACGGGCCGACCTCGGACTCGTTCTCGTTGCTGAGCTCTTCGTTGTTGGTGTTCACCCAGTCCTTGCCGGAACAGGTGGAGACCCGTTCCGGATACGGCATCTCGTACGGGGACGCGTAGTTCTGCCCCGCCGACTTGCCGCCCTCCAGGGCCGCGGCCGCCACGATCGGCTTGAACGTCGATCCGGGCTGGTAGCCCGCGCCGCCGCCCATGCCGTGGTCCACGGAGAGGTTGATCGTGGTCTCGTCCTTCTTGAAGCCGTAAGGACGCGACTGGCCCATGCCGAGGATCTTGCCCGTGCCCGGCTCGACGATCGCGGCGGCGGTCGCCACGTCGTCCGTCTTGTTCACGTGCTTCTTGATGGACGCCTGCACCGAGTGCTGCGCCTGCGGGTCGAGGGTCGTACGAACCTTCAGACCGCCCCGGTTCCAGACCTTGGCCCGGTCCTCGCGGGTCTTGCCGAAGACCGGGTCGTTGAGGAACACCTCGCGTACGTAGTCGCAGAAGAAGCCCGCGCCGTTGACCGAGGTGATGCAGCCCTTCTCGGGCCGGCTCACCTTCAGGCCCAGGTCCGCCTTCTTGGCGGTGTCCGCCTCGGCCTGCGAGATGTCGTGCGTCTCGACCATGCGCTGCAGCACGACGTTGCGCCGCTTGGTGGCCTCCGCCGAGTCGTTGACCGGGTCGTACCGGCTCGGCGACTGCACGATGCCGGCGAGGAGCGCGGCCTCCTGGAGCTTCAGGTCCTTGGCGGGCTTGGAGAAGTAGCGCTGGGACGCGGCCTCGACGCCGTAGGCCTGCTGCCCGAAGTAGGTGATGTTGAGGTAGTTCTTGAGAATGCGCTTCTTGCCCAGCTTCTCCTCGACCTGAATCGCGTACTTCAGCTCGCGGATCTTGCGGCCGAGCGTCTGCTGCGTGGCCTCGGCGACCTTCGTCGGGTCGTCGCCCGCCTCCTCGACGAAGACGTTCTTCACGTACTGCTGGGTCAGCGTGGACGCGCCCTGCGAGACGCCGCCGCTCTGCGCGTTCTGGTTGAGCGCGCGCAGGATGCCCTTGAGGTCGACCGCGCCGTGCTCGTAGAAGCGGGAGTCCTCGATCGCGACGATCGCCTTCTGCATGTACGGCGAGATGTTCTTCAGCTTCACGACGGTGCGGTCACGCGAGTACACCGTGGCGATCTGACCGCCCTTGTTGTCCAGGATCGTGGTGCGCTGACTGAGCGGCGGCTGCTTCAGGTTGGCGGGGATCTCGTCGAACCCCTCGACCGAACCCTTGGCCGCGAGGCCCAGCGCTCCGAACGCGGGCAGGGCGATCCCGGCCAGCACCGCACCCGCCAGGACGCTGACTCCGAGGAACTTCGCGGCCTGCTGAGTTGGTGACAGACCACCGCCCGAGCGCTTGTTTCCCATGGGGGCAGCCTAATCCGTACGCGGCGGCGTTCCGAGGGAGCGGGTGATCTTCGGGATTTCGTGGCTGTCGTGCCTGCCGTCGAGCCAGCCGTTGCATGGCCGTCGCGTCTGACGCGTCTGCCGTCGTGTGACGGTCGAGTCGTCGCCGCGTAGCCCTTACGTCATCGTCCCCCGGGGTCCCACAAGTGCGCGCCGCCGACGTTCTGATTCTCCGGACAGACCCCAATGCCTTGGCCTAAGCTGCTCTCAACTGTCACTGCCGTGCGGTTCAGCAACACCCCCTTCCCCGCTCCCGACCGCCCCCGCATCGCGCGGATTCCTGTCCGAATCCGCCTCATGTGACGCCCGGCGTCCGTTGTGGCTCAACTGAACTGTCCCGGAATGCCGATTTCCTCACGGATGTCGTCCGCTCACTCCGTCGGGTGATCTGCCGCTTACGCATAGTCCGTTCGGGCCATTCAAGATTGGGCCCGAAGGGGGTGTTGCGCTGTGCCCACCTTCCGTAACGTCCTCAACTGGCGGCGGTGCATATGCCGCTGCCGCCGTGGGGGAGCCTCGATTCGGGAGAGGACGGCGCCGGTATGGGCTGGGTAACCGACTGGAGTGCGCAGGCGGCCTGCCGCACTACCGATCCGGATGAACTGTTCGTTCAAGGAGCAGCGCAGAACAGGGCCAAGGCGGTGTGCACCGGGTGTCCGGTGCGGACCGAATGCCTGGCCGACGCGCTGGACAATCGCGTCGAGTTCGGCGTGTGGGGTGGCATGACGGAGCGGGAGCGCCGCGCACTGCTGCGCAGGCGTCCCACGGTCACCTCATGGCGCAGGCTCCTGGAGACAGCGCGCTCCGAGTACGAGCGCGGTACGGGCCTGCTGCCCGTGGACTTGGAGGACGAGGAGACGTACGAGAGCTACGCGGCGGTGGGGTAGGCGGGTACCCCATCGGGGCGATGAACCCCCATCCACGTTCCCCACCAGGGCCCCCGGCGTCCCCCAGCGTCAGCCCGCCAGCCGGTCCCCTACGGCCCGGAGCCCCGCAAGGTCATGCACATCACCGGGGAGCGCGGCCACTTCGGCCACCGCCACCTCGGGGTGGAGCGCGGTGAAGCGGTCACGCGTGCGCTGTTCGCGCACGAGCAACTGCATGCGCTCCGCGTGCAGGCGCAGCAGCCCCGCGGTCATCTGCTCGACACACGCGTCGGTGACCGGTTGCTCGCGTACCGAATCGGACGCAGGCTCGGCCTCGGGCTTGGATCCGGACGCAGTCTCGGGTTCGGTTTCAGGCTCGGTCTCGGGCTCGTGAGAAGTGGGGCCCTCCGGCAGCGTGGGGGCTTCGGGCGGCACAGAAGATTCGGGCGGCGCGGAGGGGGCCGGCGTAGCAGAGAATTCTGGAGCAGAGGATTCTGAAGTGGCAGGAAACTCGGGGGAGTTACGAACTCCTACCTTCCCGCCCCCCTGATCCACAATGCGACGTTCCTCAAGATTTTCCGCAGCGGCGAGTGCCCGCTCGGCCGACAGCTGGGCGGCGCCGCTGCCGTGCACACGGTTCAGTACGAGACCCGCCAGCGGCATGTCGTCCGCGGCGAGCCGCTCCACGAAGTACGCCGCCTCCCGCAGCGCGTCCCGCTCCGGCGAGGCCACCACCAGGAACGCCGTGCCGGGCGCCTGCAACAGCCGGTACGTCGCGTCGGCCCGGGTGCGGAAGCCGCCGAACATGCTGTCCATCGCCGTCACGAACATCTGCACGTCACGCAGCAGCTGCCCGCCGAGCAGCTTGCCCAGGGCCCCCGTCATCATCGACATCCCGACGTTCAGGAACTTCATCCCGGCCCGGCCGCCCACCTTCGCCGGCGCCATCAGGACGCGGATCAACTTCCCGTCCAGGAAGGAGCCGAGCCGCTTGGGAGCGTCCAGGAAGTCGAGCGCCGAGCGCGAAGGCGGTGTGTCGACGACGATCAGGTCCCACTCGTCGCGGGAGCGCAGCTGCCCCAGCTTCTCCATCGCCATGTACTCCTGCGTGCCCGCGAAGCCCGCCGAAAGCGACTGGTAGAAGGGGTTGTTGAGGATCGCCTTGGCGCGTTCCTTGTCCGTGTGCGCCTCGACGATCTCGTCGAAGGTGCGCTTCATGTCGAGCATCATGGCGTGCAGTTCGCCGGGCCCTTCGATGCCCTTGACCTGCCGCGGAACATTGTCGAGCGAGTCGATGCCCATGGACTGCGCGAGCCTGCGCGCCGGGTCGATGGTAAGGACGACGGTCTTGCGGCCCCGCTCCGCCGCACGCAGCCCGATGGCGGCCGCCGTGGTCGTCTTGCCGACACCCCCGGAACCGCAGCACACGACGATCCGGGTTTTCGGGTCGTCGATCAGGGAGTCCACGTCGAGGACGAGACCGGGCTCCAGGGTCCGTGCCGCCCTCTGCGTCCGCGCCGTCTCCTGCGTCCGCGCCGTCTCCTGGTTCCGCGCCGTCTCCTGCGTCCGCGCCGTCTCCTGGTTCCGCGCCGACTTCTGGGGCGCGGCGCCTCCGGTCTCCCTGGTCATGCGATCCCTTGCTTCCGCAGTGCCGTGGCGAGCTCGTAGAGGCCCGCGAGGTCCATCCCGCCCGCGAGGAGCGGGAGTTCGTGCAGAGGCTGTCCGAACCCGGTCAGCAGGGCGCGCTGGTCACGCTCAAGGGCGAACCGCTCGGCGTACTCGGCGGCCTGCTCCAGGAGCGGGTCGACGAGCCGCTCGGCCGCCCCGCCCCGCCGCGCGCCGCCGAGCCCGGCGGCGGCCAGGGACTTGGCGACCGCCGTACGGGGCGCCTGCTCCAGACCGAGCGTCAGCGACGCCTCGTCCAGGAGGGCCGGGCGCACCATGTTCACGATGAGGCGCCCCACGGGCAGCTGCGCGGCCCGCAGCTCGGCGACCCCGTCCGCGGTCTCCTGGACGGGCATCTCCTCCAGGAGTGTCACCAGGTGCACGGCCGTCTCCGGGGACTTCAGGACCCGCATCACGGCCTGCGCCTGATTGTGTATCGGCCCGATCTTGGCGAGCCCGGCGACCTCGTCGTTCACGTTCAGGAAACGGGTGATGCGGCCGGTCGGCGGGGCGTCCATCACCACGCAGTCGTACGCGTACCGCCCGCTCTTGTTCTTGCGGCGCACCGCCTCGCACGCCTTGCCGGTCAGCAGGACGTCCCGCAGGCCCGGTGCGACGGTGGTCGCGAAGTCGATGGCCCCGAGCTTCTTCAGGGCCCGGCCCGCGCCCCCCAGCTTGTAGAACATCTGGAGGTAGTCGAGAAGCGCCAGCTCGGGGTCGATGGCGAGGGCATACACCTCCCCGCCCCCGGGAGCGACGGCGATCTTCCGCTCCTCATAAGGCAGCGCCTCCGTCTCGAAGAGCTGCGCGATGCCCTGCCTGCCCTCGACCTCGACGAGGAGGGTGCGTTTGCCCTCCGTCGCCAGGGCGAGCGCGAGGGCCGCGGCCACCGTGGTCTTGCCGGTACCGCCCTTGCCACTGACGACCTGGAGCCTGCTCACCCTTCCGAGCCTAACCAGTCGCCGGCCGGACCATGCAGGAGCCCACCCTGAGCAGCCCCCCACACCGACTACAGTCGGCCACATGACCAAGTGGGAATACGCAACCGTGCCTCTGCTCGTCCACGCCACGAAGCAGATTCTTGACACCTGGGGCGAGGACGGCTGGGAGCTGGTCCAGGTCGTTCCCGGGCCGAACAACCCCGAGCAGCTCGTGGCCTACCTGAAGCGGGAGAAGCAGGCATGAGCGGCGCCGTCGAGGCCCGCCTCGCCGAGCTCGGGCTGACCCTGCCCGAGGTCGTGCCGCCGCTCGCCTCCTACCAGCCGGCCGTCCAGTCCGGCGTGTACGTCTACACCGCGGGCCAGCTCCCGATGGTGGAGGGCAAGCTCGCCGTGACCGGCAAGGTCGGCGGCGAGGTCACCCCGGAGGAGGCCAAGGACCTGGCCCGCACCTGCGCGCTGAACGGCCTTGCCGCGATCAAGTCGGTCGCCGGTGACCTGGACCGCATCGCGCGCGTCGTGAAGGTCGTCGGCTTCGTCGCGTCCGCCCCGGACTTCACGGGCCAGCCCGGCGTGATCAACGGCGCCAGTGAGCTCCTCGGTGAGGTGCTCGGCGACAAGGGCGTGCACGCGCGCAGCGCCGTGGGCGTGGCCGTCCTCCCGCTGGACGCTCCGGTCGAGGTCGAGTTCCAGGTGGAGCTGACGGAGGCGTGAGCGAGCTGACGGAAGCGTCAGCGAGTTGAAGGAGGCGTAAGCGTCTTTCGGCCTTTCAGGGATGCGGATATCGCTTATCGGTACCTCTGTAGGCACCGATAGTTGCCTCTCGAACATCAGCCCACCAGGGGATAGCCTCCGCCCATGGCAAATGGGCAGTGGTACCCCCCGGAGTGGCCCGACCGCATCCGCGCCCTCGCGAGCGGCTCGCTGACTCCGGCCGTTCCGCGCCGCGCCGCGACCGTCATGCTGCTCAGGGCGGGCGGCGGTGGGCCGGAAGTACACATGTTGCGCAGACGCGCCTCCATGGCCTTCGCCGGGGGCGCGTACGCGTATCCGGGCGGCGGCGTCGACCCGCGCGACGACGACCACCTGGTGCGCTGGGCGGGCCCCGCGCGAGCCTCCTGGGCGGCCCGCCTGGGCGTCGACGACGAGGCCGCCGCCCAGCGGATCGTCTGTGCGGCGGTCCGTGAGACGTACGAGGAGGCGGGCGTGCTGCTCGCCGGGCCGTCCCCGGACACGGTCGTCGGCGACACCACGGGCGACGACTGGGAGTCGGACCGCGAGGCCCTGGTCGCCCGCGACCTCTCCTTCGCGGAGTTCCTGGACCGCCGGGGCCTGTATCTGCGCAGCGACCTCCTGGCCGCGTGGGCCCGCTGGATCACCCCCGAGTTCGAGCCGAAGCGGTACGACACGTTCTTCTTCGTGGCCGCACTGCCCGAGGGCCAGCGCACGCGCAACGCCTCCACGGAGGCCGACCGCACGGTCTGGATCGCCCCCGCGGAGGCGGCCGCGCGCTACGACGCGGGTGAACTCCTGATGATGCCGCCCACCATCGCGACGCTGCGTTCCCTGAGCCCCCACCCCTCGCCCCGGGCCGCCCTGGCCGCGGCCCCGTCCCAGGACATGACCCCCGTACTGGCGCAAGCGCGTCTGGAGGGCGACGAATTGATCCTGTCCTGGCCGGGCCACGAGGAGTTCACGAAACGTGTGGTGGCGGGCGGCGGCAGCCAGTGACGTGCCCCTGGCGGGTTACCTCAGCGGTGGGTGGGGTCTCTCCCCGTCTCCCGTCCGCGGGTGCGGACAGGCCCGCCGCTTCACGGCGGATCCATCCCACCCACCCACCCGTTTGCCCCGCGACGCACGGCGGGAGTAGGGGCGGGGGCGGGGGCGTTTGCCCCGCAACGTACGGCAGGACGGGTCAACCCCCACCGGGGCGCGGTCGCACGCGCTCCCGAGGGGACGTGGGGGTATGTGCGAACGGAGCACCGAGCATCCTGTAGCGCCATTGTCCGTGCAGCGTGACGCAGGGATAGCGAGTACGCACATACCCCCGCGGCCCCGCCCCACAGACGAAGAACCGGCGCAGACCCCAGCCCCAGCGCAACCGCACACGCCACCGCACACGCAACCGCCCACGCCACCGCACACGCCCACCCCGACAGGAGTCACCCCACATGACCGACGCCGCCGCCCTTCCCGGCCAGCCCCGGGGCGGAGCCCTAAGCGGCCCCGCCACCCCCCGCACGGTCAACGTCCTCGCGCCCAACGCCTCCGCGATGACCCTGGACGGCACGAACACCTGGATCGTCTCCGAGCCGGACTCACCGCTCGCGGTGGTCATCGACCCGGGCCCGCTGGACGACGCCCACCTGAGCCGCGTCATAGAGACCGCGGAGAAGGCGGGCAAACGGGTCGCCCTGACGCTCCTCACCCACGGCCACCCCGACCACGCCGAGGGCGCCACCCGCTTCGCCGAGCTGACCCGCACTCACGTCCGCGCACTGGACCCCGCCCTGCGCCTCGGCGACGAGGGCCTGTCGGCCGGTGACGTGATCACGACCGGTGGCCTGGAGATGCATGTGGTCGGGACCCCCGGCCACACGGCGGACTCGCTCTGCTTCCACCTGCCCGCCGACCAAGCCGTCCTGACGGGTGACACGGTCCTGGGCCGTGGCACCACGGTCGTGGCGCATCCTGACGGCCGTCTCGGCGACTACCTGGACTCCCTGCGCCGGTTGCGCTCGCTGGCGGTGGACGACGGCGTCCACACCGTCCTGCCGGGCCACGGCCCGGTCCTGGAGGACGCCCAGGGCGCCGTCGAGTTCTACCTCGCGCACCGCGCCAACCGACTGGCCCAGGTCGAGACGGCCGTGGAGAACGGCCACACGGAGGCGTCGGACGTCGTCGCGCATGTGTACGCGGACGTGGACCGCTCGCTGTGGCCGGCGGCGGAGCTCTCGGTCAGGGCGCAGCTGGACTACCTGCGGGAGCACGGCCTGATCTGACTACGCCGATGGGCCCCGCCGCGCAGGCTTGAGTTCTAGTGGTCGTTGCAACACCCCAGCTCAGGGGACGCGATGGCCATCGATTACAGCAAGCGACGCAAGCCCGCAGGGCATGCTCCG
>NZ_JBHVYE010000026.1:0-109225 GCF_042881135.1 Streptomyces sp. NPDC058284
GCCGAAAGGCGCGGCCGCCCCGGCGGTTTTCCGTATGCCCGGGCGCATTCCGGCGCGGAGAAGAATCGGCGGCACCAAGAAAAATCGGAGGGCCCGCAGCTGTTGGCTGCGGGCCCTCCGATGACGTACGACGACGCCTTATGCCTCGTCCCGGCGCAGGGACGGCTTCAGATCCTTGAAGCGTCCGAGCAGACCGTTGACGAAGGCGGGCGAGTCGTCCGTGGAGAACTCCTTGGCGAGCTGGACCGCCTCGTCGAGCACCACGGCGTCCGGCGTCCCGTCGACCCAGACGAGCTCGTAGGCGCCGAGGCGCAGGATGTTCCGGTCGACGACCGGCATGCGGTCCAGGGTCCATCCGACGGCGTACTGCGCGATGAGTTCGTCGATGCGGCGCTCATGCTCCGCGTATCCCTCGACGAGCTCCATCGTGTACTCGCTCACCGGCGGCTGCCGGGTGTCGGACCGCGAGTGGCGCACCCAGTCGGCGAGCACCGTCAGGACATCGGTACCGCGCTGGTCTGCCTCGAAGAGGATCTGGAAGGCGCGCTTGCGGGCCGTGTTACGAGCAGCCACGGTTAGCTGTTCACCCGGCCGAGGTAGCCGCTGTCACGGGTGTCGACCTTGATCTTCTCGCCCGTGGTGATGAAGAGCGGCACCTGGATCTGGTGGCCGGTCTCCAGGGTGGCGGGCTTGGTGCCGCCGGTGGAGCGGTCGCCCTGGACGCCCGGCTCGGTCTCCTGGATGGTCAGCTCGACGGCGGCGGGCAGCTCGACGAAGAGCACCTCGCCCTCGTGCTGCGCGACGGTGGCGGTGAAGCCCTCGATCAGGAAGTTGGCGGCGTCGCCGACGGCCTTGCGGTCGACGTGCAGCTGGTCGTAGGTCTCCATGTCCATGAAGACGAAGTAGTCGCCGTCCATGTAGGAGAACTGCATGTCGCGCTTGTCGATCGTGGCCGTTTCGACCTTGACGCCGGCGTTGAACGTCTTGTCGACGACCTTGCCGGAGAGCACGTTCTTGAGCTTGGTGCGCACGAAGGCCGGGCCCTTGCCGGGCTTTACGTGCTGGAACTCGACGACGGACCAGAGCTGGCCGCCTTCGAGCTTGAGCACCAGGCCGTTCTTGAGGTCGTTCGTGGAAGCCACGGTTGCTTCAATCTCCTGCACTGACTGACTGGTGGACGACCCCGGTTCACGCGCGCACGTCAGAGCGCGAGCAATTCCTTGGTCGTGATGGTGAGTAGCTCGGGTCCGCCGTCCGCCTCGGGGCGCACGACTAGCGTGTCATCGATCCGGACACCGCCCCGGCCCGGGAGGTGAACCCCCGGTTCGACGGTGACCGGCACGCAGGCGTCCAGTTTACCCATGGCCGCGGGCGCCAACTGCGGGTCCTCGTCGATTTCGAGCCCCACACCATGTCCAGTCAGTGGAGCAAGCCCTTCCGTATAGCCGCCGGAGCCCAGTACGTGACGTGCCGCCCGGTCCACATCACGGCAGGCGGCGCCGGGCAGAAGGGCCTCGCGCCCGGCCCGCTGCGCCGCGAAGACCAGGTCGTACAGTTCGATCTGCCAGTCGGCGGGCGACGTGCCGATGACGAAGGTACGCCCGATCTCGCAGCGGTATCCGCGGTAGCTCGCCCCCAGGCACACGGAGAGGAAGTCGCCCTCCTCCACCCGCCGGTCCGAGGGCCGGTGGCCGCCCCTGCCGGAGTTCGGGCCGGTGCCGACCGACGTCGGGAACGCCGCGCCGTCCGCCCCGTGGTCGATGAGCCGCCGCTCCAGCTCCAGCGCCAGGTGCCGCTCCGTGCGCCCCACGAGAATGGATTCGAGCAGCTCGCCCAGTGCCTGGTCGGCGATCTCGGCGGCGATCCGCAGGCAGGAGAGTTCCTCCTCGTCCTTGACCAGGCGCAGCTGCTCGACGGCCGTCCCGAGATCCGTCAGGCGCAGCCCGGGCGCGACCGACGCGAGCGCGCGGTGCCTGCCGACGGTCAGATGGTGCTCCTCGACGGCCAGCACGTCGGCGCCCTGGGCGACCGCCAGACCGGCCCCCGCGACGGCCGGGTCGGCACCCGGCGTGGGCAGCGCCCGCAGCCGCAGCGCCTCGTCGGGCCGCCCTTCGCTCTGCTGGTCGCCGGGCGGGCTCCCGCAGAGCAGTACGTCCTCGTCCTTGCCGACGAGGAGTACGGCTCCGGCGGGAGCGGCACCGGCGAGATAGCGGACGTTGGCGGGCCGGGAGACCAGCGCCGCGGCGCCACCACCGGCGGCACAGCGCTCCCTGACCCGCTCCCTGCGGACCGCGTACACCTCTGACATGGGGCGAGCCTACGAGCGCCGCGCCCGCACGGCCCGGCGGGCGCGTCCGACCGGGCGGCGCCGCTCACCAGTACTGGTGTCAGCCGTGGCCGACGGCCGGGGCTACCACTGCGGGGGGCTCGCGATGGCGTGGGCCAGGACGTCGTCGAGGATGCGGGCCGTGGCGGGGACGTCGAGTTGGGAATTGTCGATGATGGGCAGGCCCGAGCCGTACCAGCCGGCCATGCGGCCGTGGATGCGGGCCACTTCCTCGTCGGTCAGGCGGCGGTTGCCGCTGCGCTCGGCGTTGCGCTCCAGGACGACCTCCAGGCCGGGGAGCAGGACCACCGGCAGCAGGCCGGGGCCCACATGGCGCTTCCAGCCGCCGAGGCCGACGACCGGGCGGTCGGGGAAGACCGCGTCGTCGAGGATGCAGGAGATGCCGTTGGCGAGGAAGTTGCGGGCGGCGAAGCCGCAGGTGCGGCGGGCCAGGCGGTACTGCGCTTCGGAGTGGTCGTTCCAGCCGGTCTGGGGGTCGGCGAACCCGGAGCGCACCCACTCCCGTACGTCATCGAGGCTGATGTGGGCGGTCGGCACGTGCCGGTGCTCCGCCCAGTACTTGGCGACGCTCGTCTTGCCCGCACCCGCGGGGCCGATGAGCAGCACGGCGAGCGTCGTGGCGCCGGTGTCGGTCGGTGCCGTGCCCTGCGGCGGGCTCGGCATCGCGACGGGGCCGCCCGGCGGCAGCTGGACGTGGCCCGTGCTCTCCGGGGGCACGGGCACCGGGCCGAGGCCGTGCGAAGGGGGCTGGGGCGCGGCCGGGGCGTGCGGCATCGGAGTCTGCCCCTGCGCGTGCGTGGCGTGCGGCAGCTGTCCCGGTGGCTGCGGAGCGGGCCCGCCCGTGAAGCCGGGGGCCATCGCTGCGTGGTCCTGCGCTCCGGGAGGCGGAGCGCTCGGGTGGTGTGCGGCCGGCGACCAGCCGGTGGCCGGTCCGTGCCCCGGCTGGTGGGGCGGCGGCAGCGGAGATCCCACTGCGTGCTGCATCCGGTGCCACTCCGTCTCGTGCGACTGACGCTGGTCGGGCGGCGGCCGGGCCGCCCGTTACCGAACGGTACCGCCCCCGGCCGTCGTTGTGTGAACGGCCGGGGAGGCCGTGAAGTGCCCGTGGCCTGATCCGACGGCCGCGTACAGCGGATGCTACTTGGTACTACTGGCCCACTTCGCCGTAGGCGGCGAGCAGTACGGCCGGGTCGGGACCCTCAAGGACGGTCGGCTTGCCCAGGCCGTCGAGGACGATGAAGCGCAGCAGGTCACCGCGGGACTTCTTGTCGACCTTCATGGTCTCGAGCAGCTTGGGCCACTGGTCGTAGCGGTAGGTCAGCGGGAGTCCGACCGATTCCAGGACCGTGCGGTGCCGGTCGGCCGTGGCGTCGTCGAGGCGGCCCGCCAGGCGGCCGAGTTCGGCCGCGAAGTGCATGCCGACGGAGACCGCGGCACCGTGGCGCCACTTGTAGCGCTCGTTCTTCTCGATGGCGTGCGCGAGGGTGTGCCCGTAGTTGAGGATCTCGCGCAGGCCCGCCTCCTTGAGGTCGCCGGAGACGACCTCGGCCTTGACCCTGATGGAGCGCTCGATCAGCTCGGCGGTGTGCGGGCCCTCGGGCGTGCGGGCCGCCTGCGGGTCAGCCTCGATGAGCTCCAGGATCGCCGGGTCGGCGATGAAGCCGGCCTTGATGATCTCCGCGAGTCCGGAGACGTAGTCGTTCACCGGGAGCGAGTCGAGCGCCGCGAGGTCGCAGAGGACGCCGGCCGGCGGGTGGAAGGAGCCGACGAGGTTCTTGCCCTCGGCGGTGTTGATGCCCGTCTTGCCGCCGACGGCCGCGTCGACCATGCCGAGCACCGTGGTCGGTACGGCGATCCACCGCACGCCGCGCAGCCAGGTCGCCGCCACGAACCCGGCGAGGTCCGTGGAGGAGCCGCCGCCCACGCCGACGATGACGTCGCTGCGCGTGAAGCCGGACTGGCCAAGGGCCTTCCAGCAGTACGCGGCGACCTCCGCCGTCTTGGCCTCCTCGGCGTTCGGCACCTGGATGGCGACCGCCTCGTACCCCTGGTCGGCGAGGTCCTGGCGGAGCGCGTCACCGGTCTCGGCGAGCGCCTCGGGGTGGATCACGGCGACCCGCTTGGCCTGGTCGCCGATGAGGCCGGGCAGCTCGCCGAGGAGCTGCCGACCGACCAGGACCTCGTACGGATCCGTGCCGGCGGTGCCCCCGACGTGGATGCGGGTGGGGGTCTGCTCCGTCGTCATGCTTCCTTCAACTCCAGTGCGTCGAGGACCGCTCGGGCGACCTCATCGGTGGTGCGGCCGTCGGTGGCGACGACCGCGCGGGCGACTTCGGCGTACAGCGGACGGCGGGCGTCCATCAGCTCGCGCCACTGCTTGCGGGGGTTGACCGCGAGGAGCGGGCGGGCCTGGTTGAGGCCGGTGCGCTTGACGGCTTCCTCGACGTCCATCGAGAGACAGACGACGGGGTGTTCGCAGAGCAGCGCACGCGTCGACGCGTCGAGCACGGCACCGCCGCCGAGCGCGAGGACACCGTCGTGCTCGGCGAGGGCCGTGGCGACGGCGGCCTTCTCCAGCTCGCGGAAGTACGCCTCACCCTCGTCGACGAAGATGTCGGAGATCTCCCGGCCCTGGGCGGCCACGATGTCGGCGTCGGTGTCCCGGAACGTGATGCCGAGACGGTCGGCGAGCAGCTCTCCGACCGTCGTCTTGCCCACGCCCATGGGGCCGACGAGAACGATCCGCGGGCCGGTCACCGGATGTGCAGGTTGTCGAGGTAGGACCGCACGTTGCGCCGCGTCTCCGGCACGCTGTCACCACCGAACTTCTCCGCCACCGCATCCGCAAGGACCAACGCGACCATCGCCTCGGCGACAATCCCCGCCGCCGGCACCGCACACACATCCGAACGCTGATGATGCGCCCTGGCCGCCTCACCCGTAACCACATCAACCGTCGCCAACGCACGCGGCACCGTCGCAATCGGCTTCATCGCCGCACGCACCCGCAACAACTCACCCGTGGACAGACCACCCTCCGTACCACCGGAACGACCCGACGTCCGCCTGATGCCCTCCTCGGTCGTCACGATCTCGTCGTGCGCCTTCGAACCCGGCACCCGCGCCAGATCGAAACCGTCACCGACCTCGACACCCTTGATCGCCTGAATACCCATCAACGCAGCCGCGAGCCGAGCGTCCAGACGCCGGTCCCAGTGCACATGCGAACCCAGCCCCACCGGCACCCCGTACGCCAGAACCTCAACCACACCACCCAGGGTGTCGCCGTCCTTGTGCGCCTGATCGATCTCCGCGACCATCGCCTTCGACGCATCCGCATCCAGGCACCGCACCGGATCCGCATCAAGCTTCTCCACGTCCGCGGGGGTCGGGTAGACACCGTACGGGGCCTTCGCCGCCGCCAGCTCCGTCACATGCGAGACAATCTCGATCCCGGCCGTCTCCTTCAAGTACGAACGCGCCACCGCACCCAGCGCCACCCGCGCCGCGGTCTCCCGCGCCGACGCACGCTCCAGAATCGGACGCGCCTCATCGAAACCGTACTTCTGCATCCCCGCCAGATCCGCATGCCCCGGACGCGGCCTGGTCAACGGCGCATTACGGGCCAGATCCGCCAGCACCCCCGGATCCACCGGATCCGCCGACATGACCTGCTCCCACTTGGGCCACTCCGTGTTCCCCACCATCACAGCAACCGGCGAACCCATACTCAGCCCATGCCGCACACCACCCAGGAACGTGACCTCATCACGCTCGAACTTCATCCGCGCCCCACGGCCATACCCCAGCCGCCGCCGCGCCAGATGATCCGCCACCATCTCCGTCGTGATCGGCACGCCGGCGGGAAGCCCCTCCAACGTCGCGACAAGCGCGGGTCCGTGCGACTCCCCCGCGGTCAGCCAACGCAACCTGCTCAACGGATGCTCCTCATGCTCGCGCCTCGAACTGCGGTCTTCGACGGCGCGGCCGGGTGCGCGGCCCTGGCCCGCCACCCTGATCCTCCCATGTCCCGGGACGGGAACCCGCGTCCGGTCCATCTGGCGGACGGGCCTCGACCACGGCGCGACCGGGGCGCGGGCCGGGCACGACCACGGGCCTACCGTGCGGCGAGCGCGTGCTCCCCGGCCTTGCGCATCGCGGCAAGCGGCGCGGGAGCGCGTCCCGTCATCTGCTCGACCTGGAGCACCGCCTGGTGCACGAGCAGGTCGAGTCCGCTGACGACCGCTCCGCCGTACGCCGACCAGCGGGCCGCGAGAGCGGTGGGCCACGGGTCGTACAGCACGTCGAAGAGGGTGGCGGGGCGCTCGGGTACGAGGGGCGAAAGGACGTCCGTGGTGCCCGCCGGAGTCGTGGCGATCACCAGCGGCGAGCTCAGCGCCTCGCGCGCGTCCTCCCAGGGCTCGGTCCGCACGTCCACTTCGAGCCGCTCGCCCCACTGCCTCATCTCGGTGGCACGGGCGTCACTGCGTACGTACGCGACGACCTCGCCCGCGCAGATCCGCGCCAGGGCGGCGAGCGCCGACGACGCGGTGGCGCCGGCGCCCAGGATCGCGGCGGACTCGACCTGCTCGATGCCGTGTTCGCGCAGGGCGGCGACCATGCCGGGGACATCGGTGTTGTCGCCGACCTTGCGGCCGTCCTCCGTGAACACCACCGTATTGACGGCCTCGACGGACGCGGCCGTCCCGCTGATCTCGTCGAGCAGCGGAATGATCGCCCGCTTCAACGGCATCGTCAGCGAAAGTCCGGCCCATTCCGGGCCGAGCTCACCGATGAATGCGGGCAGCGCCGCCTCATCGATCTCGAAACGGTCGTAGGACCAGTCACTCAGCCCCAGCTCCTCATATGCCGCGCGATGCAGCACCGGGGAGAGGGAATGGGCGATCGGGGAGCCGAGAACTGCGGCTCGTCGCTTCTGCGCGCTCATTGCCCCTTCAGGTATTTGTCGCGGTTCCGGTTCTGCTCTTCGTTGGTCTCGGCGAAGAGCGTCTTGTCCTCGCTGACGGAGACGAAGTAGTACCAGTTGCCCTTGGCGGGATGCAGCGCCGACTTCAGCGCGACTTCACCCGGGTTTCCGATCGGCCCGGGCGGCAGGCCCTTGATCTTGTAGGTGTTGTACGGGTCGTCGATCCTGCGGAGCGCGTCGACCGTCCCGGTCCCGAGCTTCGACTCGCCACGGAGGTAGTTCACCGTCGAGTCGAAGTCCAACAGACCGTACGTTTCGGTGTTGTTGAGCTTCAGGCGGTTGTAGACGACGGTGGCGACCTTCTCGAAGTCGTGCTTGTACTTGCCTTCGGCCTGGACGAGGCTCGCCACGGTGAGGACCTGCAACGGGTCCTTCAGGTGCAGCTCCTTGGCCTTCGCCTGGAGGCCGAGTTCGTCGTACTTCTCGCCGGCCTGGGCGACCATCTTCTTGAGGACGTCCTCGGGCTTCTGGCCCTTGACGACGGGATAGCTGGAGGGGTAGAGGAATCCCTCCAACGGGTCCTTGATGTCCTTATTGGTATTCGCCCAGGAAGGAAGTCCGAGGCTCTGCCAGTCCTTCTTGGCGACCTTTTCGGTGGTGCCCTTCGCCAGTTTCAGGCGCGTGTCGATCTGTTGGTAGACCCACGCGTTCCGCCTGCCCTCGGGAATGATGAGGTTGTTGCGGCTCTTGGGGCTGAGCATCAATTCGACGGCGCTCACCGCGGACATGTGCTTCTTGAGGGCATAGACGCCCGGCTGAATGGACTGGCCCTTCGGATGCTTGCCCTGGGCGGAGACGAAGGCGTCGACGCTCCTGACGACACCGGCAGCCTTGAGCTTCTGCCCGATCACATAGCCGCCGGCGTCGTTGGGAATGTCGACGGTGACCGACCCGGAACCCTCGCCCGCGTAGTCCGGCGCCGTGCCGAAACGATCCTGATAGAACTGGTAGCCGAAGTAGCCGACCCCGCCGAGGCCACCGGCGAAGACCACCGTGACGACCAGGCAGGCGCAGCCGCTGCGGCGCTTCTTGCCCTTCTTGCCGCTCCGGCCGCCGCGCCGGTCACCGCGGCCACCGGGCCGCCCGGCATCCTCGTCGTGCTCGTCGTCGTCCCCGCCACCCGCGAAGAACGCGTGTTCGCCCTGGTCGGGGCCGGGATCCCAGTCGGTCTTCTCGGAACCGGGCTCGGGCACCGTGACACGGCGGGCCGGCGGCTCCGGCGGGGCGTAGGCGTCGGGGGTCGAGTAGTAGTCGTGGCTCTCCGCGCCGTACCCGGCCTCCTGGCCGCCGTAGGGGTCCATCGGATCACCGCCGTAGGGGACCTGCCCCTGCTGGCCGGCGCCCCAGTCACCCTGATGGCCATGGTCGGGCCCGCCGCCGTACCCATGACCGGGGCTCCCGGCGTACTCCTGGCCGGGGCCGCCGTGGTACTGCTGCCCGGGGTTCCCGTTGTACGCCTGGCCGGGCTCACCGTTGTACTGCTGCTGGCCGCCGTAGGACTGCTGGCCGTAGGACTGCTGCTGACCGGTGCTCCAGTCGCCCCCGTACTGGGACTGGTGCGGCTGCTGATGCTGATGCGGCTGCTCCGGGTGGTACTGCCCCTGGCCGCCGTAGGTGGACGTGCCGCTCGCGGGCGCCTGTCCTCCCCATCCGCTGTCCCCGTACAACGGGTCCTCCGGATGCCACGGTTCGGAGCCTGGGCCCCGGCCATACTCAGTCATCGATCCCCTACATGCCGCGAGGCGGGGCCGCCGTCGGGATGGCCGGGCAACCGTTCCGCCTCTTGATGCTGTGCGGCAGCTGTTCGAACACCGCCGCATCGCGCGGAACGTTACCGTATCGCGATCAGATGACCACTTCGACGCCCTCGCCGGGAGCTTTGCCTGACGCCCGTTCGGACTCCAGAGCCTGTTGGAGAATGATGACCGCAGCAGCCTGATCGATAACAGATCTGCCCTTTTTGGACTTCACGCCCGAGGCGCGCAGGCCCTGACTGGCCGTCACTGTGGTCATCCTCTCGTCCACCAGCCTCACCGAAATGGGGGCGACCATGCGGGCGAGGTCCTGGGTGAACAGGCGGATCTTGGCGGCCGCCGGGCCCTCGCCCCCGTTGAGGGAGCGAGGGAGGCCGACGACGATCTCGATCGGCTCGTACTCCTCGACGAGCTGCTTGAGCCGACGCTGCGCGGCCGGGACGTCACGTCCGGGCACCGTCTCCACCGGCGTGGCGAGGATCCCGTCGGGGTCGCACGAGGCGACCCCGATCCGGGCGTCCCCGACGTCGATCGCGAGGCGTCGGCCCCGGCGCATGCCCTCAGCAGCCTCGGCCATCAGGCCGTCTCGGTGACGAGGCGCTCGACCGCGGCGATGGCGTCCGGCACGGCGGCCGCGTTCTGGCCGCCGCCCTGGGCGACGTCCGGCTTGCCGCCGCCACCGCCGCCGAGCGTCTTGGCGGCGGTGCGGACCAGGTCACCGGCCTTGAGGCCACGCTCACGCGCCGCTTCGTTGGTGGCGATGACCGTCAGTGGACGGCCGTTGCCCACGGCGAAGAGGGCCACGACGGCCGGGCGGTCGCCCTGGATGCGGCCGCGCACGTCGAGGACCAGCTTGCGCAGGTCGTCGGCGCCGGTGCCGTCCGGCACCTGACCGGTGACGAGGGCGACACCGCGGACGTCCTTGGCGGATTCGACGAGACCGGCGGCGGCCTGGAGGACCTTCTCCGCGCGGAACTTCTCGATCTCCTTCTCGGCGTCCTTCAGCTTGGCGAGCATGCCGGAGATCTTCTCGGGCAGCTCCTCGGAGCGGCCCTTGACCAGCTCCTGGAGCTGGGCGACGACCGTGTGCTCCTTGGCGAGGAAGTTGTACGCGTCCACGCCGACCAGCGCCTCGATGCGGCGCACACCGGAGCCGATGGAGGACTCGCCGAGCAGCTTGACCAGGCCGAGCTGGGCGGTGTTGTGGACGTGCGTACCGCCGCACAGCTCCTTGGAGAAGTCGCCGATGGTGACGACGCGCACGCGCTCGCCGTACTTCTCGCCGAACTCGGCGATGGCGCCCTGCTTCTTCGCCTCGTCGATCGACATGACCTCGGCCTGCACGTCCAGCTCGTGGGCGAGGACCTCGTTGATCTTCTGCTCCACGTCCGTCATCACGGCCGTGGGCACGGCGGACGGCGAACCGAAGTCGAAGCGGAAGCGGCCGGGCTGGTTCTCGGAACCGGCCTGGGCGGCCGTCGGGCCGAGCGCGTCGCGCAGCGCCTGGTGCGTGAGGTGCGTCGCGGAGTGGGCGCGGGCGATGGCGCGGCGGCGGTGGGCGTCGATCGAGGCCCACACCGGGGCGCCGACCGTGATCTCGCCGACCTGCACGACGCCCTTGTGGACGTGCACACCGGGGACCGGCTTCTGCACGTCGCGGATCTCGACGATCGCGCCGCTGTCCAGGCGGATGCGTCCGGTGTCGCCGATCTGGCCGCCGCCCTCGGCGTAGAACGGGGTGCGGTCCAGGACGATCTCGACGTCGTCGCCCTCGGTGGCCGCGGGCGAGGGGACGCCGTTGACGAGGAGGCCGACGATCTGTGCCTCGTTCTCCGTGAGGGAGTAGCCGGTGAAGTCGGTGGCGCCGGAGGCGTCGGCGATCTCGCGGTAGGCGTGCAGGTCGGCGTGGCCGGTCTTCTTGGCCTTGGCGTCGGCCTTGGCGCGGTCCCGCTGCTCCTTCATCAGACGGCGGAAACCGTCCTCGTCCACGGTCAGGCCCTGCTCGGCGGCCATCTCCAGGGTGAGGTCGATGGGGAAGCCCCACGTGTCGTGCAGCAGGAACGCCTTGTCACCGGAGAGGACCTTGCCGCCTGCGGCCTTGGTCTCGGTGACGGCGGTGTCGAGGATGTTCGTGCCGCCCTTGAGTGCCTTGAGGAAGGCGGCCTCTTCGGCGAGCGCGACGGTCTCGATGCGCTTGCGGTCGGTGACGAGCTCCGGGTACTGCAGGCCCATCGTGTCGATCACGACGTCGACGAGGTCCTTGACGACCGGTCCGGTGGCGCCCATCAGACGCATGTTGCGGATGGCGCGGCGCATGATGCGGCGCAGGACGTACCCGCGGCCCTCGTTGCCGGGCGTGACGCCGTCGCCGATGAGCATCGTCGACGTACGGATGTGGTCGGCGACGACGCGCAGGGAGACGTCCGAGCCGTGCTCGGCGCCGTAGCGCACGCCGGTCAGCTCGGTGGCCTTGTCCATGACGACGCGCAGGGTGTCCGTCTCGTACATGTTCTGTACGCCCTGCAGGATCATGGCGAGACGCTCGAGGCCGAGGCCCGTGTCGATGTTCTTCGACGGCAGCTCGCCGAGGATCGGGAAGTCCTCCTTGCCGTCGCCCGCGCCGCGCTCGTACTGCATGAAGACCAGGTTCCAGATCTCCACGTAGCGCTCGTCGTTGACGGCGGGGCCGCCCTCCTCGCCGAACTCGGGACCGCGGTCGTAGTTGATCTCGGAGCACGGGCCGCAGGGTCCCGGCACGCCCATGGACCAGAAGTTGTCCTTCTTGCCCAGGCGCTGGATGCGCTCGGCCGGGACGCCGACCTTCTCGCGCCAGATCTGCTCGGCCTCGTCGTCGTCGAGGTAGACCGTGATCCACAGCCGCTCGGGGTCGAGGCCGAAGCCGCCCTTGTCGACCGGGCTGGTCAGCAGCTCCCAGGAGAGCGTGATGGCGCCCTCCTTGAAGTAGTCGCCGAAGGAGAAGTTGCCGCACATCTGGAAGAACGTGCCGTGCCGCGTGGTCTTGCCGACCTCTTCGATGTCGGGCGTGCGCACGCACTTCTGCACGCTGGTGACGCGCGGGGCGGGCGGCTTGACCTCACCCAGGAAGTAGGGCTTGAACGGCACCATGCCGGCGGGAACGAGCAGCAGAGTCGGGTCGTCCGCGATGAGCGACGCCGAAGGGACGACGGTGTGCCCGCGCTCCTCGAAGAAGCTCAGCCAGCGGCGGCGGATTTCAGCCGACTCCATCAGTGGTCCTCATTCCGGTTGTACTGCGTCTTCATGTCGTTCTTGTAGCTGCTGTGGCTCTCGATGACCGCGAAGCGCCGCACCGGGGGCAGTTCGGCGTCGGGGTGGTTCCGCAGACCCAGCGCCTCGTCCAGCTCCGCCTCGCGCTCGGCCATGCCGTCGCGGATGTCGAGCGCGAAATCCTTGAGGCGGTGCCCCGTCTCGATCGCCTTGTTCGCGGCCTGCGCGGCGAGGCTCTCGGGGGTCAGCTGCTTGAGCTTGCGGTTGACCTTGGTGGTGGCCCATACGCCGGCGGCTGCGCCCGCGGTGAACCAGAACGTACGGCGGAACATCGCTGCGTCAGTCCCTCTTACTCCGGTTGGCCCGCTTCGCCCGCCGCGCGGACGGGACGGTGCGACCCACGATCACCGTACGACGGGAGGGCTTGGTGGGCATGTCGCCCGCTTCGGGGCCGGACTTGCGGCCGATCGCCCGGCGCACGCCGTAGCCGAACGCGGCCACCTTCACGAGGGGGCCGCCGAAGGTCGAGGCGACCGTCGTGGACAGCGCCGACGCGTTCGACGTGACCTCCTGGACGTCGGAGGCGATGGCGTCGACCCGGTCGATCTGGGTCTGCGCGGAGCGCACCGCGGTGGAGGCGTCCGCCAGGAGGGGGACCGCCTGCTCGGTCACGTCCGCGACCAGCTTGGTGGTCGCCCTGAGCGTCTGGGCCAGCCTCGCCAGTGCCACCGCGAGGAAGGAGACCAGGATCGCCCAGAAGACGGCCACCAGGATCCCGGCAACCTCTCCACCGGACACTTGGCACCGCTCCCTGAATCTCGTCCGCAGGAATCTCGTCCCGGACTTCGGACTCGAACATCGAAAAAGTCGTCCTCCGACCCTATCGCGCCGGGGGCGCCACTCCGTACCGCATTCCCCTTCGCCGCCACAGGAGTTGTCCGAAGTGATTGTACGGAACGCATACGTCGGAGCACGCTCCGTACCCCATGGGATCATTTCCGTCCGGCAATCTGCCCCTGGGCTGAACGCCTTCGCCGGGCGCGGCACCGAACTCGCCGAGTCGGCCGAGGTGTTGGAGTCCGGGCGCCCACCCGGCGCAAGCCCCTGGAGAACGCGCTGCGCGCGGGCCCCGGAAACGACCGAACCCGCCGCCTGCCCCGCCGGTAAGGGCGGGGAGGCGACGGGCTGAAGCAGGGTGAGCTACGTCCGGGTCAGCGGGCGTAGTACTCGACGACGAGCTGCTCGTCGCAGATCACGGGGATCTCCTTGCGGTTCGGGTCGCGGTCCAGACGGAAGGCCAGGGCCTTCAGGTTCACCTGGAGGTAGCGCGGGGTCTCGCCGTCGGGGGCGAAGCCACCCTCGCGCGCGACCTGGAACAGCGGCTTCTCACGGCTGCGCTCGCGGACCATCACGACGTCGTCGGGACGGACGCGGTACGACGGCTTGTCGACCTTGCCGCCGTTGACCTCGATGTGGCCGTGCACGACCATCTGGCGGGCCTGGTAGATCGTGCGGGCGATGCCCGAACGCAGAACCAGGGCGTCGAGACGACGCTCCAGCTCGATGACCAGGGCCTCACCGGTCTTGAGCTGCGTCTTGGACGCACGCTCGTAGGCACGGACGAGCTGACGCTCGGAGAGGTCGTACTGCGCGCGCAGCCGCTGCTTCTCGAGCAGACGGACCTTGTAGTCCGAGTTCTGCTTGCGCCCACGGCCGTGCTCGCCCGGCGGGTAGGGGCGGGCCTCGAAGTACTTGACGGCCTTCGGGGTCAGCGCGATGCCGAGGGCACGCGACTTCTTGACCTTGGGGCGGGACTGGTTCGGCATGAACCAACCTCTCTGTTCATTGTGAATTCGGCTTCACCAGTGGTTAGGGGAGGTCGCATCCGCAGCCTGGGAAACCTCGTGAGCACGGCCCGTGAGCCGTGGTCCGCAAGGCAGCCGCTCCCTGGTCTGGGCACAATGTGCAGCACGCGAGTGGCCCACCGACCGATTCCCGGAGTACGAGATGGTGGTGGGCTGCCCGCGACACCTTCGACGGTGCGCGACGCTCCTGGATCCCCGGTGCCTCGCGGCGGTGGGGTTCCGGCTGGATGTCCCGTTCTGGTGGCGCCGGTACGAGACCGGTCACGGGACGCAGCACTGCGGACAAGTGTACCGGGTGTGGCGGGGTGCCTCGCCCTGGGCCGCTCAGGGGCCGCTCAGCTCTCGGGCTGCTCGCCCTTGAGGCGGGCGCGGACCCGCTCGACCACGTCGGCGTACCGCGCCTCGGCGCCGTACCTCGTGGGCTGGTAGTACCGCTTGCCCTCGATGGTGTCCGGGGCGTACTGCTGGGCGGCGATACCGCCCGGGACGTCGTGCGGATACACATACCCCTGGGCGTGGCCGAGCTTGGCCGCGCCCTTGTAGTGGCCGTCGCGCAGGTGGGGCGGGACGGGTCCGGCGAGGCCGCCGCGGACGTCGGCCTGGGCCTGCTGGATGGCGATCGTCGCCGCGTTCGACTTCGGGGCCAGGGCGAGGGCGATCGTGGCGTGGCTGAGGGTGAGCGCGGCCTCGGGGAAGCCGATCATGGCGACGGCCTGGGCGGCGGCGACCGCGGTGGGCAGGGCGGTCGGGTCGGCGAGGCCGATGTCCTCGCTGGCGGAGATCATCAGGCGCCGGGCGATGAAGCGCGGGTCCTCACCGGCCTCGATCATGCGGGCCAGGTAGTGCAGGGCCGCGTCGACGTCCGAGCCGCGGATGGACTTGATGAGGGCGCTGGCCACGTCGTAGTGCTGGTCGCCGTCGCGGTCGTACTTCACCGCGGCGCGGTCGACCGACTCCTCCAGGGTCTGGAGGGTGATCTCCTTCTCACCCTTGGCGAGCGCCGATCCCGCGCCCGCCTCAAGGGCGGTGAGCGCGCGCCGGGCGTCGCCGCCCGCGATGCGCAGCAGGTGCTCCTCGCCCTCCGCGGGCAGCTCGACCGCGCCGCCGAGGCCCCGCTCGTCGGTGAGCGCCCGGCGCAGCAGCGCGCGCAGGTCGTCGTCGGTGAGCGGTTCGAGGGTGAGCAGCAGGGAGCGGGAGAGCAGCGGGGAGATGATCGAGAAGTACGGGTTCTCGGTGGTCGCCGCGATCAGCGTCACCCAGCGGTTCTCGACCGCGGGCAGCAGGGAGTCCTGCTGGGCCTTGCTGAAGCGGTGGATCTCGTCGAGGAAGAGGACGGTCTCCTTGCCGTGGCCGCCCATGGCCCTGCGGGCCCCGTCGATGACGGCGCGCACTTCCTTCACTCCCGCGGTGATCGCGGAGAGCTCGACGAAGCGCTTGTTCGTGGCCTTGGAGACGACGTACGCGAGGGTGGTCTTGCCGATGCCGGGCGGGCCCCACAGGAACACCGATGAAGGCCCCGCGGGGCCTCCCTCGCCCTCGCCGACCAGTCGGCGCAGGGGCGAGCCCGGCTTCAGCAGATGCTGCTGGCCGACGACTTCGTCGAGGGTGCGCGGGCGCATCCGGACGGCCAGGGGGCTGCTGGACGGGTCCTTCTCCTGGCGGTCTTCGGCTGCGGCGGTGAACAGGTCGGGCTCCACGTGAAGAACCCTATGTCACGCCACTGACAATCCCATCGGCCCCGTGGTCAGGCCCAGAGGTCGGCGCCCCAGCGCGTGAGGATCAGCATGGCGATGACGCCGATGTGCATGACGGGAAGGGCCCAGGTGAAGTCGGCGAGGAAGCTCCTGGCCCAGCCCGGCGCGGGCAGGAAACCGTGGCGGATGTTGAAGGACGTGACGTACCAGAAGATCAGGAGCGTGGCGACCCAGGCCAGGCAGCACCAGAGGCAGAGCGCGTTGATGTGGTAGAGCGACTGGATCATCAGCCAGGTGCAGAACCCGACGCCGAAGAGCGCGCCCGCGTTGAACGTGAGCCAGTACCAGCGCGGGAAGCGGGCGCCGCCGAGCAGGCTCATGCCGACGCAGATCACGATGCCGTAGGCGACCAGGCCGATCATGGGGTTCGGGAAGCCGAACGCCTCCGCCTGCTCGCTCTTCATGATGCTGCCGCAGGCGACGACGGGGTTGATGCTGCAGCCCGGCTGGAAGTTCGGGTCCTTCAGGAGCTCGAACTTGTCGAGCGTGATGATCCAGGAGGCGAGCAGACCGGCCGCGCCGGTGACCACCAGAAGCAGGGCGAGCGCGCGGCTGCCACCGACGCCACGCGGAGCGTCCGCGCGGTCCAGGTCGTTCAGGGCGTCGTCCTTCGCTGACATCGTTTTGCTCATCACGCCGTTCCGTCGCTTGTGGTGGCCGCGGGCAGGGACATTGTGCCGTACGTACCTGTGTGTCCGTCCCGGGAACGGCAGCGCGGGGTCCGTTTCCGGACCCCGCGCGGAAAAGCCGTGGTAAAGCGCTTCGCTCGTGCCGTTACGCCAGCTTCGCCGTGAGCACCGCGACGATCTCGTCGACCGGGACGGCGCTCTGCTCCCCGGACTCCATGTCCTTGAGCTGGACGACGCCCTCGGCGAGGTCACGCTCACCGGCGACCACGGTGAAGCGCGCGCCGCTGCGGTTCGCGTTCTTCATCGCGCCCTTGAGGCCCTTCCCGCCGTACGAGAAGTCCGCCGCGACCCCGGCCTTGCGCAGCTCCGTCACCTTGGCGAAGAGGATCCGGCGCGCCTCGTCGCCGAGCGGTACCGCGAACACGCTGGTGGCCGCGGGCAGTTCGAGCTCGACGCCCTCCGCCTCCAGGGCCAGCACCGTACGGTCGACGCCGAGCGCCCAGCCGACCGAGGGCAGCGAGGGGCCGCCGATCATCTCGGACAGGCCGTCGTAGCGGCCGCCACCGCCCACCGCGGACTGCGAGCCGAGGCCGTCATGGACGAACTCGAAGGTCGTGCGGGTGTAGTAGTCCAGACCGCGGACCAGCTTCTCGTCGTCCTCGAAGGCGACGCCCGCCGCCGTGATCAGCTCACGGACCTGCTCGTGGTACGTCTTGCACGCGTCGCACAGGTAGTCGCGCAGCGAGGGGGCGCCCACCAGCTGCTTCTGGACGTCGGCCCGCTTGTCGTCGAGGACGCGCAGCGGGTTGATGTCGATACGCCGACGTGTCTCCTCGTCCAGGTCGAGCCCGCGCAGGAAGTCCTGCAGCGCGGCCCGGTAGACGGGACGGCACTCCTTGTCGCCGAGCGAGTTGAGCAGGATGCGGAAGTTCCGCAGGCCGAGGGCGCGGTACGCCTGGTCGGCCAGGATGATCAGCTCGGCGTCGAGCGCCGGGTCCTCGGCTCCGATCGCCTCGGCGCCGACCTGGGAGAAGTGCCTGTAGCGGCCCTTCTGGGGGCGCTCGTAGCGGTAGTACGAGCCCGAGTACCAGAGCTTGACGGGGAGGTTGCCTGCCTTGTGGAGGTTGCCCTCGAGGGCGGCGCGCAGCACGGAGGCGGTGCCTTCGGGGCGCAGCGCGAGCTGGTCGCCGCCCTTGGTGGTGAAGGCGTACATCTCCTTGGTGACGATGTCGGTGGACTCACCGACACCGCGCGCGAACAGCTCGACGCTTTCAAAACCGGGCGTCTCGATGTAGCCGTATCCGGAGTCGCGCAGCGGCGCGGCGATCGCCTCGCGCACCGCGAGGAACTTCGCGGAGTCCGGCGGAAGCAGGTCGTACGTGCCCTTGGGGGCCTTGAAGGTGCTCACGGGTTTTCTCGTCACATTCCTCGTCGCGGCGCGGACGTCTGGTCCGCGCTGTGGCCCTGGGAGGCCGCGGCCACCTGCCGCAGATACGGGTTGGTGGCGCGCTCCTGGCCGATGGTCGTCTGGGGGCCGTGGCCGGACAGCACCACGGTCGAGTCGTCGAGCGGCAGGCACACGCGGCCCAGCGAATCGAGGATCTCGGGGTGGCTGCCGCCGGGCAGGTCGGTGCGTCCGATGGAGCCGGCGAAGAGCAGATCGCCCGAGAAGAAGACCGAGGGGATCTCGGCCGTCTCGGGCATCCGGAAGGTCACCGACCCCTTCGTATGGCCCGGCGCGTGCGCGACGGAGAAGTCGAGGCCCGCCAGCTTCAGGGCGGCGCCGTCGGACAGCTCCCGCAGGTCGTCAGGTTCCCCGACCGTCAGCTCGCCCATCAGCGGCATCCCGATGGAGCGGCCGAGGGCCTTCTCGGGGTCGCTCATCATGTACCGGTCGCAGGGGTGGATCCACGCGGGCACGTCGTGCGCTCCGCAGACCGGGACGACCGAGGCGACATGGTCGATGTGACCGTGGGTGAGGATGACCGCGACGGGCTTGAGCCGATGCTTCGCGAGTGCGTCCTCGACTCCCTGGGCGGCCTGGTGGCCCGGGTCGATGATCACGCACTCCTCGCCTGCGGCGGGGGCGACCACATAGCAGTTGGTGCCCCAGGCCCCGGCGGGGAACCCGGCAATGAGCACGATCGTCCTTCATTCGTCGTCCGACGGCGGATGGCCGCGGTTTCCGGCGGGACAACGCGGCAGATCAGAGCCTACCGGCGCTGCCGATTCCACAGCTAACCCATATACGGTACGGGGCACATTCAGGCGGCCCGGAATGGGTCCCAGGGGAAAGGGGAGAGACCCGGTGGTCAGCAACGAGCAGCGGCGGCGGCAGCTCGCCCGGGAGAAGTTCGCGCGCCAGCAGGAGCGTCGCGAGGCCGCGCGGCGCAGGGCCCGGATGCGTAACGCGGTGCTCGCGGGGGCGCTCGCGGTGGTCGTGGCGGGTGGCGCGGTGTCGTACGCGGCGGGCGCCTTCGACGGCGGCGGATCGACGAAGGACGACGCGGCCGCGCGGCCCAGCAGCACGCCGAAGGACCCGTGCGCGAAGGCGGCGCCCGGCAAGGTCAAGCCCCTGAGCTTCAAGAAGGAGCCGGCGCTCACCATTGACAGGTCCGCCGACTACGCGATGCACCTGAAGACGACGTGCGGCGACATCGACCTCGACCTCGACGCGGCGAAGGCCCCGCACACCGTCAACTCCTTCGACTTCCTGGTGAAGAAGGGCTACCTCGACCACACCAAGTGCCACCGCCTCACCTCCGGCGGCCTCTACGTCCTGCAGTGCGGCGACCCGAAGGGCACCGGCGAGGGCGGCCCCGGCTACTCGATCCCGGACGAGAACCTCAAGGACGAGCGGCTGAAGGGGAACGTGTATCCGGCGGGCACGGTCGCCATGGCGAACAAGTACAACGCGCAGAAGAAGCAGGGCCGCGACAGCGGTGGCAGCCAGTTCTTCCTCGTCTACCAGGACAGTCAGCTGCCGCCCGACTACACACCGTTCGGGACCATTTCCGATTCCGGGATGAAGGTTCTCAAGAAGATCGCCGCCGCCGGCGAGAGCAGCGGTCGGGGCAACGGCGCTCCGAACGCGACGGTCGTCATCGACAAGGCCACCATCACGAAATCCTGAGCCCCGGTGGGCAAACTTCGGGCGCGCGGGGTGCGGACAGCCGCCCCGCCGGTCGCCTATGTTGGCGGTGACGAAACTGTGGACGATGCCGGGGGCTCCAAGGCCCTGCGCAGGCATCATGTGGAGGAGGCGCTGTGAGCAGCGACCCGTGGGGCCGCGTCGACGAGACGGGGACCGTGTACGTGCGTACGGCCGACGGCGGCGAGCGAGTGGTCGGTTCGTGGCAGGCAGGATCTCCTGATGAGGCCCTCGCCTACTTCGAGCGCAAGTACGACGGTCTGGTCGTCGAGATCGGACTTCTCGAGCGCCGGGTGAAGACGACCGACCTGTCCGCCAAGGACGCCATGACCGCCGTCGAGCACCTGCGTCAGCAGGTGGACGAGGCGCATGCCGTCGGCGATCTGGAGGCCCTGGGCAAGCGGCTCGACAAGCTCGTGGAGAGCGTCGAGTCGCGCCGCGAGGAGCGCAAGGTCCAGAAGGCCAAGCAGTCCGACGAGGCGCGGCACGCCAAGGAGGCCCTGGTCACCGAGGCCGAGGAGCTGGCCCAGAGCGAGCAGTGGCGGGCCGCCGGTGAGCGGCTGCGGGCCCTGGTGGACACCTGGAAGGGGCTGCCGCGCCTGGACCGCAAGTCGGACGACGAGCTGTGGCACCGCTTCTCGCACGCCCGCTCGGCGTTCTCCAAGCGGCGCAAGGCGCACTTCGCGTCGCTCGACGCCCAGCGCGAGGAGGCCCGCAAGACCAAGGAGAAGCTGGTCGCCGAGGCCGAGGCGCTGTCGAGCTCGACGGACTGGGGCCCGACCGCCGCGCGCTACCGCGACCTGATGGCCGACTGGAAGGCGGCGGGCCGCGCCCAGCGTGAGCACGAGGACGACCTGTGGAACCGCTTCCGCGGCGCCCAGGACGTCTTCTTCGCCGCGCGCAGCTCGGTCTTCGCCGAGCGCGACGCCGAGCAGGGCGAGAACCTCAAGCTGAAGGAGGAGCTGGCCGACGAGGCCGAGAAGCTCGTCCCGGTGACGGACCTGAAGGCGGCCCGTGTCGCGTTCCGCTCCATCAACGAGCGCTGGGAGGCCATCGGCCACGTCCCGCGTGACGCCCGCCCGAAGGTCGAGGGCCGGATGCACGCCGTGGAGCGGGCGCTGCAGGAGTCCGAGGAGGCCGAGTGGCGCCGGACGAACCCGGAGGCACGGGCTCGGGCCGAAGGCCTGACCGGTCAGCTGCAGGCCGCCGTCGACAAGCTGGTCGGCCAGATCGAGAAGGCGCGTGCGGCGGGCAACAACACCAAGGCCGACAAGCTCCAGAAGGAGCTCGACGGCCGCCAGGCGCTGCTGGACCAGGCGCTGAAGGGTCTGCACGAGTTCGGCGGCTGAGACACGTACCGATCGCGCGAAGGGGCTCCCGTACGGTGGCGTACGGGAGCCCCTTCGCGTGGTGCCGGCGTCTGTCCTACGGCCGCCGCGTCGACGTCACGCGGTACACGTCGTACACGCCCTCCACTCCCCTGACCGCCTTGAGCACGTGCCCCAGGTGCTTGGGGTCGCCCATCTCGAAGGTGAAGCGGGAGGTGGCGACGCGGTCGCGCGAGGTCTGCACGGCCGCCGACAGGATGTTCACGTGCTGGTCCGAGAGGATGCGCGTGACGTCGGAGAGGAGACGCGAGCGGTCCAGGGCCTCGACCTGGATGGCGACGAGGAAGACGGAGGACTGGGTGGGAGCCCACTCGACCTCCAGGATGCGCTCCGGTTCGCGCGAGAGCGAGTCCACGTTCACGCAGTCACTGCGGTGAACCGATACGCCGCTGCCCCGCGTGACGAACCCGATGATGGGGTCGCCGGGGACGGGCGTGCAGCAGCGGGCCAACTTGACCCACACGTCCTCGACGCCCTTGACGACGACGCCCGGGTCCGCGTTGGACCGCCGCTTGCTGCGTCCGCGCGAGGGCGGCGCGCTCTCGGCGATGTCCTCGTTGGCTGCCTCCTCGCCGCCGAGCGCCTGAACGAGCTTCTGCACGACGGACTGTGCGGTGACGTGGCCCTCGCCGATCGCCGCGTAGAGCGAGGAGATGTCGGGGTAGCGCATCTCGTGGGCGAGCGTGACGAGGGAGTCGCCGGTCAGGATGCGCTGGATCGGCAGGTTCTGCTTGCGCATGGCGCGCGCGATGGCGTCCTTGCCCTGCTCGATGGCTTCGTCGCGGCGCTCCTTGGAGAACCAGGCGCGGATCTTGTTGCGCGCCCGCGGCGACTTGACGAAGCCGAGCCAGTCGCGGGACGGGCCCGCGCCCGCGGCCTTGGAGGTGAAGACCTCCACCAGGTCGCCGTTGTCCAGGGTCGATTCGAGCGGTACGAGACGGCCGTTGACCCGCGCCCCTATGGTGCGGTGGCCGACCTCGGTGTGCACCGCGTACGAGAAGTCGACGGGGGTGGCGCCCGCCGGAAGCGCTATGACGTCGCCCTTCGGCGTGAACACGAAGACCTCGTTGCGCGAGAGGTCGAAGCGCAGCGATTCGAGGAACTCGCTGGGGTCCTCGGTCTCCTTCTGCCAGTCGAGCAACTGGCGCAGCCACGCCATGTCGTTGAGGTGGTCGTCCTTGCCGCCGGTCTTCTTCGGTACGTCGCTGCGCACCTTGGAGGCGCCGGCCACGGCCTCCTGCTTGTACTTCCAGTGCGCGGCGATGCCGTACTCGGCGCGGCGGTGCATGTCGAAGGTGCGGATCTGGAGCTCGACGGGCTTGCCGTTGGGCCCGATGACCGTCGTGTGCAGCGACTGGTACATGTTGAACTTGGGCATCGCGATGTAGTCCTTGAACCGGCCGGGGACCGGGTTCCATCGCGCGTGGACGGTGCCGAGGGCGGCGTAGCAGTCGCGGACCGTGTCGACAAGTACACGAATCCCCACCAGGTCGTAGATCTCCGCGAAGTCACGGCCCCGGACGATCATCTTCTGGTAGACGCTGTAGTAGTGCTTCGGGCGTCCGGTGACGGTGGCCTTGATGCGGGCGGCCCGCAGGTCGGCCTGGACCTCGTCGGTCACTATGGCGAGGTACTCGTCGCGCTTGGGGGCGCGCTCGGCGACCAGGCGCACGATCTCGTCGTACATCTTGGGGTAGAGGATCGCGAAGGCGAGGTCCTCCAGCTCCCACTTGATGGTGTTCATGCCCAGGCGGTGGGCGAGCGGCGCGTAGATCTCCAGGGTCTCGCGCGCCTTCTTTTCCTGCTTCTCGCGCTTGAGGTACCGCATGGTGCGCATGTTGTGCAGGCGGTCGGCGAGCTTGATGACCAGGACGCGGGGGTCCTTGGCCATGGCGACGACCATCTTGCGCACGGTCTCGGCCTGCGCGGCCTCGCCGAACTTGACCTTGTCCAGCTTGGTGACGCCGTCGACGAGCAGCGCGACCTGGTCGCCGAAGTCGCGCTTGAGGGTGTCCAGGCCGTACTCGGTGTCCTCGACGGTGTCGTGCAGGAGCCCCGCCATCAGGGTGGCCGGGTCCATGCCCAGCTCGGCGAGGATCGTCGTCACGGCGAGCGGGTGCGTGATGTACGGGTCGCCGCTCTTGCGCTTCTGCCCCCGGTGCCAGCGCTCGGCGACCTGGTAGGCCCGCTCGATCTGGCGCAGCGTCGCCGTCTCGATCTTGGGGTCGTTGCTGCGCACTATCCGCAGCAGGGGCTCCAGGACCGGGTTGTACGGGTTCGAGCGCTGCACGCCGAGGCGCGCGAGGCGGGCCCGTACGCGGTTGGAGGAGCCGGAACGCGAGGGCTGGCCCGTGGCGGGCCGGATCGCGGGAGCCGTCGGGTGGTGGTCCGCGGGCGGCTTCGGGCGGGGCTGCTCGGCCGGTTTGTCGCCCCGGGAGGCCCCTCCCTGGGCGCGCTGCGCGGACGTGCCGCCCTGCGCGCCTTCTGCCTTCTTCACGGGCGCGGCGGAGCCCGCCGAGGCCTGCTGGGCCTTCTGGGCGGCCTTGGCGGCGGTGAGTGGCTGGGACTCGTCTGGCAAGAGCGCTCCCTGTGCGCGATCGGGGTCCCCCGGACAGGCCCCGAAGAACCCATGGTATCGATCCTGGGCCGTCGGTTCGCCTTCGGCCGGTGAGACTCCTCCGTACTGGAGAAACGCGAGGGGCGGTCCGGGGATTCCCTCGCGAGTGCCCCTGCTGTCCCCCGGCCGTCCCGCCGCGGCTCTCGGACCTGCGGAGGTGTCCGGCCCCGGACGCGTCCAGAGCGGGAACCGGCCGAACGACGACGGGCGCCCCGGTGGATACCGGAGCGCCCGTCGTGTCGTACCGCGAGCCGCCTCAGACGGTGATCAGCGCCTCGAGCGGCGCCCCGGCGAGGGCGTGCTCCAGCTTCTGCCGACCGTCGAGGAAGCCGAGCTCCATGAGGACCGCGACACCCGCCACCTCGGCGCCCGAGCGGCGGATCAGGTCCAGCGAGGCCGCCGCGGTGCCACCGGTGGCGAGGACGTCGTCGATGACCATGACGCGGTCGCCCGCGGCCAGGTCCTCGGCGTGCACCTCGATCTCGGCGCTGCCGTACTCCAGGTCGTAGCTCTGCCTGAGCGTCGCCCCGGGGAGCTTGCCCGCCTTGCGTACGGGCACGAAGCCGAGCCCCGCACGGACCGCGACCGGGGCGCCCAGGATGAAGCCGCGGGCCTCCAGGCCGACGATCTTCGTGGCGCCGTACCGGACGCTGAGGTCCGCCAGCGTCTCCGTGAGCGCCGCGAACGCGGTGGGGTCGGCCAGCAGCGGGGTGATGTCCTTGAACATCACGCCCGGCTTTGGATAGTCCGGGACGTCGCGGATGCGGCTGCGCAGCAGCTCCGTGACGCCTGCGAGCTCGGTCATCGGCGCTTGCCCGAGGGACGGCCCTTGCCGCGGCTGCGCGACGCGGGCTGCGAGCGGGGGCCGACGACGGCCGGCGCGGCGTCACCGGCCACGTCGTCCCGCGGCTCCTCGTCGTCCGCGGTGGCGGGCGCCTCCGCCGACTCCCCCTTCGCCGCGGCCGCCGCGCGCTTGGCGAGCACCCGCTTCTTGAGAGCCTTCATCTGCGGCTCGCGCTCCTTGAAGTCGGCGACGAGCGGCGTGGCGATGAAGATCGAGGAGTACGCACCGGCCGCGAGGCCGACGAACAGCGACAGCGAGATGTCGTTGAGCATGCCCGCGCCCAGGACACCGCCGCCGATGAACAGCAGGCCCGCCACCGGGAGCAGCGCGACGACCGTGGTGTTGATGGAGCGCACCAGGGTGCCGTTGATGCTGCGGTTGGCGACCTCGCTGTAGGTGTCCCTGGTCTGCTTGGTGATGCCCTTCGACTGCTCCTTCAAGCTGTCGAAGACCACCACTGTGTCGTAGAGCGAGTATCCGAGAATGGTCAGCAGACCGATCACCGTGCCCGGGGTGACCTCGAAGCCGACCAGTGCGTACACGCCCACGGTGATCGTGATGTCGTGGATCAGCGCGATCAGTGCCGCCAGTGCCATGCGCCATTCGAAGGCGATGGCCAGGTAGATCACCACGAGCACCATGAAGATCGCCAGGCCCTGCCAGGCCTTCTTGGCGATCTGCTCGCCCCAGCTGGGGCCCACCAGATCGGCGCCGATGTTACCGGCCTCGACGTCCAGGTCCTCGGCCAGCGACTTCTTGATCTGGTCGGACTTCTTGATGTCCACGCCCGCGATCTGGATGCGGAGCTTGTCGTCGCCGAGCTTCTGGACGATCGCGTCGTGGCCGGAGGCCTTCTCCGCGGACTCCTCGGCCTTCGAGACCGAGGCGCTGGTCTTCGGGGTGTTGAAGACGGCGCCGCCCTCGAACTCGATGCCCATGTTCAGGCCGCGCACCGCAAGGCCGACGATGGCCGTGATGGTGATCAGTATCGAGATGCCGTACCAGATCTTGCGCTTGCCGACGAAGTCGTAGCCGACCTCACCGCGGTAGAGCCTGGCGCCGAGACTGCCGAGCTTCGACATCTCACGCCTCCTTCGGGTCGACAGGGCCGGCGGGGGGAGCGGCGGCACGGCGTGACCGGCGCAGCGGGGGCTTGGCGCCGAGCCGCTCCGGGTCGAGGCCGGACCACTTGTGGCCGTTCGCGAAGAACTTCTTGCGGGCCATGAGCGTCATCAGCGGCTTGGTGAAGAAGAAGACCACGACGACGTCGAGCAGCGTGGTCAGGCCGAGCGTGAACGCGAAGCCCTGCACCTTGCCGACCGTGACGACGAAGAGCACGGCGGCGGCCAGGAACGACACGAAGTCGGAGACCAGGATGGTGCGCCGGGCGCGCGGCCAGCCCCGCTCGACGGCGGGACGCAGCGTGCGGCCCTCGCGGATCTCGTCACGTACGCGTTCGAAGAACACGATGAACGAGTCCGCCGTGATACCGATCGCGACGATCGCACCACACACCGCGGGCAGGTTGAGCGCGAACTTAATGGTCGGGCCGAGCAGCGTCATGATCGTGTACGTCAGCGCCGCGGAGACCAGGAGGCTCGCGATGGCGATGAGCGAGAGGCCGCGGTAGTAGGCCACCAGGTAGATGATGACGAGCGCGAGGCCAATGGCACCCGCGATGAGACCCGCCTTCAGCTGCTCGCCACCGAGGGCCGGGCTGACCGTGGTGACGCTCTGCTCGTGGAAGGAGAGCGGCAGGGCGCCGTACGAGAGGACGTTCGCCAGGTCCTTCGCGGACTGCTGGTTGAAGCTGCCGGAGATCTCGGCGTTGGCGCTCAGGGTCGAGCTGACGCTCGGAGCCGAGACGACGTCACCGTCGAGGACGATCGCGAACTGATTCTGCGGGGGCTGCTGCTGCGAGAGCTTGCTGGTGACCTCGGCGAACTTCTTCGAGCCGCCCTTGGTGAAGTCCATGTTGACGACCCAGGCGCCCGTTTGCTGCTTGATCATCGCCTGTGCCTTCTTGACGTCCTTGCCGTTCACCTCCGCCGGGGCCAGGATGAACTTGTCCCACGTCTTGCCGTCGGGGCTCTTGCCGCAGGCGATGGTGGGCTCGGAGGGCTTGATGCCCCGGCCGGCCGCGGCGCGCGCCTGCTTGTTGGTGCAGTCGAGCTTGGTGAACTGCTCCTGGAGCTTGGCGGTGGCCGGGTCCGGGGTCGGCTTCTTGTCCTGCTTCTTGCCGTCCTCGCCGTCCTTGGCCTTGTCCGAAGGCGTCGGGTCGTCCTTCAGCGCCTCGCTGACGGCACGGCCCTGGGGGGACTGCTTGTCGGTCGGAGAGGTCGCCTTGCCGGTGGCCTTGTCCGTCGCCTTGTCCGTGGCCTTGCCGGTGGGCTTGCCCTTGTCCTTCTCCTTGTCCGTGCCGGACGAGGGGCTGGCGGACGGGTCGGGTGTGGGCTGGCCGGGGGCCTGCGTGATCACCGGACGGAAGTAGAGCTGAGCGGTCGTACCGACCTGCTCCCGCGCCTGCTTCTCGTTCGAACCCTTGGGGATGTTGACGATGATGTTCTTGTCGCCCTGGGTCTGAACCTCGGCCTCGGAGACACCCAGACCATTGACGCGGTTGTTGATGATGTCAACCGCGGTGTTCATGTTGGTCGGGTTGATCGCGTCCTTCTGGCCCGGCTCGTTCTTGGCCTCGAGCGTGATGCTCGTGCCACCGGCGAGGTCGATGCCCAGACGCGGCGTGGTGTGCCCGGAAAGGAACATTCCCCCCGTGAGCGCCACGAGGGCGATCAGGATGAAGACCAGAGAGCGTCCCGGTTTGCCCGGGGCACTCTGCCTTCGGCCCTTCTTCGGTGCTGCCACCTTCTCGTTCTCCCTGTCCAACCGCCCGGCATCCGGTCATCCCCTTGCGGTACGGGGACGACGTGGGCGGGCGGCCATGAAGTGGTGTCGAGATTCGGCGCGAAATGCACGTGGTCCGGGGCCCGTGGTGCGCGAGCGGTGCACCCCACGGATCCCGGTCGTGACTACTTCGCGTCGGACTCGCCGTCGGTCTTCTTCGGCTCCGCGTCGTCGGCCCCGGCGGGCTCGTCCTTCTTGCCGAGGTCGATGCGCGAGTCGTCGGAAGCGTCGGCGGGCTCGTCGGTCTCGGTCAGGGAGGAGGCGTCGTCGGGCACGACGGGGGCGTCCTCTTTCAGGTCGTCCTCGGTGCCGTGCACGATGCGGTTGTACTCGTCGTCGTCGAGGACGGCGCCGATCGAGTTCTTCGCGTAAACCGCGTGGACACCGGGGGCCACCTCAAGGAGGACGGCTTCGTCGTGAACCTCCTTGACGGTGGCGTACATGCCCCCGATCGTGCGGACGCCGGTGCCGGGCTGCATCTCGTTGCGCATGGACGCGGCAGCCTGCTGCTTCTTCTTCGCAGACCGGGTCATCAGGAACATGGCCCCGATGAGCACGATGAACGGGAGGAGGGTCACGATATTCACGGGACGGAGTTTCCTTCGCACGACCGCGCGGATGGAGCGGCCATTGGGATGGGGGTGGGCACGCCACCCACAAGGGCGGCATCGGCGGAGTCTAAGCGAGTCCGCACCTAACGAACAACGCTCAGCATGGCACCGCAGTTCCTGAGCGGGCGACTATCCGCGCCGTTCCGCTTCGGCCGCGGTCCTGTCTCGTCAATATCACGTCCCGAACAGGTCCTGTTGTCCCTTTCCACCCGTCTGACGCGGGGGAACCAGGCCGAGGTGCGCCCATGCCGCCGGCGTCGCGACCCGGCCGCGCGGGGTGCGGGCGAGCAGTCCCTCCCGTACGAGGAAGGGCTCCGCCACCTCCTCGACCGTCTCGCGCTCCTCCCCCACCGCTACCGCGAGCGTCGACAGGCCGACGGGCCCGCCGCCGAAGAGCTTGAGCAGGGCTTGAAGGACGGCGCGGTCGAGGCGGTCCAGGCCGCGCTCGTCCACCTCGTAGACCGCGAGGGCCGCGTTCGCGATGTCCTTGGAGACCGAGCCGTCGGCCTTGACCTGGGCGTAGTCCCTGACGCGGCGCAGCAGGCGGTTGGCGATACGGGGGGTGCCGCGCGAGCGGCCCGCGATCTCGGCGGCGCCCGCGGTGTCGATCCGCACATCGAGGAGCTGTGCGGAGCGGTGGACCACCCGTTCCAGTTCCACCGGTTCGTAGAACTCCATGTGGGCGGTGAAACCGAAGCGGTCGCGCAGCGGCGGGGGGAGCAGGCCCGCGCGCGTGGTGGCGCCGACGAGGGTGAAGGGCGGCAGTTCGAGGGGGATGGCGGTGGCGCCGGGACCCTTGCCGACGATGACGTCGACGCGGAAGTCCTCCATGGCCATGTAGAGCATCTCCTCGGCGGGCCGCGACATCCGGTGGATCTCGTCGAGGAAGAGGACCTCGCCCTCCTGGAGGGAGGAGAGGATCGCGGCGAGGTCGCCCGCGTGCTGGATGGCGGGGCCGCTGGTGATGCGGATCGGGGCGCCCATCTCGGCAGCGATGATCATCGAGAGGGTGGTCTTGCCGAGGCCGGGGGCGCCGGAGAGCAGCACGTGGTCGGCGGTGGCGCCACGCGCGCGTGCCGCCCGCAGGACGAGGTCGAGCTGCTCGCGGACCTTCTCCTGGCCGATGAACTCGCCCAGGTCCTTGGGGCGCAGGGCGGCCTCGACCGCCTGGTCCTCGCCGCCTGCGGCCGAGTCCACCAGCCGCTCCGCGGCGGGCCCCACGAGCCGCTCGGCCGCGTCGGCCGCTTCGTCGGTCGTGTCGTCCCAGTTCATGCGGTGTGCCTCGCGATGCGGTTCAAGGGTTGGTGGCCGGCGGGTGCGTACGGGGGGGTGGCTAGCGGGTGCGGTTCAGGGTCTGGAGTGCGGCCTTGAGGAGGTGGCCGACCTGCGGGGTGCCCCCGGCCGCCTCGGCCTGCGGGGTGACGGCGGTGACGGCCTCGTCCGCCTCTCTGGTGGCGTACCCGAGGCCGATCAGGGCGGCGTGCAGCTGGTCGCGCCAGCCGGAGGTGACGGCGGTGCCGATGGCGGGTCCGCCGGTGCCGAGCGGCTCGCCGAGGCGGTCCTTGTACTCGAGGAGGAGCTTCTGGGCGCCCTTCTTGCCGATGCCGGGGACGGCGGTGAGCGCCTTCTCGTCGCCGGTGGAGACCGCACGGCGCAGGGCGTCCGGGCTGTGCACGGCGAGCATGGCCAGGGCGAGCCGCGGGCCCACCCCGCTCGCGGTCTGCAGCAGCTCGAAGGTCTGGCGCTCGTCGTCGTCCGCGAAGCCGTACAGGGTGAGGGAGTCCTCCCGGACGACCAGGGAGGTGGCGAGCTTGGCCTGCTGGCCGACGCGGAGCGTGGAGAGCGTGTTCGGCGTGCACTGGACGGCCATGCCGATGCCGCCCACCTCGACCACCGCGGCATCGGGGGCGAGGGCGGCGACGGGGCCGCTGACGAAGGCGATCATGCGGTACGGCCTTTCTGAGCTGCGGAGGTCTTGGCGGCGTGCAGGGCCACGGCCTGCTGGAGCCGGTTCTGGGCGACGGCCTGCTGGAGGCGGTTCTGCGCGGGGGCGCGCCAGATGTGGCAGATGGCGAGGGCCAGGGCGTCCGCCGCGTCGGCGGGCCTGGGTGGCGCGTCGAGCCGCAGGAGGCGGGTGACCATCGCGCCGACCTGGGCCTTGTCGGCGCGGCCGCTGCCGGTCACGGCGGCCTTGACCTCGCTCGGGGTGTGCAGGGCGACGGGGATGCCGCGCCGCGAGGCACACAGCATGGCGACGGCGCTGGCCTGGGCGGTGCCCATCACCGTGCGCACATTGTGCTGGCTGAACACCCGCTCCACGGCGAGGACTTCGGGGCTGTGCTCGTCGAGCCACTGCTCGATGCCCTGCTCGATGGCGACCAGGCGATGGCCCAACTCCGCGTCGGCGGGCGTGCGGACGACACCGACACCGCGCATGGCGAGCGGCCGTCCCGCCACTCCCTCGACGACGCCGACACCACACCGGGTGAGTCCCGGATCGACCCCCAACACGCGCACGTCAGCCCCTCCCATCGCCTTTCCGTGCAGGCTATCGGGTCCCTCTGACAACGCGACGGGCCGACGGGTGTGTCCCGTCGGCCCGTCCGTAACCGTCGTATCCCGAGAGCCGGGTGCGACGCTTACGCGTCGACCTTGGCCATGACCTCGTCGGAGACGTCGAAGTTGGCGAAGACGTTCTGCACGTCGTCGCTGTCCTCAAGGGCGTCGATCAGCTTGAAGATCTTCCGTGCGCCGTCCTCGTCCAGTTCGACCTGCATGGTCGGGACGAAGTTGGCGTCGGCCGAGTCGTACTCGATGCCGGCCTCCTGGAGCGCGGTGCGGACCGCGACCATGTCGGTGGCCTCGCTGAGCACCTCGAAGGTGTCACCGAGGTCGTTGACCTCCTCGGCGCCCGCCTCGAGGACCGCGCCGAGCACGTCGTCCTCGGACAGTTCGCCCTTGGGGACGATCACGACGCCCTTGCGGTTGAAGAGGTACGAGACGGAGCCCGGGTCGGCCATCGAGCCGCCGTTGCGCGTCATGGCGACACGCACGTCGGAGGCGGCGCGGTTGCGGTTGTCGGTGAGGCACTCGATGAGCACCGCGACACCGTTCGGGCCGTAACCCTCGTACATGATCGTCTCGTAGTCGGCGCCACCGGCCTCGAGACCGGCGCCGCGCTTGACCGCGGAGTCGATGTTCTTGTTCGGGACCGAGCTCTTCTTGGCCTTCTGGATGGCGTCGAAGAGGGTCGGGTTACCGGACACGTCGGCGCCGCCCGTGCGGGCCGCGACCTCGATGTTCTTGATCATCTTCGCGAAGAGCTTGCCGCGCTTGGCGTCGATCACGGCCTTCTTGTGCTTCGTCGTAGCCCATTTAGAGTGGCCGGACATCTGCCTGTCTCCTTCGCGTTACCCAACAACCAGTGAGAACTCTCCCAGACCTTAATGCCCTGGGGTGATCCTCGGAGATCCTACTAGGATCCCGCGCGCGGGTTGCCCCTTGCCATCTCCACGAACAGCGCGTGGACGCGATGGTCCCCGGTCAGTTCGGGGTGGAACGACGTGGCGAGCGCGTTGCCCTGGCGCACGGCGACGATGTGCCCCTCGTGCTCGGCGAGCACCTCGACCTCGGCGCCGACCGACTCGACCCAGGGCGCCCGGATGAAGACGCCCTCCACGGGGGCTCCCTCGACGCCCTTGACGTCCACGGCCGCCTCGAACGACTCGTTCTGCCGGCCGAAGGCGTTACGCCGCACGATCATGTCGATGCCGCCCACCGTCTCCTGGCCCGAGCGCGGGTCGAGGATCTTGTCGGCGAGCATGATCATGCCCGCGCAGCTGCCGTAGACGGGCAGGCCGTCACGCACGCGCGCGCGAAGGGGCTCCAGCAGGCCGAAGAGAGTGGCCAGTTTGGAGATGGTGGTGGACTCGCCGCCGGGGATGACCAGGCCGTCGACCTCGGCGAGCTCCTCGGGGCGCCGGACCGGCCTGGCCACGGCGTCCGCCGAGGCCAGGGCGATCAGATGCTCCCGTACGTCCCCCTGAAGGGCGAGGACGCCCACTACGGGAGTGGTCATCACCAGCCTCGGTTCGCGTAGCGCTCGGTCTCCGGCAGGGTGTCGCAGTTGATGCCGACCATGGCCTCGCCGAGGTTGCGGGAGGCGTCCGCGATGATCTTCGGGTCGTCGAAGAAGGTGGTGGCCTTCACGATGGCGGCGGCGCGCGCGGCCGGGTCGCCGGACTTGAAGATGCCGGAGCCGACGAAGACGCCCTCGGCGCCGAGCTGGCGCATCAGGGCGGCGTCGGCCGGGGTGGCGACGCCACCGGCGGAGAAGAGCACGACCGGCAGCTTGCCGAGCTCGGCGGTCTCCTTGACCAGCTCGTACGGGGCGCGGAGCTCCTTGGCCGCGGCGTACAGCTCGTTGTTGTCGAAGCCGCGCAGCTTGGCGATCTCGTTCTTGATCTGGCGCAGGTGGCGGACGGCCTCGACGACGTTGCCGGTCCCGGCCTCGCCCTTGGAGCGGATCATGGCCGCGCCCTCGGCGATGCGGCGCAGGGCCTCGCCGAGGTTGGTGGCGCCACAGACGAACGGGGTCGTGAACGCGAACTTGTCGCTGTGGTTGACCTCGTCGGCCGGGGTGAGGACCTCGGACTCGTCGATGTAGTCGACGCCGAGCGACTGCAGTACCTGGGCCTCGACGAAGTGGCCGATGCGGGACTTGGCCATGACGGGGATGGAGACGGCCTCGATGATCTCTTCGATCATGTTCGGGTCGGACATCCGGGCCACGCCGCCGTCCTTGCGGATGTCGGCGGGCACCCGCTCCAGCGCCATGACGGCGACCGCGCCCGCGTCCTCGGCTATCTTCGCCTGCTCGGCGTTGACGACGTCCATGATCACGCCGCCCTTGAGCTGCTCGGCCATGCCGCGCTTCACGCGGGCGGTGCCGATCTCGGGCGTCTGGGTGCTGCTGGCAGGGGTGCTGGACACGGGGTTGACCTCACTCGAGGGAGACGGCTTCTGCGTCTACGAGGAAACGCCCGGACACCAGGCCACAGCAAGGGCCAATGGGTGACCGGTGGCTCGTTTTCCCGGGACGTGCCTGGTCAGGCCGTGTCACCAGGGCATACGCGCGCTACCCGGTGGCCCGGTCCGCCAGGGCCACCGGCGGCTCGTCGTCCATCTCGAACGCCAACGGGAAGGGCGCGTGCCCGGCCAGCCGGAACCAGCGGACCGTGCGGTGGCGGCGCAGGGCGCGGGCGGCGCGCACGGCGTCGTTGTGGAAGCGCCGGGCCATCGGCACGCGGCGTACGGCGGCGGCCAGCTCGGTGGCCGCCTCGTCGCCGCCGGGGGCCTCGCGCACCGCCTCCACCTGCTGGACCTCACCGAAGATCGCGCGCAGCGCCTGGCTGAGCTCACTCTCGGCGACCTCGCGCTGCTCCTCCTCCGCCTGGCGGGCCGCGTGGGCCGCCTCGTAGAGCACGATCGAGGCGGCGGGATCGAGGACGCCGGAGGTGGCCAGCTCCTGGGCGACCGAGGCGCGGCGCAGCAGTTGTGCGTCCAGGGCGGCGCGGGCCGCGTCGATGCGGGCGTGCAGGCGGTCGAGGCGGCCGGCGGTCCAGCTCAGGTAGAGGCCGATCGCCAGGAGGGCGACGGCGATCCAGATCAGGGTGGAGGTCACGGTGCGCAACGCTACTTGTTTCTGGCGGGGCGCCTTGGGCGGGGGCTGGGCTCGGTTGTGGTTCCGCCGGCGTCCCAGGGGCTCTGCCCCCGGACCCCCTTGTCGCGCTCCGCGCTCGTCCTCAAACGCCGGACGGGCTGGAACCCCGCGCTCGTCCGTAAGCGCCGGGCCGGTTGCAGGCCGCGCGCGCCTGCCGGGCCAGGGGCCGGGCTCAGCCCTTCTGCGCCAGTCCGAACCTCGCCCGCAGCCCCACCCGTTCGTCCTCCGCCACCGATGCCGCGCCGTCCGTCACCGTTTCGTATACCGCGAGGATGTCCGCGCCCACCGTTGACCAGTCGAAGCGGCGTACGTGGGCGCTGCCGCGGTCGCGCAGGCCCTCGCGGCGTTCGGGGTCGGCGAGGAGGCGCACCGCCGACTTGGCGAGGGATTCGGCGTCCTCGTTGGTGAAGAGGTCGCCGGCCGCGCCCTGGTCGAGGACCTGGGTGAAGGCGTCCAGGTCGCTGGCGAGTACGGGGGCGCCCGCGGACATCGCCTCGACGAGGATGATGCCGAAGCTCTCGCCGCCGGTGTTCGGCGCGACGTACAGGTCGACGCTGCGCAGCAGCCGCGCCTTCTCCTCGTTGCTGACCATGCCGAGGAACTCCACCCGGGAGCGCAGATCGGCCGGGAGTGAGGCGACCGCCTCCTCCTCGTCGCCGCGGCCCGCGACGAGCAGGCGGGCGCCGGGGCGCTCGGCGAAGATCTGCGGGAGCGCCTTCATGAGTACCGGCAGGCCCTTGCGGGGCTCGTCGATGCGTCCGATGAAGCCGATCGTCTCCCCCTGCCACTCCGGCTTGGGCTCGGCCTTGGCGAAGAAGTCGACGTCGACGCCGTTCGGGATGACGACCGCGTCGCCGCCGAGGTGTTCGACGAGCGTGCGGCGCGCGTACTCGCTGACCGCGATGCGCGCGCTGATCTTCTCCAGGGCGGGCTGCAGGATCGGGTAGGCGGCGATCATCGCCCGGGAGCGGGGGTTGGAGGTGTGGAACGTCGCGACGATCGGGCCCTGCGCGGCCCAGCAGCTGAGCAGGCCGAGGGAGGGCGAGGCCGGCTCGTGGATGTGGATGACGTCGAAGGTGCCCTCGTGCAGCCAGCGGCGGACCCGCGCGGCCGACAGGAAGCCGAAGTTGAGCCGGGCCACCGAGCCGTTGTACGGGACGGGGACGGCCCGGCCCGCCGACACGACGTACGGCGGGAGGGGGGTCTCGTCGTCGGCCGGGGCGAGGACGGAGACCTCGTGCCCGAGGCGGATGAGGTGCTCCGCCAGATCGCGGATGTGGAACTGGACGCCGCCCGGCACGTCCCAGGAGTAGGGGCAGACGATGCCGATTTTCACGAACGCTCCCCCGCCGGGTCCTCGGCGGTGCGGGGCTCCAGGTCGTCGATCCACAGTCGCTGCAGCATGTGCCAGTCCTCCGGGTGGTCGGCGATGCCGGTGGCGAAGGCGTCGGCCAGCGCCTGCGTCATGACGGACGTCTTCTCGGCCCGGGTACCTGTCTCGGGGACCTCGACGGGCGGGTGGACCCGGCCCTTCATGACGGGTGTTCCGTCATACCAGAGGGTGACGGGCAGCAGGAGCGCCCCGGTCTGCTGGGCGAGCATCGCCGGGCCCGCGGGCATGCGGGCGGTGTCTCCGAAGAACTTCACCTCGACCCCGGAGGCCGACAGGTCGCGGTCCGCGACGAGGCAGACGAGGCCGCCTGCGCGCAGCCGCCTGGCCAGCGTGCCGAAGGCGGAGCCGCCCGTGTGCGGCAGGACCTCCATACCGAGGCTCTCGCGGTAGGCGACGAAGCGGTCGTACAGCGTCTCGGGCTTCAGGCGCTCGGCGACGGTGGTGAAGGGCGTGTCCAGTTCGGTGGTGACCCAGGCGCCCGCGAGGTCCCAGTTGCCCAGGTGCGGCAGTGCGAGGACGACACCCTTGCCCGCGGCGAGGCCGTCGGTGAGGTGGTGGACGTCCCTGACGTCGAAGCCCTTCGCGATGCGGTCCCTGCTCCAGGACGGGAGGCGGAAGGACTCCATCCAGTAGCGCAGGTAGGAGCGCATGCCCGCCCTGGAGAGCTCGGCGAGCCGCCCCGGGCCCGCGTCGGGCACCACGCGCGCGAGGTTGGACTCCAGACGCAGCACGCCCTTGCCGCGGCGCTTCCAGACCGTGTCGGCGATGGTCTTGCCGAGCCGTTCGGCGACCGGCTCGGGGAGCTTCTTGACGGTGCTCCAGCCGAGCCCGTACAGCGCGTCGGTGAGTCGGTCCTTCACTGCGCGGCCTCACTCTCCTGCGCCCCGGGGCCCGCGGCGGCGGCGTCCGCCTCCGCGGACTCGCGGCGCACGGTCACGACACGCTGGACGAGGGTCACCATGCTGCCGGCCGCGACGATCCACAGGGCGATGGGCAGCAGGATCTGAATGCCGGGGACACCGAACTTGTGCAGGCCCGCGAGGCCCGCGGCGACCAGGGAGATCACCAGGCGTTCGGCGCGCTCCACCAGGCCGTTGACGGCGACGGGCAGGCCGATGGCCTCACCGCGTGCCTTCGTGTACGAGACCACCTGGCCGCTCGCCAGACAGAAGATGGAGACGGCGCAGAGGATGTTGTCGTCGCCGGATCCGGCGTACCAGAGGGCGAGGCCCCCGAAGATCGCGCTGTCGGCCACCCGGTCGAGCGTCGAGTCGAGGAAGGCGCCCCAGCGGCTGGAGCGGCCCAGCTGGCGGGCCATGTTGCCGTCGACCAGGTCCGAGAAGACGAACAGCGTGATGACGATCGTTCCCCAGAAGAACTCTCCCCGGGGGAAGAAGACCAGCGCTCCCGCCACCACACCGGCGGTGCCGATGAAGGTGACCGCGTCGGGGCTGACCCCGCGGCGGATGAGAAACGCGGCGAACGGCGTGAGGACACGCGTGAAGAATGCACGCGCGTACTTGTTCAGCATGGCCTTCCCGAGGGTTCGGTGCGCCGCGCGGCCCCGTTGACCACCGGCTGGCCCATCGTAGTCACGCGGTTGACGGACCGGCTCGCCCCCTCACGATCGCGTACGACGTATGGACGCAGAGTGACCCGGGTGGAAAGCTCAAAAGCATGACGGGCGCCGCCGGAGCCGCCCCGCACCGGGCCCCCGCGCGTCCGCGAGCAGCCAGCATCCCCGAGGAGGTCTCAGGCTCCTCACCGTGCACGTAACCGGGAGGCCAAGGCATGGGCGACAAGGCGAACGCACACCCCGGAGCCGCCGGAAGGGCAGCATCGGCCGACCACCCCGCGTCCGTACGGAATGTGGTGCTGGTCGGCCACAGCGGCTCGGGCAAGACGACTCTCGTGGAGGCCCTCGCGCTGACCGCGGGGGCGGTGAACCGGGCGGGCCGGGTGGAGGACGGCACCGCCGTCTCGGACTACGACGAGATCGAGCACCGGCAGCAGCGCTCGGTGCAACTCTCCCTGATTCCCGTCGAATGGGACGGGTTCAAGATCAATCTGTTGGATACCCCCGGCTACGCCGACTTCGTCGGGGAGCTGAGGGCCGGTCTGCGCGCCGCGGACGCGGCCCTCTTCGTCGTCTCGGCGTCGGACGGCGTGGACGGCGCGACCCGCATGGTGTGGGAGGAGTGCGCGGCGGTCGGCATGCCGCGGGCCATCGTGATCACCCACCTGGAGTCGGCCCGCGCCGACTTCACCGAGATGACCCGCACCTGCGCACAGGCCTTCGGCGGCGACGACCCCGATGCCGTCCTGCCGCTGTACCTGCCGCTCCACGGCGAGCAGGGCCCGGACGGCCACGCTCCGGTGACCGGGCTTGTCGGGCTGCTCTCGCAGCGGGTCTTCGACTACGCCTCCGGTGAGCGCAAGGAGTCCGAGCCGGGCGAGGAGCAGCTGCCGCTGATCGCGGAGGCCCGCGCCAAGCTGATCGAGGGGATCATCGCCGAGAGCGAGGACGAGTCCCTCATGGACCGCTATCTCGACGGCGAGGACATCGACTTCAAGACGCTCGTGGACGACCTGGAACGGGCCGTCGCGCGCGGCATCTTCCATCCGGTGCTCGCCGCCGCGCCCGCCGCCGAGGGCGCCCGTCAGGGCATCGGCACGGTCGAGCTCCTGGAGCTGATCACCGGCGGCTTCCCCACCCCGCTGGAACACCCGGCGCCGGCGGTGACCACGCCGGGCGGCGCGGCGCGGCCCGCGCTCACCTGCGACCCGGCGGGGCCGCTCGCCGCCGAGGTGGTGAAGACGGCCTCCGACCCGTACGTGGGCCGGATCTCGCTCGTCCGCGTCTTCTCCGGCACCCTGCGGCCCGACGAGACCGTCCACGTCTCCGGGCACGGCCTGGCCGACCGCGGCCACGAGGACCACGACGTCGACGAACGCGTCGGCGCGCTCTCCTCGCCCTTCGGCAAGCAGCAGCGCACGCTCACCCGGTGCGTCGCGGGCGACCTGGCGTGCGTGGCCAAGCTGAACCGCGCGGAGACCGGCGACACCCTGTCCGCCAAGGACGACCCGCTCCTGATGGCGCCGTGGGACATGCCCGACCCGCTGCTTCCGCTCGCCATCCAGGCCCACAGCAAGGCCGACGAGGACAAGCTCTCCCAGGGGCTCTCGCGGCTCGTCGCCGAGGACCCGACGATGCGGCTCGAACAGAACCAGGACACCCACCAGGTGGTCCTGTGGTGCCTGGGCGAGGCGCACGCCGACGTCGCCTTGGAGCGGCTGCGCAGCCGGTACGGCGTCCAGGTCGACGTGGTCGCGCACAAGGTCTCCCTCCGGGAGACGTTCGCGGGCAGGTCCAGCGGCCGGGGCCGTCATGTGAAGCAGTCCGGGGGCCACGGCCAGTACGCGATCTGCGAGATCGAGGTCGAGCCGCTGCCCGGCGGCAACGGCATCGAGTTCGTCGACAAGGTCGTCGGCGGCGCGGTGCCCCGGCAGTTCATCCCGTCCGTCGAGAAGGGGGTGCGCGCGCAGGCCGCCAAGGGCGTCGCCGCCGGGTACGCGTTGATCGACGTGCGCGTCACGCTGACCGACGGCAAGGCGCACTCGGTGGACTCCTCCGACGCCGCGTTCCAGATGGCGGGCGCGCTCGCGCTGCGCGAGGCCGCGTCCGATGCCCGCATCCATCTGCTCGAACCGGTCGCCGAGGTACGCGTGCTGGTCGGCGACGACCACGTCGGCGCGGTGATGAGCGATCTGTCGGGGCGCCGCGGCCGGGTCGTCGGCACCGAGCAGGCGTCCGGCGGACGGACCTTGGTGAGGGCCGAGGTCCCCGAGATCGAGATCGGCAGGTACGCGGTGGATCTGCGCTCCCTCTCGCAGGGCACCGCGCGGTTCAGCCGTACGTACGCACGTCACGAGCCGATGCCCCCGCAGCTCTCCGAGAAGATCCGCGAACAGGCGCAGGACACCGCGTAGTTGACCGCGCCCCGCACGATCCGCCCGCCCACGGCCTCCCGGGCGGGCGGCATTCGGACACTCCCTCCCGGATGTCGGTGCGCCCGGATACGCTGATGACCTGATCAGCAGATGTGCCGGTCGGCAACAGGTGTGCCGGGCAGGGAAGTCGGGAAGAGCCGCAGCAGCGAAGGCGTCGCGGCGATGGGGGCGGCAGTGGCGGACGATGTATTCGACTTCAGGCCCGGGGCCCAGGTCCCGCTCTCGGGCACCGCTGGACAGACGGCGGCGACACAGGCCCTGGCCTCGGCGGCGTACCGCGACGGCGACGTCGAGGGCATCCTCGCGGCCAACACCGAATGGCACCAGTCGGAGGTGAAGCCCGGCCTCTTCTCGCTCTTCAAGCCGAATCTCGGCGAGGCCTTCGCGCGCACCGTGCAGGTGCGGATGCTGGGCGGCGGCCGCAGCCCGCTCATCCAGTCCTTCGGCATCGAGCCGCAGTCCGTCGTCGAGCACTGCCTCGCGGCGAGCCGCATCCGCAAGGAGCGCGACAGCTGGCTGACCGCAGTGACGGTCCTGTGCGGGGTGCTCTTCCTGCCGGGCATGCTCTTCTGGCTGCTCGTCTTCACCATCAGGCGGCAGGTCGCCAAGAGCGAGGACAAGCGCGCGGGCGCGCTCGCCACGGCCGTCCTGGTCGCGATGGGCGTGCTGGCCGCCCTCGCCCTGCTCAAGCTGCCCTTCGGCGGCTTCTGGGCCTGGTATCTGCGCGCGGCGATCGTGCTGCCCGTGGTGGGCTGGTTCTGGGCCAAGCAGATCGCCGAGCGCACCGCCAGGGACATGCGCGAGCGCTGGTCGAGCCTGCTCGCGGGCGGCGGCATCGGCGCCAAGATCCCCGAGGCGGTGCCGGGCAGTCCCGGCGAGACGGCCGCCGAGCGGCTCCGCCAGAGCCTGGCCAGGCTCTCCGCCGAGCAGCAGAGCAACTCCGTGTTCTACGCCGGGCCCAAGGGCATATTGGGCATGGGCACGCGCTGGGGCAGCTGGCAGCTGGCCGAGGAGCTGGTCCCCGCCGAAGAGGGCAAGGAGATCCACCCCTTCCGCAGCTGGGATGTCATACGTGCGGTGCACGACCAGCTGCGCATGCTGGAGCGTGGTCCGCTACACACCGGCGGCTTCCCCACCCCGGACATAAAGCACTGGATCGTCTCCCCCATCGGGGAGAACGCCAAGGCGGTGGCGCGCCCCACCGGCACGGACGTGGAGGCCTTCCAGGTCCGCGGCCACGAGATACAGCGCATCTGCAACGAGCAGCAGTTCGGCAGCGGCAACCGCCACTACCTGGGCGTGCAGTTCACGCTCTGGGACGGCCAGCTGGTCATCACGATGCTGATCACGGTGACCGTGCTGCACGAGACGCTGCGCATCGAGGTCACGGGCCACGCCCTGGGTCCGGTGCACCCGCTGTTCACCACGAAGCCCTCGCCCAGGACGAAGACGGTCGCCAAGCCGATCAAGTTCTGGGAGACCACCACACGCAACCTGCCGCTGATCGACGCCGACGAGGTGGTGCGCCTCGCGGTCCGGGCCCCCTTCACCTGGTATCCGCCGCTCCTGGACCACCTCGGCGGCCGGCTGGTGCTGCCGGAGCCCTTCGGCCTGCGGCACGCCTGGGCGGACAAGCCGTGGCGGCACCGCTTCATGGCCGACGACGCGCTGCGCGCCGCCACCCCCGTGCTGCGCGTGGTGCACTCGGCCGCGATCAAGGTGCTCGACGAGAACGGCGTGAACACGGAGAAGTTCGGCGCCCGTTCCGGCTTCCTCAGCGGGGCCATCCAGGACCCGATGCCGAGGAAGGCGGACGTGTACGACGCGTGAGGAAGGGGATGGCGGGCCGCACTCGGCCCACCATCCCCCGGTACCTCACCGGTGGCTCCTGCCGGTGCTACCGGCGCGGGCCGACGGTCAGATCGCCTGCCACAGGGCGGGGACGTTCGGCGGCTCCCAGCCCGGGTAGGCGGTGTGGCCCTGGATGCAGCGGTAGCGGACGCCGTCGTAGGTCACCACGTCACCCGCCTTGTAGGTGGCACCGAGCTGCCAGGTGGTCTCGCCGCCGCCCGACACGGTGAGGGTGTAGGTGGTGGTGTGGACGGCCTGCCCGTTGCCCGTGAAGGACAGCGTGTAGGTGCCGGCCGCGGTGCCCGCCGCGACCTCTACGGTGGCCGTCGCGGACTCGCCGGAGAGCACCGAGTCCGGGCTGATGGAGACGCTCACTCCGGCCGGGGCCCCCGAGGCCGAGAGCGCCACCTTCTGCGCCGAGCCACTGGTCGTGGTGGTGGCGAGGGTGACCTTCGCGGAGGAGCCGGGCTGGACGGTGCCCGAGGCCGGGTCGGCGGAGAGGGAGAAGTCGTCCGTCGGGGCGGGCTTGTCACCGGCGGACGTCTTCCAGATCGCGTACGCGACCCCGTCCGAGCTGCGGTCCAGCGAGGTGGGGCTGACGTTGGCTGTGGTGTCGCAGGCGGAGTGGTAGCACGAGTCGTAGGAACGGCCCGCGGTGCCGCCCCACTTCGCCGCCTCGGCCGCGGACTTCGTCGCCGACGCGCCGGTGGCGTAGCCGGAGGTGGGGACGCCGACGCGCTGGAAGGAGGCGTCGTCCGAGCGGCCCTGCCCCTCGACGTTCTCCTGGGGTGCGAGGTTGAGGGAGGTCCAGTAGTCCCGCAGTGGGACAGAGGCCGAGGAGTTCAGGTTGTTGATGAAGTACCCGGCGTTGCTGGAGCCCACCATGTCGAAGTTGTAGTACGCCTTGATCTTGGCGCGTTCCGTGGCCGAGAGCGAGCCGGCGTAGTAGTCCGAGCCGTTCAGGCCCTGCTCCTCGTCGGTCCACCAGGCGAACCGGACCCGGTTCTTCATGGCGGGGTTGTTCTGCGCCAGGGCCAGCGCTGCCTCCAGGATCGCGGCGGATCCGGAGCCGTTGTCGTTGATTCCGGGCCCTGCCGACACTCCGTCGAGGTGCGCGCCGAACATGTAGACGTTGTTGGCGTCGCCCTGCGGCCACTCGGCGATCAGGTTGTTGCCCGCGCCCGCGGTGCAGCCGGAGGCGCAGCTCTGCTCGGTGACCTTGTATCCGGCGCTCTCCAGCTTGCCCTTGACGTACGCGAGGGAGTCCCGGTAACCACCGCCGGTCGACCGGCGGTTGCCGCCGTTCTGCGAGGCGATGGTGTTGAACTGCGTCAGGTGCGCCCGCACCTTCTCCACGTCGATGTCCGGCGGTTGCGTCGGGTTCCCGCCGCCGCCCACGGTCAGCGTGTACTGGGCGGTGTGCGTCTTGGTGCCCGCGGTGCCCGTGACGGTGATCGGATACGTGCCGGGTGTGGTGGACGCCGACGTGGTGATCTTCATGGTGGAGTTGGAGCCGGACGTGACGGTCCCCGGGGTGAACGTGACGCCCACGCCGGTCGGCGCGCCGGCGGCGGTCAGCGAGATCTGCTGGGCGCTGCCGGTGACGGTCGTGGTGTTGACCGTGGCGGTGGTCGAGGCGCCCGCGTCGACCTGCCCCGCGGCCGGGCTGAGCCCGAGGGAGAAGTCGCTCTGCTGCCCTGAGCAGGTCGGGTCACCGCTCTGGGCCGGGATGCTGATGGCGTCCCAGGCGGCCTTGGTGGCGTTGAACAGGTCGCAGCCCGCGTCCAGGTTCTTCGCCGCGGTGAGCGTCGCGGTGCGGTAGCGCTTGTACGTCATGCCGCTGGTCTTGAGCAGCATGGCGCCGTAGAAGATCTTCCCGGCGTTCTTGTTGCCCACGCCGGTCACCTGCTGGTTGTTGCAGGTGGGGCTGGAGGGCTTGCCGCCACCGGGGTTGGACCCCTCGGCGAGGAGGTAGAACCAGTGGTTCAGGGGTCCGGCCGCCTTGTGCTCCTCCGTGTTGGGGATCGAGGCGGAGTAGCAGTTGGGGTCGTTGTTGACCCGGCTCGGGTCGTACATGTTGCGGATCGGTCCGCGCCCCTGGAGGTTGATCATTTCCCCGACGGTGTAGTCGGGGGTGTCGTAGGGGGCGGGTTCGTTGATGTACGCCTCGGTCAGGGCGCCCATGATGTCGCCGGTCGCCTCGCCCAGGCCGCTCTCGTGGTTCGCGCCGCCGGGGGTGTTGGAGTCCAGGCCGTGGCCGAACTCGTGGGCGACGACGTCGACTCCGGCGATCCACTCGTTGGCGCTGTTGTGGCCGATGGTGACGGAGGAGCCGTCCCAGTAGGCGTTGAGCTCGCCCAGCCCCACGCTCACCGGCCAGCTGCCGCCGTTGCCGTTGTGTCCGTTGCGGCCGAACCACTCCTTGAGCATGTTCCACTGCTTCTGCGCGGCGAACATCACGTCGACGCAGCCGGTCTCCCGGCTGGTGGGGTTGCCGGTACCCCAGTCGTCGGTCGCCTTGGTGAACACCCCGCCCTGGTAGCTCGAACACTGCAGGCCGGGACGGGTGGTGTCGCGCAGCACGTAGTTGCTGCCGGACCGTGAGGTGTCGATGGTCAGCGGGTCGGGGCCGTTCCACTTGCTGTGGCCGCTTCCCGCGCGTACGTCGTCGTAGGTGTCGATGACCTTGCCGGTGAGCGCGTTGACGAAGACGTGCAGCCTGCTGGGGTCGCCCGCCCTGCTCCGGCCGGTCAGCTCGGTCTCCCAGGCGAGCGCGGGCGCGTCCTTCCTGACCCGGATCACCAGGCGCTTGGAGTCGACCTTCTTGACCGAGGCCAGCTTCGTACGGCTGGTTCTGACCGCCTCGGCGGCCGTCACCTCGGCCTTGGTGGTGACCGAGATCCTCGCGTCGGTCGCGGACTGGACGGAGCGGACCCTGCCCTTGCCGTCGGCGAGGACCACCGCGTCACCGCCCACGACCGGCAGCCCGCGGTAGGTGCGTTCGTACGCGACCGAGTAGAGGTTCTTGGTCCAGGGGGTGACCTGGTGCCGGTCGTACTGCTCCTCGGGCCCCTTGGCGAGGGAGTCGAGGCCGCTGCGCACCGCCTTGTCGGCGGCGGCGACGGCGTTCGCGAGGGGGTCCGGTTTCCTGGCGGAGGGTGCGGTCTGCGCCGCCGAGGCGAGCGACACCGGGACCGTCACCCCCGCGAGTGCCAGGGCCAGGGTTATCCCGGCCGCTGCGGATCTTCTGAGCATCACGGCTCCTTGTGAGAGGTGTTGAGGCTCGGCTGGGCCAGGGGGAGCACGCGTGCGTCAGGCGGTGCGGTCGTGCCTGTCGTTCCACTTCCGGTCTGGCGGTGACATGACATCCTCATGGCTGGCGGAACCCTCACACCGGCCCGGCCCCCGGTCAATGGATTCCGGGCCTCCGGTACGCCCCGGCAAGAACTGGCAAGCGCGGCGGGACCGGTGGCACCGCACTCCGGCTCACTCCGACACCGCCCGCAGCCGCTCCCGGTACTCCCGGACCTCCGGCAGATCGCCCCAGTGCCCGGCGAGCCGGCCGTGCAGTCCGCGCAACTCGGCAGTGATCATCAGCTCCCGTGCGCACACCGCCTCCTCCAGGACGGGCCGCGCCAGGGCGACCGCCGCGAGGGGATCACCGGCGCACGCCCAGCTGTCCGCGAGGCGCAGGGTGAGCAGCAGGCGCGTGGAACGCATGACGGGCGGCAGCAGTGCGTAGGACCTCGCGGTGGCCTCGATCGCGCGCCGGGCCACCGCCCGGTCCCCCGTCGCCACCGCGAGGTCGCGCAGCGCCCCGCCGATAGCCGACTCGATGCGCAGTACGCCCTCCGCGCCGCAGAGCCAGGGCGCTTCGAGGCGGTCGCGGTCGTCGAGGCGCGCGAACCTGCGCCGCGCCATCGAGATGTGCCGCCGGCACGCCGCTGCGTCGTGGCTCAGCGCGTACGCGCGCGCCTGGTACAGGTCGGCCAGGGTCGTCATCCAGCGCCGCTTGGGGTCCACCGCCCCGATGGCCTCCGCGTACACGAGCATCGACGCGGCGTCCCCGTCGAGCCGGACCAGGGTGGACATGTCACTGAGGAGGGTCGCCCGGGCCTCGGCGTCCTGGGCGGCGTCCGCCCACCGCAGGCCGTGCCCGAACCAGGCCATGGCGACGCCGCTCTGCCCGCGCTCCATCCGCAGCTGCCCTGCGACCTGGGCGTACTGGGCGGCGAGCCGCAGCTGGCCGTACGGCAGCCGGCCCGTGGAGTTGACCGCTTCGGCCCAGCGGGCCACGCCGCGCAGCAGCCGTTCCACGATGTGGGCGCACGCGTCGGTTGCGTGGAGGAACGTCTCACGGATCAGCGAGGCGAGCACGGCGGTCAAGCAGTGCAGCAGCTCCGCCTCCGCGCCGACCGTCTCGCCGGGGCGGTCGTACGGCCTGCTCAGCCCGCTCAGCAGGTCCGTCACCGAACTCCGGTCGGGCGTCGCGCACCCAATCCTGCCGTGCAGCGGGCAGGCCAGGCCCTCGGCGGGCAGCCGCGCCGGCCACGGCTGCGCGGTCAGCGGGGCCTCTTCACCGGGGGTGTCCGCCCCGGGGATCGGGGAGAACAGCGTGGGCGCCGTCAGACGTGGGCCGGGCCCGCACGGCGAAGGAGACCGCGCGGCGACGGCGGCGGCGAGCGATCCGCCGGCCCCCAGGACGGCGTCGAGCCGGTTCACCAGGTCGAAGGGCGGTTCCCGCAGCCCGCCCTCAAGCCTGCTGATGAAGCTGTGGTGGTAGCCCACCCTCCTGCCGAGCTGCAGCTGGGTGAGTCCGGCCCGCCGACGGAGCAGGCGCAACTGCCGCCCGAACTCCGCCCACCCCGGGTCGGCCGCCTGTGACATGCCGACGGACATGGCCCCTCCCTGACCGGGCACTCCGTGAAGCGAGTGTGGCAGGTGGGGCTACTGCTTCCAACTCTCCTTCTGCATAGGGGGGTTGGTGTTATGCAACGGCGTCGCCGCGCCGGTCAGCCGCCCGCGGGCCAGACGTCGGCGAGCATCTTCCGGGTGTCGCCGAGCAGCTGCGGCAGCACCTTGGTGTGCCCCACCACCGGCATGAAGTTCGTGTCGCCGCCCCAGCGCGGGACGATGTGCTGGTGCAGGTGGGCCGCGATGCCCGCGCCGGCCACGGCCCCCTGGTTCATGCCGATGTTGAAGCCGTGCGCGCCGGACGCGGTGCGCAGCGCCGTCATCGCCTGCTTGGTGAGCTCGCCCAGCTCGGCGGTCTCGGCCGCGGTCAGGTCGGTGTAGTCGGCGACGTGCCGGTAGGGCACGACCATCAGGTGGCCGCCGTTGTACGGGTAGAGGTTGAGCACCGCGTACACCTGCTCGCCGCGCGCGATCACCAGGCCGTCCTCGTCGGACTTGGCCGGGATGGAGCAGAACGGGCAGCCGTCGTCGGCCCCTGGGCCCGTGGGCTTGTTCTCGCCCTGGATGTACGCCATCCGGTGGGGCGTCCACAGGCGCTGGAAGGCGTCCTGCGTGCCGACTCCGATCTGCTGCTCCGGCTCACTCGTCATGAGATGCAGCATATGACTTCGCCCGTTCGTACCGTGTCGCCGGGGCGGACACCGGCGCCCACCGCGCCGAGACCCGGCCGATGATCGGCTACCGCCGAGAGGCCCCCGGGGAACACCCCGGGGGCCTCTCGCGCGGCGGTGCGGGAGCCGGTCAGACCTGCGACCGCTCCTCGACGACCTTCGCGATCTTCGCGATGGCCTCGTCGACGGGGATGCCGTTCTCCTGCGAGCCGTCGCGGTAGCGGAAGGACACCGAACCGTTGCTCATGTCCTCGTCGCCCGCGATGACCATGAAGGGCACCTTGGCCTTCTGCTGGTTGCGGATCTTCTTCTGCATCCGGTCGGACGACGCGTCGACCTCGACCCGCAGCCCCTGGGCACGCGCCTTCTCGGCGAACTCCTGGAGGTAGTCCACGTGCCCGTCACCGATCGGGATGCCGACGGCCTGCACCGGCGCGAGCCACGCCGGGAAGGCGCCCGCGTAGTGCTCAAGGAGCACTCCGAAGAACCGCTCGATGGAGCCGAACAGCGCGCGGTGGATCATGACCGGCTGCTGGCGCGAACCGTCCGCGGCCGTGTACTCCAGGTTGAACCGCTTGGGCTGGTTGAAGTCGACCTGGATGGTCGACATCTGCCAGGACCGGCCGATGGCGTCCTTGGCCTGGACGGAGATCTTCGGCCCGTAGTAGGCGGCCCCGCCCGGGTCCGGCACCAGCGGCAGGTTCTGCTTCTCGGCGGCGAGCCGCAGCGCCTCGGTGGCCTCCGCCCAGTCCTCGTCCGTGCCGATGAACTTGTCGGACTCGTCGCGGGTCGACAGCTCCAGCTCGAACTCGGTCAGGCCGTAGTCCCGCAGCAGGTCGAGGACGAAGGTCAGGAGCGTGTCGAGCTCCTGCGGCATCTGGTCCTTGGTGCAGTAGATGTGCGAGTCGTCCTGCGTGAAGCCGCGCGAGCGGGTCAGGCCGTGCACGACGCCGGACTTCTCGTACCGGTACACGGTGCCGAACTCGAAGAGGCGCAGCGGCAGTTCGCGGTAGGAGCGGCCGCGCGACTTGAAGATCAGGTTGTGCATCGGGCAGTTCATCGCCTTGAGGCGGTAGTTCTGCTCGTCGAACTCGATGGGCGGGAACATGCCCTCCGCGTAGTGCGGCAGGTGCCCCGAGATCTCGAAGAGCTTCTCCTTCGAGATGTGCGGGGTGTTCACGAACTCGTAGCCGGAGACCTCGTGACGGCGCCGCGAGTAGTCCTCCATGACCTTGCGGATCACGCCGCCCTTGGGGTGGAAGACCGCGAGACCCGGGCCGAGCTCCTCGGGGAAGGAGAAGAGGTCCAGCTCGGAGCCGAGCTTCCTGTGGTCGCGCTTCTCGGCCTCGGCGAGGAACTCCAGGTGCGCCTTCAGCTCGTCCTTCGAGGGCCACGCGGTGCCGTAGATGCGCTGGAGCTGCGGGTTCTTCTCGCTGCCGCGCCAGTACGCGGCGGCGGAGCGCATCAGCTTGAACGCGGGGATGACGCGGGTGGAGGGCAGGTGCGGGCCTCGGCAGAGGTCCTTCCAGCACAGGTCGCCGGTCTTCGGGTCGAGGTTGTCGTAGATGGTGAGCTCGCCCGCGCCCACCTCCGCGTCGGCGCCGTCGGCGGCCTGCGCGGCGTTGCCCTTGAGGCCGATGAGCTCCAGCTTGTACGGCTCGTCGGCGAGCTCGACGCGGGCGTCCTCGTCGGTGGTGACGCGGCGCGAGAACTTCTGCCCCCGCTTCTGGATCTCCTGCATCTTCTTCTCGACGCGCTTGAGGTCCTCCGGGGTGAAGGGCTCCTTGACGTCGAAGTCGTAGTAGAAGCCGTCCCGGATGGGCGGGCCGATGCCCAGCTTGGCCTCGGGGAACAGCTCCTGCACGGCCTGCGCCATGACGTGCGCGGTCGAGTGGCGCAGGATGTTCAGGCCGTCCTCGGAGGAGATCTCGACGGGCTCGACCTCGTCGCCGTCGGCCACGGCGTACGCCAGGTCCTTCAGCTCGCCGGCCACGCGGGCGGCGACGACGGTGCGCTCACCGGGGAAGAGCTCGGCGGCCGTAGTGCCCGGCGTCACCACGCGCTCTTCCCGCTCGGAATCGCGTTGGATGATCACACGGACGTCTGACACCGGTCTCTCCTACCTGAAAGGGGATGCGGCGCTGTTCCGTCGCGCACGCAAGAGCGATCGTACCGAGCCGGGGGCCCTCGCCGCGAAACGATTGTCCCGGGCCCTCGTACGCGACCCCCGCGACCCGGCGCTCCCCGTGAGCCGGCTCACTCCGCGTCGCACGCCCCCTCGAAGAAGTCGAGGTTCTCCTGGAGCGACTTCATCAGCCGGTCGCGCTCCGCGTCGTCCACCTGCACCGGCACCACGCCGCTCGCCCCGGTGAGCCTGCGGAAGCCGCCCCGGCTCTCCAGTCTGCCGTGCACCCGGATCGGCAGCCCGACCAGGTGCGCGTGGCCCGCGATGCGGTACGCCTCCTCGTCCAGGGTCATCCGCACGTGCGGCACGTCGGCGCCCGCGATCACCCGGATCCGTACGGCACCGTCCCCGCGCGCCGCCGAGCGCCGCATCCGCACCACGGCGCCGGTGATCCGCACCGGCACCGACGGCTCGTCACGCAGGTACCGGGCGCCCGCCTCACGCAGTACGGCCAGGTCGCCCGGCGAGAACTCGACGGGCTCGGCGCGCACCGCGCACCCCTCGGGCACCCCGGCGCCCGGCGCCCACTCCACCGCGACGCGCGCCCCCTCGGTGCCGCGCACCAGCGCGACGAGCGCCTCGGTCAGCTCATGGCTGACGCCCGCCTCGACCGCGCCGTCGAAGGCGTCCATGCCGCCGGTGGCACGCCGGTAGTCGACGGCCTCCCGGGCCGCGTACAGCGCCTGGTGCAGCCGGACCGCGAGCGGGCGGCCGGGCACGACGGGCACGAAGGCGGTGAGGCGTCGGCCACCCGTGGCGGGCCCCACCAGGACGTTCTCCAGCGAGGTGGCGGCGGGGCGGCGGTGCCGTGCGCCGTAGTACCCGGCCCGGCCGCGCGCGGCGAGTGCCCCGGCGAGCAGCATCTGCCGTGCGGCGGAGCGCAGTTGTTCCTCCGCCGGCCAGGTCGCGGTGTCCGCCGGCCCCACCGGTACGTCGCGCCACCAGTGGATCTCGTCGCTGGGCACGGCGAGTCCGACGAGCACGTCGCGTGCGGCGGGCGACACGCTGCGGGAGAGCGCGACGAGGGCCTCGCCGATCAGGTCCTCGCAGTCGGGGAAGGCCCGGCTCTCGGGCACGAGCAGGCTGGTGCCCGCGCCGCCGGGGCCCGGCGGTGTCCACCGGGCGTACCGTCCGGGGGCGCCGCCGCGGCGTTGCCAGCCGTGCCGGGCCAGCAGGGCGCCGAGCACCACGGGGTCGACGAGGGCGGGGTCGACGGGGGTGGGCTCGGGCGTCCGCGGCCACTGGCCGTCGGCCGGGGCAGGGGGCGGGACGGGATGCGGGCGGGGAGCAGGCCGGGGCTCGTCGTGCTCGAAGGAGCGGTGCATCAGGGTCTTCCTCCCGTCCCGACGCGCGTCATGATCTCGCAGAGCGCGCGGTCGTCGAAGATCCGTGAGGTCGGGACGCGCACGGTGGTCCTGCGCCGGCCGGTCACGGGGTGCCCGGCGAGGTTGGTCCAGTAGCAGCAGTGCCGCAGGTCGAGCCGGTCGTGCCCGGCGCGCAGCCAGTCGTCCCGGGAGCGCGGCACGACCATCACGACCAGGATCTTGTGGACCGAGACGGGTGTGCGGGCGAGCTTCACCAGGTGCGCGTTGTCGAGCGTGAAGGAGAAGGCGGGCCCGGCCGGGTTCGGCGGTATCTGATACGTGCACTTGAGCTGGACCTTGATGGTGACCTCGTCGTCGACCGTGTGCCCGGGGGCGCTGTGGCTGACGTGCCAGTCGATGCCGTTGTCCGGGAAGGGCTGGGAGAGCGAGCATCCCGCGGCCGCCGCGACGGCGTGCAGGTAGCCCACCTGAAGGGTCTCCATACAGGCGGTGGTGGCGAGTGTGCCGCGCGGCGGTGCGATCCGCTCGGGCAGCAGCCCACCCTGTTCGGGCTGCGCGAGCGCCATGTCCAACTTGCCTTCCGAACCGGGTAGTTCTGTGCTCGGGGCGTCGGTTGCGAGGTCCCGTACCTCTGTTGTCTCCGGGCTGCGTACAGCGCAAACGGCCCGGGTATCACCAGCGTGGGCAGGGGACCGAACGTCATCTGCCGGAACTGATCGAGGAGTTGCGTCACCATGACGTGCTGGTACGAGGGCCCCTTGGCCGCATTCGACACGGAGACCACGGGCGTCGACGTCGAGACCGACCGCATCGTGTCGGCCGCCGTCGTCGTCCAGCAAGGCGCGGGCACCCGGCCGCGCATCACCCGCTGGCTGGTGAATCCGGGCGTTCCGGTGCCCGAGGCCGCCACCGCGATACACGGACTGACGGAGGATCATCTGCAGCGCACCGGCCGCTGGCCGTCGCCGGTGATGGAGGAGATAGCGCGCGATCTGGCCGAGCAGAGCGCGGCGGGCCGGCCGATCGTGGTGATGAACGCGCCGTTCGACCTGACCATCCTGGACCGGGAGTTGCGCAGGCATCGCAACTCTTCGCTGAGCCGCTACATGGAGGGCTCGCCGCTCTGCGTGATCGACCCCCGCGTCCTGGACAAACATCTGGACCGCTACCGCAAGGGCCGCCGCACCCTCACCGATCTGTGCGCGCAGTACGAGGTGGAGCTCGCGGACGCGCACGACGCGGCGGCGGACGCACAGGCCGCCCTCGACGTGGTCCGCGCGGTGGGAAGGCGTTTCGCGACGCGTCTGGAGCGTCTCTCGCCGGCCGAGCTGCACACGCTGCAGGCGGTCTGGCACGCGGCGCAGGCGCGCGGCCTGCAGGCGTGGTTCGCGAAGAGCGGTGAACCGGAGACGGTGGATCCCGCGTGGCCGCTGCGGCCCGAACTCTCGGCGGCTGCCTGAGCGTCGACGGCACGCGCGCCGGGGTGCGCCGGGGCAGGATGGCGCGGACCGGGGCGGCGAGCCCGCCGCGAGACGATCACGGCATGAAAAAACCGGTCCGTCTGGTGACGGACCGGCATTCTCCGGGTGGGCGATACTGGGTTCGAACCAGTGACCTCTTCGGTGTGAACGAAGCGCTCTCCCACTGAGCTAATCGCCCGGGAACGCATCGAACAATACAGGTCCGGGCGCCCTTCCTTCAAACCGCTTCGGTACGGCCCTTCAAGCCGCCGCGAGACGGCCGGCGAGACCCCGCCGTCCGGCGCGCATCATCAGTGCGTGGTTGAGCAGGAAGAGCGGGCGCCCGGGGACGGCGAGGCGGCGCATCAACCGCCTGCGCACGACGACCTCCTGGTCGTAGCGGGCCCGCGCCCCGCCGGGTGCGGCCCGCACGGTCCAGCGCGCCCACCCCTCCAGATCCCCGCTCATGTCGATCTCGAGGATCCCGGCGGCGGGGTCGCGGCGCCGCTCCCGGGCGGTGACGACGAGGTCGTACGGGAGGAAGGACCGGAAGCGGGCGACGCCACTGACGTCGTCGACCGGTGTCACCTCGCGCACCTGCGGCCACCACAGCGGATAGTCCTCCACGCGCTCCAGGGCGGCGTACACGTCGGCGGGCGCGCCGGGCAGATCCCAGACGCTGCGGAAGCGGTAGTGGCACCAGTCCATGGGGGCAGTCTGCCGGAAGTACGGGATTCGGCCGGGCACCGCCGGGCGGGGTTCAAGGACCGCGCCCCTCACGCCGGTTGCGGAATGCGCTCGACCGAATGCACTGATTCCGGGGCCGGTCGGCCGGACCCGCCATGGGCCCGACATGTGGACCCGTCAATTCCCTAATAGAGCGCGGGAATACGAGAACGGCCCGGAGGCTAAAAAAGCCTCCGGGCCGTAATCCGGGGTGGGCGATACTGGGTTCGAACCAGTGACCTCTTCGGTGTGAACGAAGCGCTCTCCCACTGAGCTAATCGCCCCGGGCGCACGGAGAACATTACCGCATGTCAGCGGGTGCTCCCGACCGCCTGCGAACCACCCGTCGGTCACTCCTTGATCTTCCACGGCATGGTGATGCCGAACTTCCACACGTAGACCGCGACGAGCACCGCGATGATCACGAGGCCGATGGTCGTCAGGATGATGTTCCGGCGCCGCACCTTGGGGTCGAGCGCGCGCTGAGCGGCCTCGGTGACCTTGCGCTTCGTCCAGCGGAGCACCAGCTGGGCCCAGACGAACTCGGTCGCCCATATGGCCATGCCGCCGAAGATCACCAGCCAGCCCGGGCCCGGCAGGGGCAGCATGATGATGCCCGCGACGACGACCGCGAGGCCCACGACGAAGACGCCCACCTGCCAGCTCAGGTGCAGCGCCCGGCGGGCCTGGATGAACTCCGGCGCCCGAGAGCCGAGCGGCTGTTCGGGCTTGACTACGGCGGTCGGATCCGTGACCCCCGCCGGGTCGTTACTCTCCGTATTCATGCGGCCAAACCCTACCGGACGGAAACCCGTCACCGGAATGGGCGCACGGATGGGTGGGACAAGCCGCCATACAGGGCGTCTAAAGACACGCAAAACGCTCAGAGGGGTTTACAACGGCACCGTAGGTGGCATGTCGATTTCGCCGACGTGCGAATCCCCGAGCGCACACTGAGCGAAAGGCCCTGGCGCTTATGAACACCACGGTCAGCTGCGAGCTGCACCTGCGCCTCGTTGTGTCGAGCGAGTCCTCACTGCCTGTACCCGCAGGACTGCGGTATGACACGGCCGATCCCTATGCCGTGCACGCCACCTTCCACACCGGAGCCGAGGAAACCGTCGAGTGGGTGTTCGCCCGCGACCTCCTCGCCGAGGGCCTGCACCGGCCCACCGGTACCGGCGACGTCCGAGTCTGGCCGTCCCGGAGCCACGGTCAGGGCGTTGTCTGCATCGCCCTGAGCTCACCTGAGGGCGAGGCTCTGCTCGAGGCCCCGGCGCGGGCCCTGGAATCATTCCTGAAGCGAACGGACGCAGCCGTGCCACCCGGCACGGAACACCGCCATTTCGATCTCGACACGGAGCTCTCTCACATCCTGGCCGAGAGCTAGCCGCCACAGGACGCGTCGAGAACCGCACCACGCCGTCCGACTCGGGGCGACGGCGCCGGTGCGTCCCGTGGGTAAGCCGCTAGCATCGGCCAGCATCGGCGGGCACCGTTCCCCAAGCTCTCCCTGAGCGGGGAAGGCCCCACTACCTCCAGGCCAGGGAGCGAATCGTGCTGATCACCCACGACACCCGGTGTTCTCTCGACTCCGCGGTCGATCTGGTGAACACCGCACCGGAGACGAACGGCACGGACGGGCTCGCGAACGTGGCGGCACTCGGCGAATTCGTGCGGAACCACGACGTGAGCGATGTCGGGACGCTCACGGACGAGGATCTCGCGGACGTCCACCGCATCCGCGGCCGCTTCGGGGAGGTCTTCGCCCATCCCGAGCCGCGCACCGCCTCCGCGATCCTCAACGAGCTGATCGCGTCGGCGGGCACCACGCCCCGGCTCACCGACCACGACGGCTACGACTGGCACATCCACTACTTCGCGCCCGGCGCGTCCGTCGCGGACCACCTCGCGGCGGACTGCGGGATGGCCCTGGCCTTCTTCGTGGTCGCCGGTGAGCAGGAACGGCTGCGGCGCTGCGAGGCCCCGGACTGCCGACACGCCTTCGTCGACCTCTCGCGCAACCGCTCCCGCCGCTACTGCGACAGCCGCACCTGCGGCAACCGCCTGCACGTCGCCGCCTACCGCGCCCGCCGCCGGGAGGCCGCGGGCCAGGGCAGCCCCCAGGGCGCTCCCCAGGGTGCCCCCTAGAGCAGCAGCAGGTCGTGCAGAGAGGCCAGCAGGATCAGAGTGCCGATCACCGCCAGGAAGATCATCAGGGGTGGCTGGGAAAGGGCGAAGAGACAGCCCTGCCGTTCCTCGTGGCCGGTAGGCCCTCCCGCTTCGCCGGTGGGCCGCTTCGCTTCGCCGTCGGGGCCGTGCCGCTCGGCGTCGGCAGGTCGTTGCTCATGGGCCGGTGCCGCTTGCCTGCCGTCGTCCGGCGGGGCGGCATCGCCCTCTGTGGTGGTGTCCAGCATCTCGCGGTGATGATGACGCAGCATCGCGACCCGTGCGTACCAACACGCCCGGTCAAGGCGGCAGTTCGCCGGATCCCGTGAACAGGCGAAAGTCCAGCGCCCGGGGCGTTCCGCCCATGAGTCACCGGCGCGTCCCCGCAGGACTCGACGGCACCGTCCGCACTCGAACGAGGGAGCCGCTCATGACCATGGAACGCAGCCCCTGTTGACGACGGCGCTCGGCGCCGCCTCTCTCGCGGCGGTCCCGTCGGATGCCGTGCTTCTTCAGATGCCGTGCTTCTTCAGATGCCGTGCTTCTTCAGATGCCGTGCTTCTTCAGATGCCGTGCTTCTTCAATATCGCCTCGATGTCGCTGAAGTCCTCCGCGGGGGCGGCCTGCCGCGGTTGCGCCGCGGGGCGGCCTGCGGCCTGCCGGGTGCTCGCGCCGAGTGAGGGCGCCGACGCCGCGGGGGCCACCGCCTCGCGCTGCGCGGCCTTGGCGGCCCTGCGCTCCTTGCGGGTGCCGCCCGTACGGCGCTCGATCGCGCGCGTGCCCAGGAACATGAGCCAGGCCACGCCGAGCACGCCGAAGCCGACCCACGCCTTGAGGCTGAACGCCGTATCGGCGGCCCAGCCGACCACGCCCGTCATCACCAGGCCCACCGGCACCAGGGAGTACGCGGCGAGGCGGGCCGCGGCGAGGAAGCGCTTGCGATAGGCCGTGACCGCGGCAATGCCCAGCCCGGCCGCGGATACGGCGGAACAGACGGTCTCGGCAATCATCCGGTCCTCCAGGCATGCAGGCGTACGTCGGGAAATGACGCTGTCGTCCCTTCCATCCTGCACCGGGTGGGCACCGCGGAGCCATGTCCCGGCGGGACCTCAGGGACATTTCCGGGTCTTCTCGGGGTCGGGCCTCCTCCCCAGGTGCCGGTCGCGCCGGCGGCCCGTCCCGGTTGGGATGCGGGTCAGGTGGCTGAAAGACTGTGCCCATGACCGACTCCTCCGCCGACCGCCCCGCCCGCCCCGTCGTCCTCGACGTCTGGTGCGAGCTGCAGTGCCCCGACTGCCGTACCGCCCTCGACGACGTGCGCGCCCTGCGCGCCCGCTACGGCGACCGTGTCGAGCTGCGCCTGCGGCACTTCCCCCTCGAGAAGCACAAGCACTCCTTCGCCGCCGCCCAGGCCGCCGAGGAGGCCTTCGAGCAGGGCGAGGGGTGGCCCTACGTCGAGGCGGTGCTCGCCAGGGTCGAGGAGCTTGACCGCGCGGGTGAGCCCCATCTGGTGGACACCGCCCGCGAACTCGGCCTCGACGCCGAGGAGTTCGACACCGCCCTGATCGACGGGCGGCACATCCTGATCGTCGACGCCGACCAGGCCGAGGGCAAGGCGATCGGCGTCACCGGCACCCCGACGTACGTCGTCGACGGCGAGCGGCTGGACGGCGGCAAGAGCCAGGACGGGCTGCGCGAGCGCGTCGAGGAGATCATCGACCGGCTGCTGGCGGCGGACGCGGGCTAGCCCGACCCGCCCAGACCCGCCCTAGTGCAGCGGCTTGCAGAGGAAGTGCGTCGCCGGTTCGTACCCCAGTGACTCGTACAGGCGCAGGGCCGGGGCGTTGTCCGCGAAGACGTTGAGGGCCATGCGGTCCCGGCCGGCCGCGCGGGCCTGCTCCTGCGCGACGAGCATCAGGGAACGGCCGTGCCCGTGTCCGCGGTGCTCCGCGCCGACCTCGACGTCGTAGACGTACGCCTCGCCGTCGGCCACGGAGAGCCACAGCGTGCCCACTTCGTCGCCGTGGTGGGTGAGGACGCTGAGCCGGACGTCGGGCGTGGCGGGGCCGCGCGGGAGTTTGCGGGCGTGGTCGGCATCGGACTCGGCGTACGCCTCGGCCTCGGGGACCCCACGGTCCATCCAGGCGCGCGCGTGCCGCTCCTTGGTGCGCGTCAACCACCTCTCGTACTCGGCGTCGGTCATCGGCCGCCGGCCGGTGCCCTCGGGCAGCGCGGGAGCCTCGTCGCCGAGCGCCTTCGACATCTGCCGGCTGCGCTCGACGTATCCGAGGGCCGCGGCGAGCCGCAGCGCCGCGGTGGCGGTGGCGGGGACGGCCGCCTCGATGCGCGTGCAGCCCCAGCCGCGCGCCACCTCCTCGGCGGCCAGCGCCGCGACGACGCCACGGCCGCGCCGCCGGTCGGGCTCCGCGATCCGCAGGTCACGGACGCAGCAGACGCGGGGGCCGAAGGTCTCGTGCGTGGCCAGGCTGATCGACCCCACAGGCCGGCTGTTCACGCAGACGTCGTACGTGCGCGCCTTGGCGCCGTCGGCGCCCTGCTGGAGCGGCCCGGTCGGCCGCAGGGTCGTGGTCATCCCTGACGTTCTACCCGCCCCGCGCCCGCACCGTCACCGGGGTTTTCACCGGGGTTTCAAGGAGGGCCCCACCGGTTCAGGGATCGAGGTCGTCCGCGGCACGCTCCTCGAAGATCCGCATCGCCTTGGCGGTCACCGGGCCGGGGGTGGCGGCGAGTTGGCGCCCGTCGACGCGGTGCACCGCCTGGACGTCGCGCAGCGTCGACGTCAGGAAGACCTCGTCGGCCCGCTCCAGGACGTCCAGGGGCAGATCGATCTCGCGCGCGCCCGTCCACTCGACGGTCAGCGCGCGCGTGATGCCCGCGAGGCACCCGGAGGCGACCGGCGGCGTGTGGATCTCGCCGTCGAGGACGACGAAGACGTTGGACCCGGTCCCCTCGCAGAGCTGTCCGACGGTGTTCGCGAAGAGCGCCTCCGAGGCGCCCGCTTCTCTGGCGCGGGCCAGGGCCACCACGTTCTCGGCGTACGAGGTGGTCTTCAGGCCGGTCAGCGCGCCGCGTTCGTTGCGGGTCCAGGGGACCGTGATCACCGCGGTGGTGTCGGGGCGCCGCGGGGCCTCGCCGAGCGCGACGACGAGCGTGGTGCCCTGGTCGCCGCGGTCCGAGCCGAGCGGTGAGAGCCCACCGGTGTAGGTGATCCGCAGCCGTCCGAGCGGGAGCGGATTGGCGGCCAGGACGGCCTCGCAGGCGCGGCGGACCTCGTCGAGGTCCGGCTCGGGCAGCCCGAGACCGCGCGCCGAGCGCGCGAGGCGGGCCAGGTGGCGGGTGAGCGCGAAGGGCGCGCCCTCGACCGACTTCACCGTCTCGAAGATGCCGTCGCCCACCGTGAGGCCGTGGTCGAGCACGGAGACACGGGCGGAATCGAGGTCCTGCAGCCCGCCATTGAGCCATATCTTCACGTTGGGGTTCCTCCACTCGCTGCGTAGGTCCCCGACGCTACCGCCAGCAGCCGCGCGGCCTTCAGCTCGGTCTCCCGCCACTCCCCCTCGGGGTCCGAGCCCCAGGTGATGCCCGCTCCGGTCCCGAAGCGCAGCATGCCCGCGGCCCGGTCGATCCAGAAGGTGCGGATGCCGACGGCGAGCTCACCGGTGCCCCGGTCGGCGTCCACCCAGCCGATGCCGCCGCAGTACGGGCCGCGGGGCGCCCTCTCCAGTTCGCCGATGATCCGCAGGGCGCTGGACTTCGGGGCGCCGGTGACCGAGCCGGGCGGGAAGGCCGCGCCGAACAGCTCGGACCAGCCCGCTCCGGGGCGCAGCTCGCCTGCGACGGTGGAGACGAGGTGGACGAGGCCGGGGTGCTTCTCGACGACGCAGAGGTCGGGCACGGTCACCGAGCCGGTGGCGCAGACGCGTCCGAGGTCGTTGCGGACGAGGTCCACGATCATGACGTTCTCGGCGTAGTCCTTCTGCAGGAGGTCAGCCTCGGTCCGTCCCGTGCCCTTGATGGGACCCGACTCCACCGTGCGTCCCGCGCGGCGCAGGAAGAGCTCGGGCGACGCGGTGGCCACCTCGACGCCGTGGCCGGGCAGCCGGATCGTCCCGGCGTACGGAGCGGGGTTCCCGCGCGCGAGCAGTGCGGTCAGGGCGTCCACGTCGGCATCGGCGGGGACGGGTGCGGAGAGCACGCGGCAGAGGTTGGCCTGGTAGACCTCGCCCGCGGCTATGTACGCCCGCACCCGGCGTACGCCTTCCAGGTACGCGGCCCGGTCGAGGGACGACGTCCAGGCGTCGATGCCGGGGCCGCGCCACCCGCCGGGGACGGGGGCGGGCACGGCCTCCTCGCGCACGTCGTCGAAGCGGGCGCAGACCAGGCCCCCCTCGAAGTCCGCGGAGACCGCCCAGAAGCCGGTGGAGTCCAGGGCCGCGGGATCGCTGGTCACGTCGCGGAGCCCGGTGGCCACGCGGCCGCCGAAGCGCGCCATGGGAGGGAGCGCGGAAGGTGGGGTCTGAGGGGGGTTGTGCACGGCTTTGAGTCTATGACCGGTGTCCCGGCACCGCCCTGGCCAGCGACAGCGCAGCACGCTGCGCAAACGCGTTTTTGTACTGGCCCAGGAATCCGCTAGAGTTCAACACGTCGCCGGGACGCGCAAGCGGACCGGGAAAGACAAGCGGACGTAGCTCAGTTGGTAGAGCGCAACCTTGCCAAGGTTGAGGTCGCCAGTTCGAACCTGGTCGTCCGCTCGCAGGAAAGTGGGGGATCTTCGCGACTCCCCGCACTCCTGGTGGAGTGGCCGAGAGGCGAGGCAACGGCCTGCAAAGCCGTCTACACGGGTTCAAATCCCGTCTCCACCTCCAAGGACGATTAGCTCAGCGGGAGAGCGCTTCCCTGACACGGAAGAGGTCACTGGTTCAATCCCAGTATCGTCCACTGGATCTTGATGAGGGCCGGTGAAGGTCGGCTTCATGGAGATCGTCCCGCGCGATTAGCTCAGCGGGAGAGCGCTTCCCTGACACGGAAGAGGTCACTGGTTCAATCCCAGTATCGCGCACGCAGTACGCAGCACCACGCAGGTCACCCGCGCGATTAGCTCAGCGGGAGAGCGCTTCCCTGACACGGAAGAGGTCACTGGTTCAATCCCAGTATCGCGCACCGCATAACGAAGCCCCCGGCCGTCTTCACGGCCGGGGGCTTCGTCGTTCCCTGAAGTCACTCAGGAGGAGAAGAGCATGTGCCCGAAGCTCTTGTGACGGTTGTGGCCGTAGTGACCGCCATGGCCCCCGTGACCGCCGTGGCCTCCGTGCGGAGCGCCCCAGGCCGGAGCGGGCGCCCCCGGATAGGCCTGGGGGGCGGGCGCCGCCGGGTAGGCCTGGGGGGCGGGCGGCGCGGGCGGCGGCGGGACCTGCTGGCCGCCCCACTGCGCCTCCAGGCGGGTCAGGGACTCCAGCTCGCCGTAGTCCAGGAATATCCCGCGGCAGTTGTCGCACTGCTCGATCTGGACGCCATTGCGGTTGTACGTGTGCATCGGTGCGTGACACTTGGGGCACTGCATGGGCGGCTCAACTCCTCGCCGGTGGTGAATGCTTCGCCGGGACACTGCCCGGCTTCGGTGCGTTGCACCCTACTTCGTGGCGCCCGGGGCCAACTCCGGCGGTGGAGCCGGCACTGTGGCCATCCGGTCGCAGGCGTCGACGAGCGCCTGCTCGACCTCGTCCAGGGGGCGGCCCGCGGCGACGGACTTGGCGATCGCCAGGGCCGCGGTCTGCACGGTGAGGGCGCGGGCGGGGACGTCGAGGGCCTGCCAGGGGTCGGCGCCGTCCGCGGGCACCGCCGGGCCGCCGGCTCCGCGGTAGGCGTCGAGGAAGCGGGTCCACTCCTCGGGCGCGAGGAGGCCGCACGCGTACCAGGCCGCGGGCCGCGCCAGGTCCCACGCGGGGTCGCCCGCGCCCAGGTCGTCCACGTCGATCAGCAGCCAGTTCCCCTCGGGGGCGCGTACGAGCTGGCCCAGGTGGAGGTCCCCGTGGCAGAGGCGTGGAGGCCCCGGCGTGCGGGCCTCGGCGCGGGCCCAGGGCGGCAGCCGTGCCCAGGCGCGCAGGACCGGGGGCGCGGCGGGGTGCGGTCCTGCCGCGCGCATGCGGTTGACGGCGCGGGCCGCCTTCACCGGGCCGCGCATGGGCGGGAGCGGGCGCGGGAGCGTGGCCGGGGGTGTGGCGTGCAGCCGGGCGAGGAGGGTGGCGACGGCCTCCCAGGGAGCGGCGTCGGGGTCGTCGCGGTCGACCGGGGCACCGTGGGGCCAGAGGGTGACGAGGCGGCCGTGGAGCTCCGTGGCGGCGTCGCGCAGTGGCGGCAGGAGGATGCCCGGGAGGCGGGCGGCCACGTCGAGGCGGGCCGTGAGCTGTGCGGCGTCCGTGTCGGGGGCGTGGGCCTTGGCGACGGCGCCGCCGTGGCGGACGACCGTCGCGTCGGCCCGGTCCGCCAGCACGCCGTCACCGGTTCCGCAGGCGCAGGCCGCGTCGGGCGACGGGTGGGCCGCGGCGCGAGCCCTCGCGGTGAGGGCGGTGAGAAGCGCGGGGGTCACGGTGCTGGTACGTCCATACGTCGAGGGCGTCTGTCGGCGAAGCGTACGACCGAGGGCTGAGCCCCGGGGCGACGGGGTCCGTCACCCGTCCCGCTCCTGTCGCTCACCGAACGCCTGCCCGGGAGGCCCGCCGGGCGCGGCCGTGCCGTGGGACCCCGCCCGGTACCTCTCGCCACCGAGCGGCCGCCCGCTCTCCGGGGCCCGGGCTCTTCGGCGTCCGCGCAGCGGGGCCGTCGCCCACACCACCAGTCCGACGAGGGACAGTACCAGTGCCCCTCCGATGAGGGTGGGGATCGCCGCCATGAGCGCGAAGGCGAACAGCAGCTCCCACCATGTCGGCTCCTCGCCCATCGTGCTTCCGCCTTGCACCATGTGAGCGACGACGCGGGCGGAGAGTGAACGGTTGCGCGAGTACGGACATGGCAATGCCCGCGCAGCTCCCCAGCTGCGCGGGCATTCTGCCGTCCGCCGCACCCCCGTCCCCACGGGGTTTCATGGCCGGATGTCCCCGCCCGGACCGCTCTTCCGGGCCTGGGGCGCCGCTCAGCGCCCCAGCATCACGCCCACGGACGACGCTTGTGTGACCACTGCGTCCCAGCCGCCGAAGACGACCACGAGCAGGGCTGCCAGCGGAAGAACCATGGCCGTCGCCACCAAGGGATGGCGTGTGCCGGACGGGCGGACGCCGAACGCGGAGAACCTGCGCCCTTGCGTGCGGAACATGGTCCGCGGTGCCGTGTCCGCCATGATTCCTCTCCTGACCGCTTCGATGTGGATTTGGAGCGGCGGGTGTCTGACCTCGGGGGACGAGTGCTCCACCCGCCGCTTGACCTCAAATCTAGGTGTGCGGCGGGATGCGGGCGTCATGCCTTCGTACCGATTGCCTGGCCTCCCGGAGGATGACCGCCCGGGGCCCATGTACTCCCAGGGGTGGAGAAGAGGTCCTAGGACTCGGGGTCTTCCCGGAGGGGACGGGGCCGCTACCCCCTGGCCGTCCAGCCTCGACACCGGCTACAGGGTGACTTCGCTCACTTCCGCCGCTCCCCTGCGCACCACTGTCCCCACCCGACGACTGACCCCGGTCGCCACCACCCCGCACGTCCGGAGCCTGTCGCGGACGTCCACGAGCCCCTCCCCGTGATCGCCCTTCACGGGATCAATCCCCCGCCTGTGGTGGAGGGTTGGGAATCGGGCCGACCGCAACGCCCACGCCCGCCCCGCCCCCTGACCACCCTTCAAGTTTCCCACCCGGCACTGACAATCGGTCGCCCCGCGAGGGCGCGGCCTCTGCACGTGCCCGGCCGCGGAAACGTAAGCTGTGGCTCGTCAGACGGACCGGGTAGCGGGGATGGACATGGCGATGATGCGGCTCCGGCGCGAGGACCCGCGTGTCGTCGGCTCGTTCAGGCTGCACAGGCGCCTGGGCGCCGGCGGCATGGGGGTCGTCTATCTGGGGTCGGACCGGCGGGGGCAGCGCGTCGCCCTGAAGGTGATCCGGCCCGACCTGGCGGAGGATCAGGAGTTCCGTTCGCGGTTCGCCCGCGAGGTCTCGGCCGCCCGGCGGATCAGGGGCGGCTGCACGGCGCGGCTCGTCGCCGCCGACCTCGAAGCGGACCGGCCGTGGTTCGCCACGCAGTACGTCCCCGGTCCTTCGCTGCACGACAAGGTCGCCGCCGAGGGCCCGCTCTCCGCGGCCGACGTCGCGGTGGTCGGTTCGGCGCTCGCCGAGGGCCTGGTGGCCGTGCACGAGGCCGGTGTCGTCCACCGTGACCTCAAGCCGTCGAACATCCTGCTGTCCCCCAAGGGCCCGCGGATCATCGACTTCGGCATCGCCTGGGCCACCGGGGCCTCGACGCTGACGCACGTCGGGACGGCCGTGGGGTCGCCCGGCTTCCTCGCTCCCGAACAGGTGCGCGGCGCCACGGTCACCCCCGCGACCGACGTCTTCGCGCTCGGCGCCACCCTCGCGTACGCGGGCATGGCGGACTCACCCTTCGGCCACGGCAGTTCCGAGGTCATGCTCTACCGGGTGGTGCACGAGGAGGCGCAGCTGCACGGCGTGCCCGACGCGCTCGCGCCGCTGATCAGGGCCTGTCTCGCCAAGGATCCGGAGGACCGGCCCAGCACGCTGCAGCTCTCGCTGCGGCTGAAGGAGATCGCCGCCCGCGAGGCCCAGGGGCTCGGCGACGTTCGGCCGCCCGCGCCCCGCAACACCCTCGACCAGCCGACGGGCCGGCACGTCGAGACCTACGCGGACGAACGCACCCAGCGGCGCACCGCTCCGGGCGCCGCTCCCCCGCCCCGGACCGGCCCCGCCAGGCCCGGCCCTTCCCGCACCGGCTCGTCCAGGCCGGGCGCCCCCCGTTCCGGCTCGCGGCCCTCCGCGCCCCGCAACACCGCGCGCTCGGGCGGCAGGCCCGCACCACGCAGCGGTGCCGGACGCCAGGGACCGCGCACCACGGGGACGGGTCGTCGTGTCCCCGCCAACCCACGGCTGCTGCGGCAGCGGCTCACCGTGTTCGTGGTCGTGACCCTGCTGGTGGCGCTCGGTATCGCGGCGGCGCAGGGGTGCCAGGGGCCCGCGCGGAGCCTCGGCGACACGGACGTACACGACGTGCACCAGGAGCAGACGCAGAGCGGGCAGGACGGTCAGGGGCACACGGCACGCGCTTGAGCGCACGCGTTCGCCGAGGAGTCGGAGCCGCCCAGGAGTCAGAGCTGCGGGCGGCCCGTCGCCACCGCGTAGAAGGCGACCGCCGCCGCCGCGCCCACGTTGAGCGAGTCCACGCCGTGGGCCATCGGGATGCGGACCCATTCGTCGGCGGCGACCAGGGCCTGGGTGGAGAGTCCCTCGCCCTCCGCGCCGAGCATCAAGGCGACACGGTCCATGCGGTGCGGTGCCGCCTCGTCCAGGGACTTGGCCTTCTCGTCGGGGGTGAGGGCGAGGAGGTTGAAGCCCGCCTCGCGCACCCCTTCGAGGCCCTTGGGCCAGGATTCCAGGCGGGCGTAGGGGACCGAGAAGACGGCGCCCATCGAGACCTTCACCGAGCGGCGGTAGAGCGGGTCGGCGCAGTCCGGGGAGAGCAGGACCGCGTCCATGCCGAGGGCTGCGGCGGAGCGGAAGATGGCGCCGATGTTGGTGTGGTCGTTCACCGCCTCCATGACGACCACGCGGCGGGTCGTGGCGAGGAGTTCGCCGGCGGCGGGCAGGGGCTTGCGCTGCATGGAGGCGAGGGCGCCGCGGTGCACGTGGTAGCCGGTGACCCGTTCGGCGAGGTCGGGGCTGACCGCGTACACCGGGGCAGGGAGCTCGTCGATGACGTCGCGCATGACGTCGACCCACTTGGCGGAGAGCAGCATCGAGCGCATCTCGTAACCGGCGTCCTTGGCCCGTCTGATGACCTTCTCGCCCTCCGCGATGAACAGGCCCTCGGCCGGTTCGCGCCTGCGGCGCAGCTCGACGTCGGTCAAGCCGGTGTAGTCGCGCAGGCGGGGGTCGTCGGGGTCGTCGACGGTGATGAGATCAGCCACAGGGTGATACTGCCTTGTCCTGGGTGTGGTGCCAACGGCTGCGGACGGGTTCCGTTACCGCCGGTTACGTGGATGTGCGGGGTGCGTTACGCGAGGGGCTCGGGGCCGACCTTGACGACGTCGCCGATGACGATGACCGCCGGGGGCTTCACCTCGTGGGTGCGCACCGCCTCGGCGACCGTGCCGAGCGTCGCGTCGACGCGGCGCTGGGCGGCCGTGGTGCCCTCCTGGATCAGGGCGAGCGGCGTGTCCGCGCTCTTTCCGTGGGCGATCAGCGCTTCGGCGATCCTGCCGATCTTGTCGACGCCCATCAGGATCACGAGGGTGCCGCGCAGCTTGGCCAGGGACTCCCAGTCGACCAGGGAGCGCTCGTCGTCCGGCGCCACGTGGCCGCTGACCACCGTGAACTCGTGGGCGACGCCGCGGTGGGTGACCGGGATGCCGGCGGCCGAGGGGACGGAGATCGAGCTGGAGATGCCGGGGACGACCGTGCAGGCGATGCCCGCGTCGGCGAGCGCCTGGAGTTCTTCCATGCCCCGGCCGTAGACGTAGGGGTCGCCGCCCTTGAGGCGGACGACGGCCTTGCCCTGCTTGGCGTGCTCGATCAGGGCGTTGTTGATCGCTTCCTGGGCCATGTAGCGGCCGTAGGGGATCTTCGCCGCGTCGATGACCTCGACGTGGGCCGGGAGTTCGTCGAGAAGGTCGCGGGGGCCGAGGCGGTCGGCGATGACGACGTCCGCGGCGGCGAGCAGCCGGCGGCCGCGGACCGTGATCAGGTCGGGGTCGCCGGGGCCACCGCCGACGAGGGCGACGCCCGGAGTGCGCGTACGCAGGTGGGGCGCGACGAGACTGCCGTCGCGCAGGCCCTCGACGACCGCGTCGCGGATGGCGGCGGTGCGGCGGGGGTCGCGGTCGTGGACGTCGCTGGAGAGGACCGCGACGGTGACGCCCTCGGAGCGGCCGGTGGCCGGGGTCCAGGCGGTGGCCGCCTCGGCGTCGTCGGAGCGCACGCACCACACGCGGTGGGCCTCCGCCTCGGCCGACGCGCGGGTGTTCGCCTCGCCGTCGCTGGTGGCGATCAGCGCGTACCAGGCGCCCTGGAGGTCGCCGTCCTCATAGCGGCGCCTGGCCCAGGTGATCTCGCCCGCGTCCGCCATGGCCTCCACGGAGGGGGTCGCCGAGGGCGAGACGAGGAGGACGTCGGCGCCTGCCTTGATCAGCGCCGGGAGGCGGCGCTGGGCCACCTGTCCGCCGCCGAGGACGACGACGCGGCGTCCCGCGAGGCGGAGGCCTACGGGGTAGGCGGGGTTTTCGGCCATGGCTTGGGGGCTCCTCGTGCGGGCGGAGTCTTCATCGTGCGCTACCGCTGCTGCGCTGGAGCGGCTGCTTGACGTGCGGGTTCAGTATGGCGGGGGCGGGGCCGGAGGTCTCCCCCAGCCCCGCCCCGATGCCGAAAACGGCGGCTTCGCCCCTTCGGCGGCTACTTCTCGGTGACGCCTGCCGAGTCGAACGTGGCCACCTCGTGCATCGCGCGGGCGGCGCTCTGGACGATCGGCAGCGCGAGGAGCGCGCCGGTGCCCTCGCCGAGGCGGAGGTCCAGGTCGACCAGGGGGCGCAGGCCCAGCTTGTTCAGGGCCGCGACGTGGCCGGGCTCCGCGCTGCGGTGGCCCGCGATGCAGGCCGCGAGGACCTCGGGGGCGATGGCGCGGGCGACCAGGGCGGCGGCACCGGCGCTGACGCCGTCCAGGATCACCGGCGTACGCAGGGAGGCGCCGCCGAGGAGGAGGCCGACCATGGCCGCGTGCTCCAGGCCGCCGACCGCCGCGAGGACGCCGACCGGGTCCGCCGGGTCGGGCCGGTGGAGGTCCAGGGCACGGCGGACGACCTCGACCTTGCGGGCGTGCATCTCGTCGTTGATGCCCGTGCCGCGGCCGGTGACCTCGGCGGGGTCAACCTCCGTGTAGACGGAGATCAGGGCGGCGGACGCGGTGGTGTTCGCGATGCCCATCTCGCCGGTGAGCAGGGCCTTGTTGCCCGCGGCCACCAGATCGCGGGCCGTCTCGATGCCGACCTCGATGGCCGCCTTGACCTCTTCGCGGGTCAGGGCGGGCCCGGTCGTCATGTCGGCCGTGCCCGCGCGCACCTTGCGGGGCAGCAGGCCCGGCGTGGCCGGGAGTTCGCCGGCCACACCCACGTCGATGACGCAGACCTCGGCGCCCACCTGGTTGGCGAAGGCGTTGCAGACCGCGCCGCCGCCGAGGAAGTTGGCGACCATCTGCGCGGTCACCTCCTGGGGCCAGGCGGTGACGCCCTGGGCGTGCACGCCGTGGTCGCCCGCGAAGATCGCCACGGCGGCGGGCTCCGGGATCGGCGGCGGGCACATCCGGGACAGGCCCGAGAGCTGCGCGGAGATGATCTCCAGCATGCCGAGGGCGCCCGGCGGCTTGGTCATCCGCTTCTGGCGTTCCCACGCCTCGCCGAGCGCCTTGGCGTCCAGCGGGCGGATGTTGGACACGGTCTCGGCGAGCAGGTCGTGCGGGTCCTCACCGGGCAGCGCGCGGCGGCCGTACGTCTCCTCGTGGACGACCCAGGAGAGCGGGCGGCGCTTGGACCAGCCGGCCTGCATCAGCTCGGGCTCGTCCGGGAACTCGTCGACGTATCCCACGCAGAGGTAGGCGACGACTTCGAGGTGCTCGGGCAGGCCGAGGGCGCGGACCATCTCGCGCTCGTCGAAGAAGCTGACCCAGCCGACGCCGAGGCCCTCGGCGCGGGCGGCCAGCCAGAGGTTCTCGACAGCGAGCGCCGAGGAGTACGGGGCCATCTGCGGCTGGGTGTGCCGGCCGAGGGTGTGGCGGCCGCCGCGGGTGGGGTCGGCGGTGACGACGATGTTCACCGGGGTGTCGAGGATGGCCTCGATCTTCAGTTCCTTGAACTGCTTCGCCCGGCCCTTGGGCAGCGACTTGGCGTACGCGTCGCGCTGACGCGCGGCCAGTTCGTGCATGGTGCGGCGGGTTTCCGCCGACTTGATGACGACGAAGTCCCAGGGCTGGGAGTGGCCGACCGACGGGGCGGTGTGCGCGGCCTCCAGGACGCGGAGCAGCACCTCGTGCGGGATCGGGTCGGAGCGGAAGCCGTTGCGGATGTCGCGGCGCTCGCGCATGACGCGCAGCACGGCCTCGCGCTCGGCGTCGGCGTAGCCCGGCGCGGCGGTCCCCGGGGACATGACGGGCTCGGGGAGTTCGGTGCCCGCCTCGGGCTCCGGCAGGAACTGCGCGCCCGCGGAGGTCTGGGGCACGAGGAGTTCGGGGGCTTCGGAGGCGTCCTGCGCCTCGCACGCCACGGGGGTTTCCGGCGCGGCGACGGGCGCGGGGGCCTCGAAGGCCCCGGTCGTCCCGGTCGCGGGCTGGGGGGCTTCAGGCGCTTCGGCCATCTCGGGTGCTTCGGCCACTTCGGTCACTTCGTTCGCTTCGATCGGTTCGAACGAGATGACTTCGTCGGCCTCGTCCAACTCGTCGGCCGGGTCGGCCGTCTCCGGGGCGGCCGGGAACTCGGTCGGAGCCGCCGCAGAGGAGACAATACGGGGCACAGCGGAGACGGGCGGCCCCTGGGGGGTCTCACCGGCCCCGGCCATCGGCTCAGCCGTCGTCCCGGCCGTCGCCGCATCCGTCATCGGGTCCGTCGCGCCGGCCGTCATCGCGCCCGTCGCGTCGGCCGTCGCCTCGTCCGCCGTCGGGCCCGGCTCGACGCCGTCGGCCGGCAGGCCCGCACCGCTCTCCTGAACAGGAACCGCCGTTTCCGGTGCGGGAGTCGGCTCGGCGGCGGGCGCCGCCGTGGGCTCGGCGCCGTCGCGCGGGTTGGGCACGGTGACGAGGGGCTGCTGCGCCGCCTCAGGCACGTCCCCGGTGGCCGCAGGAGCGTCGGCGGTAGCGGCCTCGGGGGCCACGGGTTCCGTCGCCTCCATGGGCGGTACGTGTACGGGGGCGGCGTCGGCCGGGTCCGCGGGCGGCACGTCGGCCTCCGGGGCGGCAGCGGCCTGGGCACCGGCGGTCTCGGGGGCGTCCTCGGCGGCCGGGTCCTCCTGCGGGACGGTCACCGGGTGCGGCGGTGTCGGGGCCAGGTGCGGCGTGGTCGGGACCGAGCCGTCGACCGGCACGAACCGGCCGATGGGCGCGCCGTCCTGGGCTCCTGCGGGGTCGCCGTGGAACGGGGCGTCCGCGGGCGCCGCGTCATGCGGATTGTGCGGCTCCGGCTGGTGCGGCTCCGGCTGGTGCGGGTCCGACTGGTGCGGGTCCGGCGCGGCGTGCCGGGCCTCGGCGGGGTGGCCGCCGTCCATCGGGTGGGGCTGCTGGGGGTGGAGGCCGCCGGGGGGCGCGGCGTGCGCGCCCTGGGCCGCGTCGGGGGCGAAGCCCGGCTGCGCCATCTCCTCGGGGTACGGGTGCTGCGCTGTCTGCCACGGCTGGGCGGAGGCGACGGCGAACGCGGGCTGCCCCGCGGCGACGGGCACGGCCTGGGCGAACGCCGGCTGCTCGGCGGCCGGAACGTGCTGCTCCCCCTGCGCGAACTGCTGCTCCCCCGTCGGGAACTGCTGGTCCTCGGCCGGGAACTGCTGCTGCTCGACCGGGGCCTGGCCGGACTCGGCGGCGTTCGGGAAGGCGGTGGTCTCGGGGGCGTACGGGGCCGGGGCGCCCGCCTCCGGCGCGTACTCCGGCGTGTGTTCCGGCGCCTGCGCCCGCGCTTGCTCCTGCTCCCACTCCTGCTCCTGTGCCTCCGCGGGCAGCTCGGCGGAGTGGGCGGTGACTTCGGCATCCGGTGCCTGGGGTGCTTGCGGTGTCTGCGGTGCCTGGGCGACGGCTGAGGCGTCGGGGGCAGTCGGGACGTCCGCGGCATCCGGGGCGCCTGTGACGTCCGGGGCGCCTGTGCCCTCTGGGACGACCGTTTCTGCCGGTGCGGGATAAGCCGCCTCATCCACGTGCCCTGCCTCCGCCGCCTCCTGCTCCTGCGGCGCTCCCCACGGCTCGGCTCCCCGCGGCGGGATCTCACCGAGCTGCGGGCCGGGCAGCCCCGAGGCGTCGCGCGGGATGTCGAGGTACTCGGGGCCGACAGACGGCGGTCCCGCCTGGCGCGCGGGCGCGGCGTGCTGCTGCGCCGGGGCCGCGTCGGCGGGCCCCCGGTCGGCGAGCGAGCGCACGGGGCTGCCCGAGCCGTCGGGCACGGCGGGGCCGGAAGGGCCGCGGTGGAGCGGACGGCGGGCGGGCCCCGGGTGGGACGGTGCGGACACCCCGCCGGGCAGGCGGACGCCGGTCAGGTCGACCGAGCCGCTGTCGCGCCCGGAGGTCTCGTGCGGCCCAGGCTGATGGACGGGGTGGCCGGAAGGACCGCCCTGACCGGCCGCCGGGCGCCCCTCCGCGGCACGGCCCGGCAGGTGACCGCCGGAAACCTGCCCGTGGCCCGGGGCCTGACCCTGCTGGGCCGAGGCCGCCGCGGCCTGCGCCTGCGCCTCGCTCCAGGCACCCTGGGCGCCCGGCATCAGCAGCAGGTCGTCGTCATCGGCGGGGTTCTCACAGGGGTCGGCGGGGTCGACGAAGGTGTACGCACCCGGTGCGGGAACGCCCGGCTGCTGCGCCCCCATGCCCTGCACGGGCCCGGAAGGTGCACCGTTGCCTGCGCCCTCCGGCAGCCCCTCACCCGGGACCTGGCCGGTGTCGGTCATGCGTAACCCCTCGCCCATCGGTTAGTGCTTCTTCGACCGCCCCCCGGCCTTCGCCGGGGCGGCCCCATCGCCCGGAGCGGCGCACCGACCGCCCGTCATCCTCAACGAGCGTGCGCGCCCCGCGGCACGAACCGCGCGCCGGACAACAGGCATTGTCCCTGTCCGTCCGCCACCGCGGCAGCTTGATCGGCCACGGCCCGCTGTGGACTGCGCCACGTTGCGCGTCCGCCGGTCATGCCGTACCACACACCCCATCGAAATGGGCGGGCTTTGTGGACATCGGCCCGCGAACTTCTGGGCGCCCGGGTGCAGTACAACGATCGGCCAGCCTACCTCGCGCTCCGCACCGGCAGGGTCACGGGGAGCGGTCGGGCAGCCGCCCGGAGAGCAGGAATACCACCGTCCGCTTCTCTTCGCGCCAGGCGCGTGTATCGAGCTCCACGGACTGCAGGAGGGCGCATTCGACGGCGTATCCGTGCTCGCTCAGGTCCCGGCCGACGAGTTCGGCGGCGTCGCGTGTCGCGGCATGCGTCACGATGCGTTCCGGCCGTCGGTCGGCGACCGCGGAGACCACCGCCGCTCCCCCGCCCCCGACCCGTACGACATCGGGTTCGGGAAGGTCTTCGAGGACGTGCGGGGCGACGCCGTGCACGGTCTGTGCCTGGACCCCGAAACGGCGGACGGCCGCCGTGGTGCGGCCGAGCGCGTCGGCGTCCCGGTCGACGGCGATCACGGCGGCGCCGAAGCGGGCCGCCTCCGCGGTGAAGGCGCCGCTGCCGCAGCCGATGTCCCAGACGAGATCGCCCGGGTGCGGTCCGAGGCGGGCGAGTTGGGCGGCGCGGAGCCGGTCGGTCTCCCCCTCGCCGAGCCAGATGTCCCCGCCGTACTCGGCGGCGGGCAGCGCCCAGCCGCGCGGTCCCGCACCCGGCTCGCGTCCCATGATCCAGCCGGTCTCGGCGGAGGCGGAGCCACCGATGACGATGACGACGTTCGGGTCGCGCCAGGCGTGGTCGGCCGCCTTGTCGGAGGTGACGACGGAGACCTGCTCGCGCTCGGTGCCGAGCTCCTCGCAGATCACGAAGGTGCGGTGGACGTCCTGGAGCAGCAGGCCGAGTTCGGCGGGGCCAGCGCCCGGGGAGGTGAGGACGGCGACCTTGGGGTGCGCGCGGCAGACGTTCACGGCGCGGCGCAGGGTGCGCTGGTGGGCGACCACGACCTCGGCGTCGTCCCATGGCATGCCCGCGCGGGCGAAGGCCTGGGCGACGGAGGAGACGGCGGGCACCACTTCGACCTCCAGGCCGAATTCGGGGGCGCGCAGGGTGCGTACGACGCCGAAGAAGCCCGGGTCGCCGTCGGCGAGGACGACGGCGGTGCCGCGGTGGGCGGCGATGCGGCGGGCGGCGAGGCCCACGCTGCCGAGGCGGATCCGTTCGGCGCGGGCGGGGACCTCGTCGAGTGCGAGGTGGTGGGCGGCGCCCGCCACGAGCGTCGCGGCGCTGAGCGCGGAGCGCGCCGCGGCGGTCAGCGGCGTACCGTCCCAGCCGATCACCGTGACCCGGTCGGCCATCGTCGTCTGTCTCCTGTGGTTCTCGCGGGTCGTCAGTGCGGGGGCGGTGGCTGTGCGGGAGCAGCCGTGCACGCGGCCAGGGCGAGCGTACCCGCTGGCACCCGAAGTGGCCGGGTGCCGGGGCCGGGTGCCGCCGGAGGGCGGCGCGGGGCCGGCCGCCGTCGGGGTGCGGAGTCAGTTCCAGTCGGAGTAGGCCGAGAACCCGCTGTCGGCCAGGCTCTCGGAGACGCCTTCGAGGTCCTCGGGGAGCAGGCTCCACACGATGAGGTCGGTGCGCACGTCCAGCCAGCCGCCGAACGGGTCGCCGCCGTTTCTCGTGCGCGCTATCCAGGCGCCGCGCAGCACGCCCTCGCTGATGGAGCCGATCTTCTGCGCCACCTGCTGGGCGGCGGTGTTGTCGGCGGCGGTGCGCAGCTCGATGCGTTCGAACTTCTGGTCGTGGAACAGCCATTGGGCGGTGGCGAGCGCCGCCTCCGAGGCGTAGCCCTCGCCGCGGGCCCAGGGCGCGACGACGTAGTTGAGCTCGGTGGAGCGCACCCGCCAGTCGGTGTCGCTGAGTCGGATGATGCCGACGAGGCGCTGGGTGAGGAACTCGGTGACGGCGAGGACGATGCCGCGGCCCTGCGAGCGCTCGGCGGGGGCCAGGCGGGTGATCCAGTCGCGGGCGTCCGCCTCGGTGTAGGGCTGCGGCACGGAGGTCCAGGCCGTGACGTTCTCGTCGTTCATCATCTCCGCGTACGCGGGGACGTCCGCCTCTTCGAGAGGGCGCAGCATCAACCGCTCCGTGCTGATGGAGATGTCGGGGAACCCCGACGTGCCCGATGTGCCCGAGGAGGCTGTAGTCATGCGCCGCTCCATAACCTTCATAGACCTGAAGGACCTTCACCTTTCGGTCTTCTGAAGTGCCCAGCATGCAGCATGTACGGGCGCAGACGCACCACGGGGTCCTCTCCCGATGAGGGAGAGAACCCCGTTGGATGTCCCGCGTGCGAGAGGCCGTTCAGCCTGCCTCGACGGGCCGGACGGACGTACGCGTGCTCAGAACGCGGCGACGACGGCGCCGTCGTACTTCTCGTCGATGAACTTCTTGACCTCGGGCGAGGTGAGCAGCTTGGCGAGCTTCTGCACGCGCGGGTCCTTCTCGTCGCCCTTCTTCACGGCGAGGAAGTTTCCGTACGGGTTGCCCTTGGCGGGCTCGGCGACGATGGCGTTCTTGGCGGGGCTGAGCGCGGGCTTGGCCTGCAGGGCGTAGTTGCCGTTGATCACCGCGGCGTCGACGTCGTCCAGGGTGCGGGGCACCGCGGGGGCCTCGAGCTCCTTGAACTTGAAGTTCTTCGGGTTCTTCGAGACGTCCTTGGGGGTGGCCTCGTAGCCGACGCCCTTCTTGAGCTCGATGACGCCGTTGTCCGCGAGGAGCTTGAGCGCGCGGGCCTCGTTCGTGGTGTCGTTCGGGATGGCGATGGTGGCGCCGTCCTTCAGCCCACCGAGCTTCTTGACGCTCTTGGAGTACACGCCGAGCGGCTCCAGGTGAACCGTGGCCCCGGGGACGGGCACGATGTCGGTGCCCCGCTTCTTGTTGAAGTCGTCCAGGTACGGCTTGTGCTGGAAGTAGTTGGCGAAGACCTCGCCCTGCTGGAGGGCGGTGTTCGGCGTGATGTAGTCGGTGAATTCCTTCACCTGGAGGTCGAGTCCGGCCTTCTTGGCGAGGTGCTTCTGGACGTAGTCCAGGATCTCGCCCTGCGGCGTCGGGGTCGCGGCGACGATGAGCGGGCCGTTCTTGTCGCCCGCGGAGCCCTTGTCGGAGCCGCAGGCGGAGAGCCCGAGGGTGAGGGCGCCGGCGGCGAGGACGGCGGTGGTGATCTTGGCGGTGTTACGCACGAAAAGTGCCTTTCTCCATGGGTGGTGCAGCCCCGCGGGGTGGTACGCGGGGAAGTCTGCGGGCGGGACGCCGCGGTCCCGCCGGGGACCGGCCGGCGCCGGTCAGCCGGTCTTGCCGACCGACTCCGCGGCGGCGGTGCCGGGCAGCACGCCGCGCAGCGGCCGGAAGAGCAGCAGCGGGGCGGAGCCGCCGCCGCGCTTGTGCAGGCGGCGGGCCGCGTAGTCACCGGCGAACTGGATGACCGAGATGACCACGGCGAGGATCGCCACGGTGATCCACATCAGCTCGGTCTCGAAGCGCTGGTAGCCGTAGCGCAGGGCCAGGTCGCCCAGGCCGCCGCCGCCGACCGTGCCGGCCATCGCGGAGTAGCCGATCAGCGCGACGATCGTGGTGGTGGCACCCGAGATCAGCGAGGGCAGCGACTCCGGGACGAGGACCTTGCGTACGACGGTCCAGGTGGAGCCGCCCATCGACTGCACGGCCTCGACGAGTCCGCCGTCGACCTCGCGGATCGAGGTCTCCACCAGGCGCGCGAAGAACGGGATGGCGCCGACGGCCAGCGGCACGAGGGCGGCCTCGCGGCCGATCGTGGTGCCGGTGATCCAGCGCGTGAAGCCCATCAGGGCGACCATCAGGATGATGAAGGGCATCGAGCGCGCGATGTTCACGATCTGCCCGATGACCTTGTTCAGGAAGGCGTTCTGCAGGAGTCCGCCGCGCTCGGTGAGCACGAGCAGGACGCCGAGCGGCAGCCCGGCGACGACGGCTATCAGCGTCGACCAGCCCACCATGTAGAGGGTGTCCCAACAGGCCTGCTCCAGCAGGGGCTGCATCTCCGACCAGGTCACTTGGCACCTTCCTTGACCAGCAGCGTCGCGTCCTTCGGCGTGGGTGCGGCGTCTTCGCCCGCGATGTCGACCTGCAGCCCCTGCTCGCGCAGGAAGCCGATGGGGACGACGTTCTCCTCGAAGCGGCCGGGCAGCTCGATGCGCATGCGGCCGACCTGCTTGCCCGCGACGGTGTCCATCGCGGCGCCGAGGATCGAGATGTCGATGTTGTACGTGCGCGACAGCTGGGAGATGACCGGCTGGGTCGCGGCCTCGCCGTGGAAGGTCACGTCGACGACGGTGCGGTCCTCGCCGGTGGCCTCGCCGCTGACCGGGAAGAGCGCGGCGGCGAGCTCCGAGCCGGGCGTCGCGAGCAGCTCGGTGACGGTGCCGGACTCGATGATCTGTCCGCGCTCCATCAGGGCGGCGGAGTCGCAGACGCTCTTGACGACGTCCATCTCGTGCGTGATGAGCAGGACGGTCAGGCCGAGCTGCCGGTTGAGGTCGCGCAGGAGCTTCAGGATGGAGCGGGTGGTCTCGGGGTCGAGGGCGCTGGTGGCCTCGTCGGAGAGCAGCACCTTGGGGTCGCCGGCCAGGGCGCGGGCGATACCGACGCGCTGCTTCTGGCCGCCGGAGAGCTGAGCCGGGTAGGCCCTGGCCTTGTCGGCGAGGCCGACGAGGTCGAGCAGTTCGAGGGCCTTGCGGGAGCGCTCGTTGCCGCTGAGGCCGAGGATCTCCAGGGGCAGCTCGACGTTGTCCTGCACGGTGCGCGAGGACAACAGGTTGAAGTGCTGGAAGACCATGCCGATGCGGCTGCGGGCCCGGCGCAGTTCCCGGCCCGCGCGCGGGCCGCGTCCCGCGAGGGCGGTGAGGTCCTGCCCGGCCACGGTCACGGTGCCGGAGGTGGGGCGCTCCAGGAGGTTGACGCAGCGGATCAGGGAGGACTTGCCGGCGCCGGACTGGCCGATGACGCCGTACACCTCGCCCTCGCGGACGTGCAGGTCGACTCCGTCGAGGGCGGTTACTTCACGACCGCGTGAGCGGTAGACCTTGGTGAGGCCGGAAGTGGTGATCACAGGGGATTCCGTCACTGTCGAGTGCGCGGCGCGGGTGTCGCCGGGCACGGGGCATTCGTTCGGAACGCGGCACGGTTCTCGCGGTGGTGTGGCGGTGGAACCGGAGGACGTGTGCGCGGGGCGGGCTCGCTTCCTGCGTCGGTACGGATCGCATCGCGTACGTCGTGCGGGGCGCGGCACAGCGGCTTCGCTTCGGGGCGCGAGGCTCAGGGTGGTGCGGGGGCCCTCAGAAGGCGCACATTCGACACATACAACGAGCACCGGGCGTCGTGATCGCCTCGGTCGCAAGGGTGCGGTTGCTCGTCGTGGTCATGGGCCCAAGTAAAACATGTGCGGGGGCGCCGTCCACCACTGCTGTCCGTATAGCGGACAGCGGTGGGACGGCGCCGGACGTCGGGGTTTCGCTCGTCAGCCGGCGAGCTCGATCTCCACGCCACCTGCCGTGGCCTGCGCGGACACGGCGGAGAGGTCCGTGACGACCACATGGGCGGAGAGTTCCGACGCCTGGTGGGTTGTGGTCAACGCCACGGTGGTCATGCCCGCGGCCCGGCCCGCCTGGAGGCCCGCGGGCGCGTCCTCGAAGACGACGCAGCGCGTCGGGTCGGCGCCGAGCTTGGCGGCCGCGAGCAGGAAGGGCTCGGGGTCGGGCTTGCCGCGGGTGATGTCGTCGGCGGCGACGACGAGGCCGGGGCGGATGCCGACCTCGGCGAGGCGGGCCTCGGCGAGGACGCGTGTCGCGGAAGTCACCACGGCCCAGCGGTCCATCGGCAGGGACTCCAGAAGCTCGCGGGTGCCGGGCAGCAGGACGACACCGCCCGCCACGTCGGAGACCTCCAGCTCCTCGATGCGGGCGACGGCCTCGGCGACCTTCTCCGGAGGCAGCAGGTCGGCGGCGATCTCGGCGGCGGGGCGGCCGTGCAGTTCGACCCGGGCGAACTCCTCGGCGGTGATCCCGTACTCCCGCGCCCACCGCGACCAGCAGCGGTACACCGACTCCAGGGAGGAGACGAGGGTGCCGTCGTTGTCGAACAGGAGCGCGTCAGCCTGGATCTTCATGGTGACCGAGGATACGGGCCGCTCCGGGAGCCGCGCACCGGGGCCATCGGCGGCGGACGCGGACCGGGCGACCCTCCCCTCGGGGGCCGAAAGGGCCCTTCTGACGGATCTCGGCGGGAGAAGGAGCGGCGTTCGGTGCGTGCCCTCGGCGTGCGGCGTGAAGGGTCATGTGGCGGAGCCACCTGTCCCTTCACGCCGTGCGATGAGGGTGCGTGCCGGGCGTCGCGACGCCACGGAGATCCGTCAGAAGGGCCCTGGGGCCGCGCACGGCGGGACGAAGGACCCGTAATAAAGTCACGGGCATGGTTGATGCCCTGACGATCGCGGTCTCCGTGGCCGCGCTCGCCCTCGCCGCCTGGTGCGGTTTCGCCGCGTACCGCGACCAGCCGACCAAGGACTGGCACTTCATCGGCATGGCCGTGGTGACCCTGCTTGCCACCGTCCAGCTGATCGTCGGCATCGTCCAGCTCGCACGCGGCGAGAAGGCGGACCAGGGCACGACGATCTTCGTGTCCTATCTGATCGGCGCCTTCGCCTGCGTGCCCGCGACGGGTTTCATGTCTCTCGCCGAACGCAGCCGGTGGGGCTCGACGACGGTCGCCGCGGGCGGCGTGGTCCTCGCCGTGCTCGAAGTGCGGCTCTACGACATCTGGGGAGGCTGAGGTGACGGTGACCGATCCCGGCAGGAACGACGAGGCCGCCCGGGGCGAATCCCCCGCGCGCCAGAAGCTGATCACGGGCCCCGGCATCCTGCTGGTGTGGCTGTACGGCGTGATGGTCGTCGCCGCCGTCTCGCGTTCGGCCGTGCAGATCTCCACGGACTTCGACAAGGCCCCGCTCGCGTACACACTGTCCGCGCTCGCCGGTCTCGTCTACGGCTTCATCACGTACTCACTGGTACGCGGCGGATCCGCGGCCCGCTCGGCGGCGCTGGTGTGCTGCGCCGCCGAACTGGTGGGCGTACTCGCGGTCGGCACCTGGACCCTGGCGGACCCGTCCGCCTTCCCGGACGCCACGGTGTGGTCGGACTTCGGGATGGGCTATCTCTTCATTCCGGTGATCCTGCCGGTTACGGCGATCTTCTGGCTGAGGAGGGCGCGGCGGGGCACGCAGTAGCGGGGCGGGCAGGTTCGCCCCGGGCAGCGCCTCGCGCCCCCGCCCCGCCCTTCCGCGGCGCCCGCGCCAACGGCAACGGCAACGGCAACGGCAACGGGACGAATGCGTCAACTCCCTGAAGATCCACCAGGAACACTCCGCGCCCAACGCCAGGCCATCTACACCCTCAGCCCGACCGACGCCCCCGATGCCCCACCCAACACAGTCGTCGTCCGCTGACGTTGCCGTCAAACGGCATGAGGCCCTCCCGAAATTCTCGGGAGGGCCTCATTTCGATGACCACTGGATTTCAGTCAGCCATTCCCAGTTGCCGGGCCTGGCACGCAGCCGTACGAACCCTTGCTCCAGGCATTCATTGAGGCTGGAAGATTCGGCACGGATAAATCCCTGCTCACCTAGCCCCGACCCCGACATCACCAACGTCCAAGGCGCCGCACCTTCCGCCAACCTCTCATCATCCATCTTTAGGATGACAGTGACGCCAGAGCGGCCCAACTTGTCCATGAGCTGCTCGATATCCATCACTTTTGCTCCCATCAATAGCCTCTCAAGGCTGCCGAGATGTCACTGACGTCATGCAGCTGACCTTTGCCTACCGGAAACAAGCGAACTGCTCAGGCTACCGTTGAGCAGTTGATGCAACAGAACGGCGTCACGAGCGGTCCCGCTTCCACTGATCTCCGAAGTGTCATCGACAGGGTTGCTGGTGAACCACTCAACAACGTCTCCCCACCGAAACCGCGGTTAATATCGGCGATCTCGTCCGGGCTGACACCCGCCTTGAACCCGTCAGTCAGCGGGCAGTTGGAATTGCGAACCAGAACCGTCGTCTGCCCCGCCAGCACATAGTACGTGTGCTACGCGAAGCCTTCGACCTGCTTTTTCGCAGGTCAATTACGGCTTGCTTGTCCGGTGAGGTGCGTGGATGTCTGTGGTTGTGCGGCATTGCCGCCGTCGCTACTGCCGTCAGACGGTTCAGCCCAGGTACGGCTTCTCGCGCTGTTCCAAGAAGTGTTGGAGCCTGAGTCGTTGGGTGTGGTGCATCGACAACTCCTCGATCTCTTCCGGCGGCACAAACCGGAGTTCGGTGGACTCGTCGGAGATCTCCAGTTGGCCGCTGGTGATGCGGGCGGTGAAGCAGACGTTGAACTGGCGGCGGACCTCGCCGTCGGTGTAGGCGATGATGTGTTTCGGGTCGGTGTACGTGCCGACCAGGCCGGTGATCTCGACGTCGAGGCCGGTCTCCTCTTTGACCTCGCGGACGGCTGTGCCCGGCAGGGAGTCGGTGAGGTCCATACCGCCTCCGGGCAGAGCCCACAGGTCGTTGTCGCGGCGGCGCTGGAGGAGGATACGCCCGTGGTCGTCGGTGACGACGGCGGAGGCGGCGACGACCATGCTGTTCGGCTTGGGCGCGTTGGGGTCCTCGTAGTACTCGGTGCGGGCCACGGTCAGCCTTCCTGTTGGACCGGGGTCGCCGTCGTCCACACGGCGTCGAAGCTCTCGGCGTAGGTGGAGAACATGCCGTCTGTCTCGTGTCGGCGAAGATGCCATACGGGAGCGGCGTAGGCGTTGACGCCCCAGACGTGGGCGTTGACGAGTTGCTGGTCGTCGGCGCGGTAAAGGGAGTTATAGAGCGTGGTGCTGTGGGTGCGGACTTCGATGCCGGGGGTGTCGGCGAGCGGCTTGTAGTGCATGAGCGCGAGGCGGCAGCGGGATTCGATGCCGTGGCCGAACCGCTCTTCCTGGCCGCGGGCTTGGACGTTGTCGCTGTCGGGGTCCCCGATCGCGATGCGGACGATGCAGCCTTCGGCGGCGCGTTCGGTGAGGAGTTCGTTCAGCCGGGGGTAGGCCTCGTGGAGGAAGACTGCCGCGTAGACGAGGATGTCGATCCGTTCCCGGGCTTGGGCCATCAGGTCGGTGAACGTCGAGACGGGGATGTCGGCCCGCTGTTCGTAGAGCGCGACCAGTTCGGGGCTGATGGCGCGGGCGGGGCGGGCCTGGCGGAGCGCCGGCCAGAGTGCGTGCACGTCTTCTCCCAGGGCCTTGGCCGCCTGGAGGGCGGTGGCACGGCGTGGAATACGCCCGAGGTTCACCCAGCGCTCGACCGACTTGGGGTCGACCTCGACCTGCTGAGCGAGTGCGGCGTACGTCCAGCCTCCCGCCGCCATGACGGCTCGTAGTCTCTCGTTCGGCACGAGTCTCCCCCTTCGTCTCAGGACGGCACCAGGGACGTTCTACACGGTGCAGGACGTTCCGAAATGGGGTTTGGTGGAGGTTCCTTCGTCCCGGTGACCGGCGTGAGGATCGGTGCCGACCCTGCGGCACCAACAGGCCCAGGGACACGTATCAACGCCGCCGAGGAGCGTCACCGTGCGAATGAGTGCCACCCCACGTGTTCCCACCCTGCGACTGGACGCCCGATCCCGCGCCGCCTCACCGGGGTGGTCACGATGACGGCCTCCACCTCGGATGCCGACGGGCATACCGTCCCGCCCGAGGTTGGCGCCCTGGTGGTCGACCGGCGAAGCGGCAAGGTGGGCGTGGTGATGGGGCACGTGGGGATGTACGTGCAGCTTCGGCCACCGCGCGGTGGCCGGGAGTGGGACGTGCCACCCGAGGACGTACGTTCGCCGACTCCGACGGAGGAGCTGAGCGCGAAGGTGGCCGTGGCCAACCGGAGGTGGGGACGGTGACTCCGCGCTCGCTCCTGCGCTATGAAACCTGGACGCTCCAGCCCGACCGCGAGTCGGACGCGGAGCCGGTCCTGTACGCGGTGCAGTGCGCCGTGGACAGAGAGACCTCACCGACGAGCGAGGGCTTCGCCGAACCGCAAGAGTGGGTGCTGCGGCACTGCGGTCAGAACCCGTCCCATCACACCTACCGGGAGATCATCACCCGCCCCTGACGGACCTGGCGCCAGACGTGACCCACCTCGCTCGCCCAGGCGCCGCACCGCGCCGGCTCACCCGCCTCCCGTACCTGTCGGGCGAATCCGATTGAGGCTTCCCCTCCTCATCAGCATGCCGGTGCGGGGTTAAGCGAGACACGCATGGCGAGTGGTCGGTCGGCACGCCCGTCGTCGTGGCTGACTTCGGTCCAGCTCCGCTTCCCGCGCCAGCAGCTCCTCGTCGCCGAGGTCGGCGAACTCGGTGGCGGCAGCACGTGCCTCGCGGGCGATCTCATCGCGCAGCAGGTAGTTCGTGACCGTCCCGTGGTGTTTGCCCGGCTCCGGTTCCTGCCGCACGAAAACACCGCGCCCCTTGACCGCGTACACCAGCCCCGCCTGCTTGAGGCTTCGATAAACGTTCTGCGCGGTGGAGTTGGGGGCTTTGAACCGCTCTTGGATCTCCCGGACGGGAGGGAGCTGGGAGCCTGGAAGGTAGGCGCCTTCCACGATTTCCCGCCGGAGGGTATCGGCAACCTGAACGTACGGCGGTCGCGGATCACCGTCGTAGATGACGTCGACCGGCCAGTCCGGCCCCTCGGCGTCGGTTTCCTCATGATCGACGCCGGCCTCTTCGGTGCTCCCACCGACGGAGTCGCGGACGTAGCCGCCCCGGTCGAGCTGGGAGTAGACGCTCTGGAAGTGGGCACACATGCTCAGCTTCCAGGGCCACTTCTCCACCAAATCCCGCCACCACTGCTCCATCACCCTCGGCGCCCTGCGCGACGCCCGCCGCGCCTGGCGCACCGAACAGACCCGCGCCCACGCCGGACTGCCCGCGCCCGACCCGACGACCACCCTCGTCGTCGGCCACTGGGACCACCTCGACTCGGGATGCAGCCCCGGCGCAGCCCTCCTCGCCCCCGCTCGCCGTCCTCCGCACGGAGGTGACCCCGGCGCTGGATCTACTCACGGTGTCCCAGGTCATGGCCCGTCTCCAGCTCGGCCGCTCCGCCGCCTACAACCTGCTCCGCCCCCGACGCCTCGAACCGCTCACCGCAGACGAAGCCCGCCTGTTCCTCAACGTCGCAAACGGCCACCGCCTGCACGCCCTGTTCGAACTCGCTCTCCACACCGGACTCCGCAAGGGCGAACTTCTCGGCCTGCACTAGCAAGACTTCGACCTCGACGCTGGTACTGCCGCCGTCCGCCGTACCTTGCAGCGCACCAGCAGGGACGGATGCACCACGCTGCCCACCATGACCCGGGCCTTTGAACGCCGCATCGCCCTTCCGACCCGCTGCGTCCAGTCGCTGAAGCTCCACCACGAACGGCAGCCGAGTGAGCGCAAGGCAGCAGGCACCGCGTGGCAGCACAGCGGGCACGTGTTCACCACCGCGCAGGGCGGCTCGGTCGACCCGACCAACCTCACCCGCACCTTCACCACGCTCCTCCGCAAGGCCGGCCTCCGCCGCATCCGCTTCCACGACCTCCGCCACCCTGCTCCTGGAACAGGGCGTCGAACTCGTCCTCATCAAGGAACTCCTCGGCCACGCCCACATCGGCGTCACCGCCGGCGTCTACGCCCACGTCCGCCTCCGCCTCCAGCGTCAGGCCATCGACACCCTCGGCAGCATCCTCGGCCCGACCTGCCCCCCCCCGATGACCCGCCCACCGCAGCCGTCATCCGCTGACGTTGCCGTCACCGTTGCCGTCGAACGCCTCTGGGGCCCGCTGAACATCAGCGGGCCCCAGAGGCGTTCGGGCCACAGCGAAGAATCTCCGTGCTTCAAGATTCTTCAATTTAGAGACCCTTCAAGAATGAGACCCCGATTTAGATTTCGAATCCCCGAGTTCTATTGAACTGACCAACTCGACATCGAGTCGGGGAGATTCAAACGCAGAAATCCCCGGAACCTATCACTGCTTCGTGAGCATCGAAATCCCACCTGTCGCAAGGGAGAACATTCGGACAAGAGCCTTCCGGACATCCGGGTCACGATCAAGCCGTTCCAACGATTCGAACCTTGCCGGATCAAGATCGATCGTGGCAATTCCGCCAGCTTCCTTGCCGTCTGCGGACGAGAACAACACTAGGCACCTGTACGCCCGCACAGCACCCCCTCGCTCCTCCCGCATCAGTGCTTGGAGGACGACAGCGCCATCCTTGACCTGACTGCGGAGTGCGTCCACGGAGGACCACCGAGTTGCCAAGGATCGCTCCTCCGCTTCCAGCTGGATCGCCAACAGCGTTTCGAAGCTGATCTGGCATACCCGGAAGTCAGGGTCGGTCGAATGGATCAGTGACATCAGGCACTACTCCCCGTCGTAGACGTCAATTCGGATTTGAGTATCTGGGCCGTTGCGCCCGTCCCTGATTCTCGCCAGGAGTTCGTCCTTGCGGTGGTGGCCTCCCAGGATCTTGCCATCACGCGAGACAAGAATTCCATCTCCTGCGCCAGGGTTGTTGATCCCGTCTAGAAGTTCCTTATTGCTCAGTTCCTCGTGATACCACTACGACGCTGGATCTCGGGTCTTCTGTGAATCGGTGCAATTGCCGATATCACCAGCCTTCTCGTTACGCGCCGAGATTCCAGGGCTGTCGGGCGTCCGCCTTCGAGGGCGTGGTCGAACAGCGTCAGGGCCCCCGCGAACGACTCGTCGCCGATGGCCTCTCCGGGCGCTCCGACAGCGACGTAGCGGCTCGTGGCCGCGAGTGAATGACCGGACCGGTCATTGGGCTCAGCCACACCCGGAACATCCGGGTCGTCCTGGTTGACCGTTGTCCTGGTGGAGCCCTGCACGTAGTGGATGCATCCCGCGTCCGAGCGGTCCCCGATGGCCTCCCCCGGTACGCCGATGGCGAGGTACGGCTTACCGCCCGATGTGGCGCCGGCCGCCAGGGCGTAGCCGAAGAGGTCGCCCGCCTCAGTGGTGGTGTCACCGTCCAGGCCGGCCCATGCCACTCAGCGCTTGGGAGATCTCGGTGACGCCCTTGTCACCGCCGAGCACGATGCGGACCAGACCTGCGTTCGCCTTGCCCTGGACGGTGGCTTCGGGATCGGCCACGGCCATGTCGCGAATGCCGTCGCCGTTGAAGTCCGAGCCCACTCCGGCAGTACACGACGCGGCGGTCGCGGACGGCGCGTCCAAAGAGAAGGACGCCGTGGCGGCCACCATCAGGGCCGCCACGGCTCCCCACTCGGCCACACTTCAATTTCATGGCAACACGGGGGAGCCGGGCCCTTTTTGGGCGGATGTGCGGTTCACAGCGGACTCACAGGCTGCCCGGCAGCGCCGGCTCAACTCCGAAGGGACGGCACGTCAGGATGGGTCTACGCGGCGAAAACCGGCCATGCCCCGAGGCGCCGCGCCGCTGGGCGTCACGGAACGCGAGGTGAAAGCCAGGCGAAATCCGTGCAGCCCCTTGGGCGATATGCCCCTCTGAGCATCGGCCACATCGAACACCTACCGACCGACAACGTCTGGCCCTGCGGCTTCACCTGGACCACCCGCGTGAACAACGCTGTGGCGCAACGCAGCGCAACGCAGCTAGGCGCTGGCCACATACGAGCCCGCGGCCGCCTCCTTGGCGAACGTCAGGACCGTGAGGCGGTCGTTCACGCGCTCGGTGGCCACCTGCGCGTAGCCGTGCTTGCGGTAGAGCTGGAGGTTCTGTTCGCTGCGGTGGCCGGTGGAGAGCTGGAAGCACTTCGTGACGCCGCCCTCGGCGAGCCGCTGCTCTATCGCGTCGAGCAGTCGGCCGCCCAGGCCGTGGCGCTGCATCCTGGGGTGGACGATGAGCTTGCCGACGCGGGCCGTGCCGCCGGCGTCGGCCGTGCCGCGTACGGAGGCCACCACCTCGTCGCGCAGGCGGGCCACCAGGACGGTGCCCGCCGCCATTTCGGCCCGGATGGAGTCGAGGGACTGGGTCAGCGGTTCGATCGAGTAGTCGCCGTAGATCTCGGCCTCGCTCTGGTAGCAGAGGTACTGCAGTTTGAGGATCTGCTCGGCGGTGTCCTGATCATCGGCCGCCGCCACCGAGATGGTCACGCTCATGCCCATGTGTGCATGCCTCCCGCTCACCTGCTCCACCGGTTGTCTACCGCTCCCTTCCCCACGGAGCGGTAGCCGCAACCTCTGTGGTCAGCATTCTGCGCAGGCATCCCAGGCAACGGGAACGTTCTGGCCCCAGACTGCCCTGTGACATTCCCAACTCTCCTGCGATTTCCCGGTAGGTGAGGTCCTCGGGGGACAGCAGCGCGGCCATGATGCCGGGGCAGCGGCCGGGGAGCCTGCGCACCGCGGCGTGCAGGGTGCGGCGGCTGTCGGCGGTCAGGGCGCGCTGCTCGGGGCCGCGCTCGGCGTCGTCGGCGGGCTCGCTCGCGTACGCCGCCTCGCGTCGGCCGGCGCGCCGGGTGCGGCGCGCCTCGGACCGGACGGCGCCGCGCAGCCAGAGCGCCGGGTCGGCGGGTGGGCCCTCGGCCGCCAGACGTTCCAACAGGCGGAGCCAGACGGCCTGTTCGAGGTCGCCGGGGTCGGCGCCGGAGCCGAGGGCCTCCGCGGACGCCTCGGCGGCGAGCAGTGGGCGCAGCGCGGGGATGAGCGTGAGCTTGAGGTCGTACGTCATGCCCGGCGGGACGCGGCCGCCGCGGTCCGAGGTTTCCGGAGCGGCCGCTTCTCACCCCAACCGGGGCCGGACGGTCGGCCGTTGACGCGAGTCACCGGCCGGGGCGCCGACGCAACCGTCAGCCGTCAGCCGTTCGTGAAGTCCGCGGCGGCGAGCAGCGCGGTGTCGCAGTTGTCGGAGAAGACGCCGTCGATGCCCGTCTCGAAGTAGGCCTTGAAGGCACCGAAGGCGTCTCCGTAGGCGTTCGGGTCGGTGCCCTTCCTGAAGTTCGCGGGCAGGAAGGTGTTCTCGTTGCGCATCGTGTACGGGTGCAGGATGAGGTCCGCCGCGTGCGCGTCCTCGACCAGGGTGGTCGGGGTGCCGAGGCTGCCGTCGGCCTTCCTCGGGATGACGAGGTCGAGGGTGGGGCCGATGCCCTGGGCGAAGGAGGCCAGCCAGCGCAGGCCCTTGGGCGTGATCAGGTCGGCGACGGTGCGCGAGTCGCCCGCCTCGACGAAGTCCCAGGGGCGGGAGTCCGCGGTGGAGAGCAGCACGACGCGGGGGCCCGCGACCAGCTCGGCCAGGCGCTGGATGCTGGACGGCTCGAAGGACTGCAGGAAGGTCGGCGAGTTCTTCTTGTGCCTGCCGTAGCGGCGGAGCAGCTTGGCGAGCGGCTCCTCGAGGCCGAGGCCCAGCTTGCGGAAGTACGTGGGGTGCTTGGTCTCGATGTGCAGCCAGACCGGCTTGCCGCGCTTGCGGCCCTCCTTCTCCGCCCACCGCAGCACCTCTTCGAGGGTGGGGACCTCCCAGCGGCCGTCGTAGAGGGTGTTGCGCTGGCGGGTGCCCGGGATGCGCTCCTTGGCGCGCAGCGTCTTCAGCTCGGCGAGCGTGAAGTCCTCGGTGAACCAGCCGGTGAGCTTGGCGCCGTCCACGGTCTTCGTGGTCTTGCGGGACGCGAACTCGGGGTGCGCCGACACGTTCGTCGTCGCGGTGATGTCGTTCTCGTGCCGGCACACGAGGTGGCCGTCCTTGGTGGGCACGACGTCCTGCTCGATGACGTGCGCGCCCATGTCCAGGGCCAGTTGGTACGAGCCGAGCGTGTGCTCGGGACGGTAGCCGCTGGTGCCCCGGTGCGCGACGATCGTGGGCACGGGCAGGCTCCGGTATCCGCCGTGGCCGTGTCCGTGCCCGTGTCCGCCGCCGTGCCGCTCACAGGCTCTTGCCACGCCGGGCACTCCCGCCACGGCCGTGCCCGCGCCGAGGACCGCGGCCCCCAGCACCGCCCGCCGCCCCGGGCTCGTTCCCGGCTGCTGCTGACCCGACTCCTGCGTCGCCATTGGCGCTCCTCCCGATGTACCGCCGCCTTGCACCTGACAAAGCGGGACTGATCGTAGGTGGCCGCGAGTGACGTGTGGGAGACCTCCGACGGAACGGCGGGATGACGCGGCGTGGCGAGTGGGCGGACGGTGGGCGCACCATGGAGGTGGCGGCCCCGCGCTGGCGGCGGCCGTCACGCGGAGCGACGGCCGCGCGTGAGAAGAACCACTGGTTCGGGCCACAACGACACCGTGGGGATGCGGGCGTCGCAAAGGAGACGGCTCAGGGCAAGACACCGCAAAATCAGGTCAACACTGCGTATTGAGTGCATGTACCCGATGTGCAAACGGCGGTGGCCCACGAGTACCGTACTCACCTGCACTTACTCGCCGTCGACCCGTTGACACCGGAGGGCCTGTTGTCCCGTCTAGCGCTCATCAAGGCAGTGCTCGGACCGATCTTGCGCCTGATGTTCCGCCCCCGGGTAGAAGGCGCCGAGAACATTCCGGGCACCGGACCGGTGATCCTGGCCGGAAACCACCTCACCTTCATCGACTCGATGATCCTGCCGCTGGTGACCAAGCGTCCGGTGTTCTTCATCGGCAAGGACGAGTACGTCACCGGCAAGGGCCTCAAGGGCCGCCTCATGGCGTGGTTCTTCACCGGCGTCGGCATGATCCCGGTGGACCGTGACGGCGGGCGCGGCGGTGTGGCCGCGCTGATGACCGGTCGGCGCATTCTCGACGACGGCAATGTCTTCGGCATCTACCCCGAGGGCACACGTTCGCCCGACGGGCGGCTGTACCGGGGCCGTACGGGGATCGCCCGGCTCACCCTGATGACCGGCGCGCCCGTCGTCCCCTTCGCGATGATCGGCACGGACAAGCTCCAGCCGGGCGGCAAGGGGCTCCCCCGTCCGGGGAAGGTGACGGTCCGCTTCGGCGAGGCGATGGAGTTCTCGCGGTACGACGGCATGGACCGTGACCGGTATGTGCTGCGGGCGGTGACGGACTCCGTGATGACGGAGGTCATGCTGTTGTCGGGGCAGGAGTACGTGGACATGTACGCCACCAAGGCGAAGGCGGCTTAGCCGCCAGGGGGGCGGTTTTACGGTGTGTCCGTCCGCGCCGGGGCTGGGGTTCTTTTCCCGGCGTCGGGGCGGACGTTCTCGTTTCGGGTGCGGGTGCGCGGTGCGGGGTGCGGGTGCGCTGTGGCTGGTCGCGCAGTTCCCCGCGCCCCCAGGAAGCACCTCCCGCGCCGCCGGACGTGAGGCCTGGTCAGACGGCGTACCCGCCCGGCCGGTTCTTCGCCTGCGGGCCGGATTCGGCTGGTCGCGCAGTTCCCCGCGCCCCTAGAAAGCACCTCCCGCGCCGCCGGACGCGAGACCGGATCAGACGGCGTACCCGCCCGGCCGGTCCTTCGCCTGCGGGCCGGATTCGGCTGGTCGCGCAGTTCCCCGCGCCCCTAAGGGGCGCCCCCCCCCCGCAGCCACACAGCCGCGGTCAACCCCTCCAGGGGCGCGAGGAACTGCGCGAGCAACCACACACCGCCCGCAGACAACACACCAACGCCCACCCCCCAAGGGGCGCGGGGAACTGCGCAAAAGGGTGGCCGTACCGCTCGCCGCCAGGCGCCCGCGTCAGTGGCCAGTGCCTGCGCCGTCCTCCAGTTTCTGGCCCTTCAGGAGGAACCACGCGACCGCCGCCGTCGCGAGGAGCACCGCCGCTCCGACGCCCGCCGCCAGGCGCAGGCCGTCGACGAAGGCGCTCTGGGCGGCCGAGAGGAGGACGTCCGCCTGGTGGACGGGGAGGTCCGCCGTCGATTCCACCGCGCCGCCGAGCGACTCGTGCGCGGCCGACGCGACATCGGGCGGCGTGCCCGGCGGCGCCGTGAAGTCGCGGTAGACGCCGGTGACGATGGAGCCGAGGAGGGCGATACCGAGTGCGGCGCCCAGCTCGTACGCCGTCTCGGAGACCGCGGAGGCCGCGCCCGCCTGTTCCTTGGGAACGCTGGAGAGGATGACGTCGGCGGTCACGGTGAAGGAGAAGCCCGCGCCGATGCCGACGACGAGGAGCGCGGCGCCGAGCAGGGGGTAGCCGGTGCTCTGGCTCAACGCAGTGAGCGCGGCGAGGGAGAGGCCGACCGCCGCAAGGCCACCGGCGACCACGACCCGTACGGAGAAGCGCCGCGCCACCATGCCCGCGATCAGCCCCGCCCCCACCGCGCCGACCGCCGCAGGCAGTTCGGCGAGGCCCGCCTCGAAGGGCCGCCGGCCCTGCACGAGTTGGAGGAACTGGGAGAGGAAGAAGACCAGGCCGGAGAGGCCGAGGACGGTCAGCAGGTCGGCGAGGACCGCCCCGGAGAAGCCGCGGTTGCGGAACAGCCGCATGTCCAGGAGCGGCGCGGGCAGCGTCAGTTGGCGGCGTACGAACCAGGTGAGCGCCGCGATGCCGACGACCGCGCCCGCCACGGCGTCCCAGCGCAGACCGTGCGCGGCCACCTCCTTGATGGCGTACACGACGGCGATCATGCCGATGAGCGAGAGCACGACGCTGAGCAGGTCCCAGGGCCCTGGCGCCGGGTTCTTGGACTCGGGCAGGAACTTGATGCCGACCAGGACGAGCACGGCCATCACCGGCAGGTTGATGAGGAAGACCGAGCCCCACCAGAAGTGTTCGAGCAGGAAGCCGCCGACGACGGGCCCGACGGCCGCGCCCGCGGACGCCATGGCGCCCCAGATGCCGACCGCGAGGCTGCGCTCGCGCGGGTCGTGGAAGATGTTGCGGATGAGGGCCAGCGTGGACGGCATCAGCGTCGCGCCCGCGACGCCGAGCAGCGCACGGGCCAGGATCATCAGCTCGGGGCTCGTGGCGTAGGAGTTGAGCACCGACACCGCGCCGAAGGCGACGGCCCCGGTGAGCAGGAGCTTCTTGCGGCCGATGCGGTCGCCGAGGCTGCCCATGGAGACGAGCAGGCCCGCGATGACGAAGGAGTAGACGTCGCCGATCCACAGCAGCTGGGTGCCGGACGGCTTGAGGTCCTCACTGATGTAGGGCGTCGCCAGGCCGAGCACGGTCGCGTCGACGGCGACCAGGAGCACGGCCAGGGCGAGGACGGCGAGCGCGAGCCAGCGGCCGGGGCTGCGCTCCGCCTCGGGAGCCGCTGTCTGCGGATGGGTGCTGGTCATGATTCCACTCTCCGCTGTGCGCCGCCGATCAGCAGCTCGGCGATCATGTACGAGAAGTCGTTGGCGGCCACCCGGCCGTCCTGCACGGCCCAGGCGCCGGAGCCGACGAGCCCGTACAGCGCCTCGGTCAGCCAGACGGGCGTGAGGTCGATGCGGAACTCGCCGTTCTCCTGGCCGCGCCGGAAGAGCGCGGCCAGCCGGTCGTCGATGCGGGACCAGCCCTCGTGCTGGGTTTCGCCTTCGAAGAGCTGGTTCTCGGTGTACAGGAACGCGAGCAGCCCCGCGGCCGGCTCGATCTCCCTCACCAGGCGCCGCAGCGCGTCACTGGCGCCGCCTTCGCCGAGGGTGGCCCGGTCGAGGGCGGCCTCGCACTCCTGGAGGCCGAGCTCTTCGAGGGCGCGCACGAGCGCGTCGCGGCCCGCGAAGTGGCGGTGGAGGGTCGCCCGGCTGATGCCCGCGGCGCGGGCGACCTCGTCCATCGTGGAGGTGGATTTGCGGGTGAGCAGGGCCGCGGCGCTGCGCAGAACCTGGTCGCGATCGACTGACATGCGACAACCATAAGCCAATTGAGACAGGACTGTCTCATTGAGCGGGTGTCGTGCAACTCGCTTGCCCGAAGGCCCCGCCTGTCGGTTCAGTTCCAGGGCAGCCGCGCCCTGCCCTCCCAGTACGCCGCCGGGTCCTGCGCCAGCCCCACGAGCCGCTCCAACCGGCCGGTCTCCAGGTCGACGGCGGCGGCGTGCAGGTTGGAGACGAGCTGGACCGAGGTGGCCGCCCCGGACAGGACCACGCCCGCCCACGGCTCGGCGAGGAGGACGGCGAGCGCCACCGCGTCGCAGCCGAGCCCCGTCTCCTCGGCGACCTCGCGCAGCGCGGTCGGCGCGTAGGGACCGGCCAGGCGGCCGTTGGCCATGCCCTCCTTGACGATCACCGTGAGCCCGGCGTCGTGCGCCTCGGCGAGCGCGGGCCCGGCCGAGGTCTCCAGGATGTTGTACGTGGCCTGGACGGTGCGGAAGAGCGGCTCGCCGTCGACGGTGACGGCGAGGGCGGCGCGGATCGCGGCCGCCTGCCCCGGGCCGCTCACGGAGAGGCCGACCGTGACGCCCTCGGCCGCCAGCTCGGCCAGGCGGCCGTGCAGTTCCTTGTCGGTGAGCGCCGGGCTCTCGGGCGTCACGGAGTGGATCTGGTAGAGGTCGAGCCGGTCGCCGAGCAGTTCGGCGCTCTCGGCGCGCTGGCGTACGTACGCGGCGACGCTGTGGTCCTTGACCTCGTGCGGGCCCTCGGCGTCGGTGCGCCAGTCCGCCGTGTACGTATAGCCCCACTTGCTGCCGATGACGACGTCACGGACGTCGGGCCTGGCGCGCAGCCAGTCGCCGAGGAACTCCTCGGAGCGGCCGTAGGACCGTGCCACGTCGAAGTAGCGGACCCCCGACGCGTAGGCGGCGTCGAGGAGTTCGTGGGCGCGCTCGCGCAGGGCCTCGACGCTGCGGGACGGCGGCAGGTCGCTCTCGCGGCCCAGGGTGATGTAGCCGGGCCTGCCGACGGCGGCGAGGCCGAGCCCCAGGTGTGCGGTCGGGGTCGTGGCTGCGGCCAGCCGGGCGAAGGGCATCGCGGGCTCCTCGTTGTAGGGGGTCCCCGTCAACGTAACCCGCGAGGCCCTTTTGTCACCCGTGGCGCCCCTTCGCCACCGGCGGGCACCCGTCCCGTCAGCCGCGGGCGCCCGCCCACTCGCGCTGGACCGACAGGTCCGCCTTGACCTCGGCCAGTTGGGCGGCGACGGCCGAGGGCGCGGTGCCGCCGCGGCCGTTGCGGGAGGCCAGGGCGCCCGGCACGTTGAGGACGGTGCGCACCTCGGGGGTGAGGTGTTCGGAGATCTTGGCGAACTGCTCGTCCGTGAGCTGGTCGAGTTCGATGCCGTGCGCCTCGCACTCCTTGACGCAGCCGCCCGCGACCTCGTGCGCCACCCGGAACGGCACGCCCTGCTTGACCAGCCACTCGGCGATGTCCGTGGCGAGCGAGAAGCCGGCCGGGGCCAGCTCCTCCATGCGCTCGCGGTGCACGGTGAGCGTCGCCATCATGCCGGTGAAGGCGGGGAGCAGGATCTCCAGCTGGTCGCAGGAGTCGAAGACCGGCTCCTTGTCCTCCTGGAGGTCACGGTTGTACGCCAGCGGGAGCGCCTTGAGGGTCGCCATCAGGCCCGTCAGGTTGCCGATGAGGCGGCCCGACTTGCCCCGCGCCAGCTCGGCGATGTCGGGGTTCTTCTTCTGCGGCATGATCGACGAGCCGGTCGAGAAGGCGTCGTGGAGGGTGACGAAGGAGAACTCCTTCGTGTTCCAGATGATGATCTCCTCGGCGATGCGGGAGAGGTTGACGCCGATCATCGCGGTGATGAAGGCGAACTCCGCGACGAAGTCTCGGGACGCCGTCCCGTCGATGGAGTTGGCGGACGAGCCGTGCTCGAAGCCGAGGTCCTTCGCGACCGCCTCGGGATCGAGGCCGAGCGAGGAGCCCGCCAGCGCGCCCGAGCCGTACGGCGACACGGCCGCCCGGGTGTCCCACTGCCGCAACCGTTCCGCGTCCCGGGAGAGCGACTGGACGTGCGCGAGGACGTGGTGCGCGAAGAGCACCGGCTGGGCGTGCTGAAGATGCGTACGGCCCGGCATGGCGACGTCGGGGTGTGCCTCGGCGAGCCCGACGAGCGCGCCCTGGAGGTCGGCGAGCAGGCCGCCGATGATCCGGGCGTGGTCGCGCAGGTACATCCGGAAGAGCGTTGCCACCTGGTCGTTACGGGAGCGGCCGGCCCGCAGCTTGCCGCCGAGGTCGGGGCCGACCCGCTCGAGGAGACCCCGCTCCAGGGCGGTGTGGACGTCCTCGTCGGCGACGGTGCCGACGAAGGAGCCGTCGGCCACGTCGGCCTGGAGACGGTCGAGTCCGTCCAGCATGCCGGTCAGCTCGTCGTCGGTGAGCAGGCCCGCCTTGTGCAGCACGCGTGCGTGGGCGCGGGAGCCGGCGATGTCGTAAGGGGCCAGGCGCCAGTCGAAGTGGACCGATGCGGACAGCTTCGCGAGGGCCTCTGCGGGCCCGTCGGCGAACCGTCCGCCCCAGAGCCGGACGTCACCGCCGTTGTTGCTGCTCACTGCACGTGCTCCTCAAGGCCGTTCCCTGCATGCACCGTCATGCATGAGTATGCAGTACTCCGTATGTTTCGTCAATCAGGCCACCCTGTGGAACGGTGATCCATTTCGTTAGACAAACAAAAAGCCTTGCCCAATAATCACTGGTCATGGGAAAGACCTATGAACGCATAGACGGCAGGCTGCGCACCTTCATCGAGGCCCAGCCGATGTTCTTCACCGCGACAGCGCCCCTCGCAGGCGACGGCACGATCAACCTCTCCCCCAAGGGCCTCAAGGGCTCCTTCGCGGTCGTCGACGAACTCACCGTCGCCTACCTCGACTTCGCGGGCAGCAACGCGGAGACCGTCGCGCACCTGCGGGAGAACGGCCGCATCACTCTCATGTGGTGCGCCTTCCAGGGGCCGCCCAACATCGTGCGGGTGCATGGTCGCGGCGAGCCCGTCTTCCGCGACGACCCGCGCTTCAAGGAACTCCTCGGCCACTTCCCCGACATCGACCCCACCCCGCACGGCCTGCGCGCCATCATCGTCGTGACGGCCGACCTCGTCCGCGACACCTGCGGGTACGCGGTGCCCTTCATGACGTACGACGAGGACCGCGACCTGCACGCCAGGCGCTTCGCCCGCGACGACGACGCGTCGCTCAACGCGTACTTCACCAAGAAGGAGCACATCGCGCAAAGCATCGACGGGCTTCCCGGCCTGCCGCTGCCGGTGCCGCCCGGCGTCGCACGGACCGAGAGCTCCGTGTAGCGACCACATACCGAGACGGGGTTGCACGCGCGCCCGGCCGGGGCGTTGCATCGCGCCGTGCAACCCGAACAGACGCTCCCCAGCCCCACCGGTGGCGGTGGCGCCGCCGACAAGGCAGCCCGCCGCGCCGTCACCGTCTTCCCCGTCCTCGTCCTGGCGGCGGGCGGACTCGGTCTCGCCGTGCCGGACACCTTCGCGGGATGGGGCACGAACGTCCCGTACCTGCTCGGCGTGGTGATGTTCTGCATGGGGCTGACCATGACCCCGCTCGACTTCCAGGGCGTGGTCAAGCGGCCCTGGGCCGTCGCGCTCGGCCTGGTGGCGCACTACGTGATCATGCCGGGGCTCGGCTGGCTGATCGCCCACGCGCTCGGTCTGTCACCGCAGCTGGCGGCCGGGGTGATCCTGGTGGGCTGCGCGCCGAGCGGCACCGCGTCCAACGTCGTCACCTATCTGGCCCGGGGCGACGTGGCCCTGTCCGTCTCCGTGGCCACTGTGTCGACCGTCCTCGCGCCGCTGGTCACGCCGCCGCTGACGCTGCTGCTCGCGGGCGAGTACCTGCCCGTCGACGCGGGCTCGATGGTCACGGACATCCTCAAGACCGTGCTGCTTCCGGTCATCGCGGGCCTGCTCGTACGGCTGCTCTTCGGGCGGTACGTCGACCGGGTACTCGGCGCGCTGCCGTGGCTGTCGGCGCTGACCATCGCCGCCATCGTGGCGATCGTCGTCGCGGGCAGCGCCGCGGCCATCAAGTCGGCCGCGGCGCTGGTGTTCCTCGCGGTGTTCCTGCACAACGGGCTCGGTCTCGCGCTCGGTTACGGCGCGGGCAAACTGGCCCGCCTCGGCCCGCCCGCCTCCCGGGCCATGGCCTTCGAGGTCGGCATGCAGAACTCGGGCCTCGCGGCGTCCCTGGCAACGGCCCACTTCAGCCCGCTCGCGGCGCTGCCCTCGGCGGTGTTCTCCGTGTGGCACAACGTGTCGGGAGCGTTGGTGGCGGCGTGGATGGCACGAAGGAATCCGAGCGCGTCCGGCGATTGAGGACGACCCAAGCGCCTGACAGCCCGTCCGGCGCGTGAGGACGAGCTCGGCGCAGCCGGCGATTGACGGTGCCCAGGGCCCAGGGGCCGGATCAGTCGTTCGACGCAAGCCGCAGCAGATGGTCCGCCAGGGCCTGACCCCCCGCCGGCTCCCTGCTGATCAGCATCAGCGTGTCGTCGCCCGCGATGGTGCCGAGGATGTCGTGCAGTTCGGCCTGGTCGATGGCCGAGGCCAGGAACTGGGCGGCGCCCGGCGGGGTGCGCAGGACGACGAGGTTCGCCGAGGCCTCCGCGGAGATCAGCAGCTCCGCGGAGAGACGCCGCATCCGCTCCTCCTTGGCCGACTCCCCGAGCGGCGCGCGCGGGGTGCGGAAGCCGCCCTCGCTCGGTACCGCGTAGATGAGGTCGCCCTCGGCGTTGCGGATCTTCACCGCGTTCAGCTCGTCGAGGTCGCGGGAGAGCGTCGCCTGAGTGACGGTCAGGCCGTCGTCGGCGAGCAGCTTCGCCAGCTGGCTCTGGGAGCGCACCGGCTGCCGGTTGAGGATGTCCACGATCCGGCGGTGGCGTGCGGTGCGGGTCTGCGGCACGGCGGGACCCGCGTGGTCGCCGTGCTCGTTGCCTTGCGCCTGGCTCATCGTCGTCTCATTCTCCGGATCGTCCGTCCCCGTCGGCTTCTAGAGCCTTGTCCAGGATGCCGGGCAGGGCCCGCAGGAACGCCTCCACCTCGTCGTCGCGCACGTTCAGCGGAGGCATCAGCCGTACGACATCGGGGGCGGGCGCGTTCATGAGGAAGCCGGCGTCCTGAGCCGCCTGCTGCGCCCGTGGCGCGAGCGGCTCGGTGAGCACGATACCCAGCAGCAGCCCCGAGCCCCTTACATGCCCTACGAGTGGGTGCCGCAGTGACTCGATCGCGTCGCGCAGCTTCTCGCCCGCCCGCTTGGTGTTCTCAAGGAGCCCCTCGGCCTCGATGGTGTCGACGACGGCGCGGCCCGCGGCGCACGCGACCGGATTGCCGCCGAATGTCGTGCCGTGGTGACCGGGCTCGAAGAGGTCGGCTGCGGCGCCGAACGCGACGGTCGCGCCGAGCGGAAGGCCGCCGCCCAGACCCTTCGCGAGCGTCACGACATCCGGCTGGACGCCGTCGTGCGCGAGGTGCTCGAACCAGTGCCCGGTGCGGCCGATTCCGGTCTGCACCTCGTCGAGGACGAGGAGCGTGCCGGTGGCCGAAGTGATGTCCCTGGCCGCCTCCAGGTAGCCCGCGGGCGGCACGACGACGCCGTTCTCGCCCTGGATCGGCTCGATGATCACGAAGGCGGTATCGGTGGTCACGGCTGCGCGGAGGGCATCCACGTCGCCGTAGGGGACGTGCGTGACCTCTCCGGGCAGCGGTACGAACGGCTTCTGCTTGCGGGGCTGGCCGGTGAGGGCGAGCGCGCCCATCGTGCGGCCGTGGAAGCCGCCCCCGGTGGCGACCATGTGCGGACGGCCGGTCAGTCGGCCGAGCTTGAACACAGCTTCGTTGGCCTCGGCGCCGGAGTTGCAGAAGTACACCCGGCCCTCGCGGCCGAAGAGCTGCAGCAGCTTCTCGGCGAGCGCGACGGGCGGTTCGGCGACGAAGAGGTTCGAGACGTGGCCGAGGGCGCCGATCTGCGCGCTCACAGCCTCGACGACCGCCGGGTGCCCGTGGCCGAGGGCGTTGACCGCGATACCGCCGACGAAGTCGAGGTACTCCTTGCCGTCGGCGTCCCACACCTTGGTGCCCGCGCCGCGCACGAGAGGCAGCCTGGGCGTGCCGTAGTTGTCCATGAGCGCGCCCTGCCAGCGCGTGGTCAGCTCCTGGTTACTCATGACTCCCCCTCCGTGTCGGGCACGACCATCGTGCCGATTCCTTCATCCGTGAAGATCTCCAGCAGGATCGAGTGCTGGACGCGTCCGTCGATGACGCGGGCGGTCTCGACGCCGTTGCGCACGGCGTGCAGACAGCCCTCCATCTTGGGGACCATGCCGCTGGCCAGCTCGGGCAGGAGTTTCTCCAGCTCGGCGGCGGTGAGGCGGCTTATCACCTCGTCGCTGTTGGGCCAGTCCTCGTAGAGGCCCTCGACGTCGGTCAGGACCATCAGGGTCTCGGCATCAAGCGCCGCAGCGAGTGCCGCAGCCGCCGTATCAGCATTGACGTTGTAGACATGGTGATCGTCCTGGGAACGGGCGATCGAGGAGACGACCGGGATACGGCCGTCGGCGAGCAGCGCCTCGATGGCGCCGGTGTCGATCTCGGTGATCTCGCCGACGCGGCCGATGTCGACCAGTTCACCCTCGATGCGGGGCCGGTGCTTGGTGGCGGTGATGGTGTGCGCGTCCTCGCCGGTGAGGCCGACGGCGAGCGGGCCGTGCCGGTTGAGCAGCCCGACCAGCTCGCGCTGCACCTGGCCGGCGAGCACCATGCGTACGACGTCCATGGCGTCCTCGGTGGTGACGCGCAGGCCCGCCTTGAACTCGCTGATGATGCCGTGCCGGTCGAGGGCCGCGCTGATCTGCGGTCCGCCGCCGTGCACGACGACGGGCCTCAGGCCCGCGTGGTGCAGGAAGACGACATCCTGGGCGAAGGCGGCCTTCAGCTCCTCGTCGACCATGGCGTTGCCGCCGAACTTGATGACGACGGTCTTGCCGCGGTGCCGGGTCAGCCAGGGCAGTGCCTCGATGAGGATCTGCGCCTTGGGGAGCGCGGTGTGCTTGCGGGCGGTGGGCTGGCTGCTCGCGTCCTTGGTCATGAGCTGTACGCGCTGTTCTCGTGGACGTAGTCCGCGGTGAGGTCGTTCGTCCAGATGGTCGCGGCCTGGTCGCCCGCGGCCAGGTCGGCGGTGATGACGATCTCCCGGTAGCGCATGTCGACGAGCTCGCGGTCCTCGCCGACGGAGCCGTTCCTGCAGACCCAGACGCCGTTGATGGCGACGTTCAGCTCGTTCGGGTCGAAGGCCGCCGATGTCGTGCCGATGGCGGAGAGCACGCGGCCCCAGTTGGGGTCCTCGCCGTGCAGGGCGCACTTGAGGAGGTTGTTGCGGGCGATGGAGCGGCCGACCTCGACGGCGTCGGCCTCGCTCGCCGCGTTCACGACCTCGACCTTGATGTCCTTGCTCGCGCCCTCGGCGTCGCCGATCAGCTGGCGTCCGAGGTCGTCGCAGACCTCGCGTACGGCGGCGGCGAACTCGGCGTACTCCGGGGTGACTCCGGCGGCGCCGGAGGCGAGCAGCAGGACGGTGTCGTTGGTCGACATGCAGCCGTCGGAGTCGACGCGGTCGAAGGTGAGCCGGGTGGCGTCGCGCAGCGCCCGGTCCAGGACGTCGGCCTCCAGCTCGGCGTCGGTGGTGAGGACGACGAGCATGGTGGCGAGGCCGGGGGCGAGCATGCCCGCGCCCTTGGCCATGCCGCCGACGGTCCAGCCGTCCTTGGTGACCACGGACGTCTTGTGGACGCTGTCGGTGGTCTTTATGGCGATGGCGGCCTTCTCTCCGCCGTGCGGGGAGAGTTCGGCGGCGGCCTTCTCGACGCCAGGCAGGAGCCTGTCCATGGGGAGGGTCACGCCGATGAGTCCGGTCGACGCGACGGCGACGTCACCGGCGTTCAAGGACAGGACATCGGCGACCTTCTCGGCGGTGGCGTGCGTGTCCTGGAAGCCCTTGGGGCCCGTACAGGCGTTGGCGCCACCGGAGTTGAGGACGACGGCGGAGACCAGGCCGCCCTTGAGGACCTGCTCGGACCAGAGGACGGGGGCGGCCTTGACGCGGTTGGAGGTGAAGACGCCCGCGGCGGCCAGGCGGGGCCCGGTGTTGACCACGAGGGCCAGGTCCGGGTTGCCGTTCTCCTTGATGCCCGCGGCGATGCCCGCGGCCGTGAATCCCTTGGCTGCCGTCACACTCACGGCGCGACTCCGATCGTAGTGAGCCCGGTGGCCTCGTCGAGGCCGAGGGCGATGTTCATGCTCTGCAGGGCGCCGCCGGCGGTGCCCTTGGTCAGGTTGTCGATGGCGCTGATCACGATCACGCGCCCGGCCGCCTCGTCGTACGCGACCTGGACCTGCACGGCGTTCGACCCGTACACGGCGGCGGTGGCGGGCCACTGCCCCTCGGGGAGCAGGTGGACGAACGGCTCGTCGGCGAAGGCCTTCACGTACACGTCCCGTACGGACTCGGCGCTGACGCCCGCCTTGGCCTTCGCGCTGCACGTGGCGAGGATGCCGCGGGGCATCGGGGCCAGGGTCGGCGTGAAGGAGACGGTGACGGGGGCGCCCGCGGCGGCGCTGAGGTTCTGGATCATCTCGGGCGTGTGCCGGTGGGCGCCGCCCACGCCGTACGGGGACATGCTGCCCATGACCTCGGAGCCCAGCAGGTGCGGCTTGGCGGCCTTGCCCGCGCCGGAGGTGCCGGACGCCGCGACGATCACCGCCTCCGCCTCGACGAGACCGGCCGCGTACGCCGGGAAGAGCGCGAGCGAGACGGCGGTGGGGTAGCAGCCGGGCACCGCGATGCGCTTGGCGCCCGCCAACGCGGCGCGGGCGCCCGGCAGCTCGGGCAGGCCGTACGGCCAGGTACCGGCGTGCGGACTCCCGTAGAACTTCTCCCAGTCCGCCGCGTCCGCGAGCCGGAAGTCCGCGCCCATGTCGACGACGAGGACGTCCGGTCCGAGCTGCTCGGCCACGGCGGCGGACTGCCCGTGGGGCAGCGCGAGGAAGACGACGTCGTGCCCGGCGAGGACGTCGCCGGTGGTCGGCTCCAGGATCCGGTCGGCGAGCGGAAGCAGATGCGGCTGCAGCGCGCCCAGGCGCTGCCCCGCGTTGGAGTTGCCGGTGAGGGCGCCGATCTCGATCCCGGGGTGCCCGAGCAGCAGACGCAGCAGCTCGCCGCCCGCGTACCCACTCGCCCCTGCCACTGCTGCGCGTACCCTCATGGAACCCTCCTCTTGGATGGCATGACTATACGTTTCACCGCAGTTTTATGCAACGTGGCTGCGGGGGCGGTACGGATGCGCTGTGACTGAGCGCGCTACCTGGCCCTTGAGCACGCGAGTCGGCCCCTGAGCGTGAAAGTTGGCCCGCGAGGTAGCGTCTGGATCACAAGCATGAGGGCGGGGCGCTGCACCGGGCGGCGGGCACGCCCCGTTGCGGGAGGGGCAGGACTGTGAGCTGGTACGTCTTGGTGGAACAGGCCGAGCACGGGGAGTCGAGGCTGTTGCGCAAGATCTCGGTCGAAGGCGGAAGGGAAGCGGCCGTTACCCGTGCTGAGGATGTCGCCCGGTCCAGTACCCCCGGCCTGCTTCAGACCGACACCTCGTTCGGTCGAACAGTGTTCCAGACTTCGCCGACAAGCTGGTTTGTCGAGCTGACCAAGTCGTACTGGTTCAAGGGTGACGAGGGACCGACGACGGTTGCCGAGCACTTGACCATCCGAGCGGCCGAGCTCGTCCATATCCAAGAGCTGATCCCTGCCGACCCTCCCAAGAAGAGCCGCTTCGGCCGGTGAGCGCACGCCGCCGCTACGCTGACCTGCCCGCCCCATTCGCAACGCGGATACAGGCCCGTTCATCAGAACTAAGCGCTGTAGTTGTCCTTCGGTGCCAACTGCAGCGCTCGGTCACAGCGTGTGAGACTGAGTTCTTGAGTTGGCCCATGAGCGCTTGAGTTGGCCCGGGTGTGCGTCGGGGGCGGCCCGCGGATCAGGGCGCGGTTTTTGGAGGTCCTTCGCTGTACGCTCGAAGCTGCCGGTGAAGAGGTAGTGGCGGAAGGTGCCGGGGTAGCCGGCGCCCCGGCCTACGCTCAGCAGTCGAACACCGACCAGCAGAGGTCGTTGCGCAAGCGCTGATCGTCAAGTACGAGTTCGCAGATCGCTTCCGGAAGCTGGTCACGCTGCCACTGGCACTCAAGTCGCCCAGCTGCTTCGCCCTCGTCTTCCTGCGCGGCAGCACGCGCAGCCTTGATCGCATAGGCAGCCGCACCCAGTTCGTGGGCGGCGACGTGTGCAACGACCGCGGCCTGGCCGGCGGCGTATGCGGCATGCCGTGCTGCGCCACGCAGGTCTCGGGCAGCGCCCATCGCATGGCCTCCCGCCGCGCGAGCTTGCATCATCTTGACCTCGCCACGCACCCAGGCTCGGGCATGTTCGATCGCTTGACGCGGTCGTGGATCCTCGGGCCGAACCGACTCGAAGAGGTCCAGGACGCGCTCCGCGCACGATGCCGCCCACAGGGCGAGGAGATGGTGATCCGTGTCGGTGAGGGTCCCGCCGCGGCGGATCGTCACGAAACGAGGGTCCCGGACCTTCGGGAGGATCATGACTGGTACTCCTTCTGCTGGTATCCGCTCCACGACCGAGGGCACGTGCCACGACCGGCTGACGCAGCTTCTGGCAAAGGGCGATGCATCTTATGTAACCGCGCCGTTGGCGAGCGGGTCCGCAGCATCGATCTCCTTGGCCAGCTTGCCTGCGTACTCGGTGAGGAGCCGTCGCAGGGCGGCATAGTGGGGGCCCGGATCCGGGCGTCCAGGCGAGTTGGTGCCAGGTGATGGGGCGCCGGGCGGCCCATGCCCGGCGGATCTGCTCGGGCTGGGTCTGTTCGAGGGGGCGGGGTGCGAAGAGGTGTTCCCCGGCGGTGACGCGGGTCCAGATGAAGATGGAGGCGATCTCGCGTTTCCGGTCGTCGCCCCCCAGAACATGCCGCCCGAAAGGTCTCGCGTACCACTTTCGTCGAAAACGACGCAGGTGAGAGCAGCGGCCGCTGCCCTGCGGGCCACCTCCTGCGCTCACCCAGGCCAACTCAAGCGCTCACGGGCCAGCTCAAGAACTCAGTCTCATGTGCGGAGCAGGATGTCGAGAGCGGCGGAGGCGGTGCTGGCCGCGGTGGCTTGAAATGCGCCCGGCGGGCCCGGTGTTCACGATCTGTGCAAGCTCCGCACTCTTGCGCCGGGTGCTGCCCGTGTAGTCGGCTGAGCCTCATGGGCAAGAGGAGCATGACCGCAATGACCGCCGCCCTTGTCGCGGGGTCCCTTCTGACGGGTATACCGGATGCCGGGGCGCGAGGCGCTGGGCATGGCGCCGGGAGTGCGTCGCCGCCGGCCGGAGCGCGTCTCGCTTCCGGGGTCGACCTGGACACCGTGACGATCCCGGAGTTGCAGGCGCGCATGACGGACGGGTCGCTGAGCGCTTCGGCGCTGACCCGGGCCTATCTGCGACGGATCGAGAAGGTCGACCCGAAGATCCACGCGGTGCTGCGGACGAGCCCGGCGGCCCTGCGCGAGGCGGCCGCAAGCGACGCCCGGCACCGGCAGGGGAAGACCCTCGGGCCGCTGGACGGCATCCCCGTCCTGCTCAAGGACAACGTGGACACGCGTGACATGCCGACGACGGCCGGATCGCTCGCGCTCGCCGGGAAGCCACCCGCCACCGACGCCGTACTGGTGGCCCGGCTGAGGAAGGCGGGGGCGGTCATCCTCGGCAAGACCAACCTGTCCGAATGGGCCAACTTCCGCGGCGCGAAGCCGACCTCGGGCTGGTCGGCCGTGGGCGGGCAGACCCACAACCCGTACGTACTCGACCGCAACCCCTGCGGGTCGTCGGCCGGTTCCGGCGCCGCGCTCGCCGCGTCGTTGGCGCAGGTGGCGATCGGCACCGAGACGGACGGCTCGATCGTGTGCCCGGCCGGGATGAACGGCGTCGTCGGCCACAAGCCCAGCCTCGGCCTGGTCAGCGGGTCCGGCGTGGTGCCGATCTCCGCCGAGCAGGACACCGCGGGGCCCATGGCGCGCAACGTCACCGACACCGCGCTCACGCTCTCGGTGCTGAGCGGGCAGAAGGCCGGTTCACGTGGCGTGGACACGGCGGCGGGCCGGGGGGACGCCGGGCTCCGCGGCAAGCGGATCGGCCTGTGGCGCCTCCCCTCGCTCGGCGCCGACGTGGACGCGGTGATGACCCATACGACGGCGAAGCTGCGCAAGGCCGGGGCCGTGGTCGTCGAGGTGACGCCCCCGTACCAGGACCGGCTCGCCGAACTCGAATTCCCGGCGCTGCTCAGCGAGTTCCACCGGGACATCGACGCCTACCTCGCCACTCGCGAAGGCCCCGAGGACCTCGCCGGGCTGATCGAGTTCAACCGCGCCCACCCCGAGGAGCAGAGCTGCTTCGCGGGCCAGGAGCTGTTCGAGCAGGCGCTCGCCGCGCCGCCCACCACCGACCCCGCGTACCGGGCGATGCGCGCCGAGCTGAAGGACCTCTCCCGGCGTTCCATCGACGAGACCATGGCCTCCCACCACCTGGACGCCATCGCCGCGCCCACGAACCCGCCCGCCTGGACGACCGACTGCGCGCGCGGCGACAACGACGTCATCCCGTCGTCGACCCCCGCGGCCGTCGCCGGATATCCGTCCCTCTCGGTGCCCGCGGGGACCGTGAACGAACTCCCGATCGGCCTGCTCCTGATGGCCGGTGACCGCCAGGACACCGAGCTTCTGTCGCTGGGGGCCGCGGTGGAGCACCGGCTGAAGGCCTGGCGTGCCCCGCGCTACCTGCCGACGGCCGGGGCCGGCGCGACCCGCTGAACAGGGCGCAGACCCGCGGCGCCGCGCTCAGGAGGTGACGGACGGCGTACGGGTGCCCGCTCCCGGACGGAGACGCGGCACCCGTCGCAGTACCGCCCAGAGGACGGTTCCGAGCGCGAAGCCGTAGGCGGCCACGAGACCGTGACCGTTGTCCTGCGCGACCCACATGAGGAGCCCGAGCACCGGGACACCGGCCGCGAGGGCCTGCTCCTTCCTGGTGCGGGCGCGCGTCAGGAGAGCGGCCGCCAGGGTGGCTCCGAGGAAGTACGTGGCACCTGAGCTGCCCGCGAAGTTGCGGGGGTCGGTGCTGTGGCCGCCGCCCAGACCGAGCAGGGCGTCGATCCGCTCCGGCAGGAGGATGCCGGCGCCGAAGAGGAGCGCGGTCAGCGGACCGCCCCAGAGCCACTGCGCGAGCGCCGCCACGGCGGCGAGAGTGGCGATGTTCCAGAGCCCGCCGGTGAAGCCGCCGTTCTGCATGAAGACGGCGGTGAGCACTCGCCACCAGCCGGATTTGGCGGGGTCGTCGTCGAGGGCGGCCATCGCCCCCTTCCAGCACAGCTGAAGGACGACACCGGCCACCGCAAGCGCCGTCAGGCCGACCGCGACCCACGGAACGGGCCGCCCGCGCAGCGAGTCCCGCCCCACCGCGCCGAGCCCGCTGTTGATCATCATCACCATCAGCGCGGCCGTCGTCGCGCCGAAGAGCAGTCCGCCCAGTCCATCCAGTCCGCCCATGTCCCCCGTGCCCTCTTCCAACAGTGTTCGAAACCAGTCAGCGGTGAGGCTAGCACGATTTTCTAACGGTGTTTGAAAAGCTGTTACGGTGCCCTCATGAAGCTCACCAGAGAGCGGATCATCGACGCCGGAATGACCACGTTCGCCGAGACCGGATACCACGGCCTGTCCATGCGCAGGGTGGCCGAGCGGCTCGGCACCCATGCGGGCAGCCTCTACTACCACGTACGCAGCAAGGGCGAGCTGCTCGCGCTGATGGCCGACCGGGTCTGCCGGCACGCGTACGACGCGGGGAGCGACGCCCTGGCCGTGCTGCCACCCGGGGCGACCCGGTGGGAAGAGATCGAGGTGCAGGCCGTGGCGCTGCGCCGGAGCCTCAAGCAGCACCCTGGGGGCGCGCTCCTGCTGGCCGACAGCCCCGGGACGCTGAGCACCGGCGGGCTGTCCCTGATGGAGCGACTCCTCGGGACCCTGCTCGACGCAGGCGTCCCCGCCGAGCACTGCGGCATCGCGGCCGACACCCTCCTCAGCCACATCACGGGCTTCGTCCTCCAGGAGCAGACCGAGCCCACGGCGCCGACCGTCACCGCCGAGACCTACGCCGACCTGTGCGCGCGCTTCCCGCTCGTCATGGAGCAGATGCCCCGGCTGAGCCAGGACGAGAAGTTCCGGCGCAACGTCCGGCTCCTGTGCGCGGCATTCGAGACCCTCACGGAGAACGAGAGGGAGCACTCGTAGAGAGGGAGCACTCGTAGAGAGGGGGCGCTCGTAGAGAGGGAACGCTCGTAGGGAGGGGCGGCGGACACGAGAGACGCGGGTCACATCCCTCCATGTCACAGGGGATCAGGCTGCCTCGTCTCAGGGGTGTCGGCACGAACAAGCCCAGAACAAGCCCAGAACGAGCCCAGAGGGAGCACATCATGGACGCGCGACTCGACTTCTTCGCCCAGCCCAACGCCGCCAAGGCGCTCAAGTACTTCATCGCGGGGAGCAACGCGCTCAAGGAGACGACGGTGCCGACCGCGACGCAGGAGCTGGTGGCGCTGCGCGTCAGCCAGATCAACGGCTGCGCCGTCTGCATCGACATGCACACCAAGGAGGCCACCGCGGCGGGTGAGAAGCCGGTGCGGCTCAACCTGGTCGCGGCCTGGCGGGAGGCCACGGTCTTCACCGAGGCCGAGCGCGCCGCGCTGGAGCTCGCGGAGGAGGCGACCCGGGTCGCGGACGCGTCCGGCGGGGTCGGCGACGAGGTGTGGGCGCGCGCCGCGGAGCACTATGACGAGGAGCAGCTCGCCGCCCTGGTGGTACACATCTCGTTCATGAACATGGTCAACCGGATGAACATCATGACCCGGCAGCCGGCCGGCGACTACGAGCCCGGCCAGATCCACTGAACGGCTGACGGGGAGCGAGACTGAGCGGCTGACGGGGAGCGAGGGGGACGGCATGGACAAGGTCGAGGAGTTCGAGGAGCTGCGGTCGCTGCTGTTCTCGATCGCCTATCGGATCCTGGGCAGCGTGAGCGAGGCCGAGGACGCGGTGCAGGAGACGTGGCTGCGCTTCGACGCGTCGGCCACCCGCCCCACGTCGGCCAAGGCCTATCTGTCCGCCGCGGTGACGCGGATCTCCATCGACGTACTGCGGTCCGCGCGGGTGCGCCGGGAGCAGTACGTGGGCCCCTGGTTCCCCGAGCCGCTGCTCGAGGACCCGTACCAGGATCCGGCACGGGCGGTGGAACTCGCCGAGTCGGTGTCGGTGGCGGCGCTCCTGCTCCTTGAGCGGCTCAGCCCGCTGGAGCGGGCGGTGTTCGTGCTGCGCGACGTGTTCGGCTTCGGGTTCGACGAGGTCGCCGCGGCGGTGGAGCGGTCGGAGGCGGCGTGCCGGCAGCTGCTGGTGCGGGCCCGGCGGCACATGGCGGCCGGACGGCCGCGCTTCGAACCAGCCCGCGAGGAGCGCGCCGAGCTGGCGTCCCGGTTCTTCGACGCCCTCAGCGAGGGCGACGTCGCCGGACTGCGGAGCCTGCTCGCCGCCGACGTGGCGATGGTCGGGGACGGCGGCGGCAAGGGTCCGCAGCTGTCGCGGACCGTCGTCGGCGGCGAGAAGGTGGCCAGGCTGCTCACCGCCGGCTTCCCCGTGATGACGCGGATCGGCGTGGCGTTCGAGGCCCATGAGGTCAACGGCGGGCCGGGCGCGGTCTTTCGCGACCGGGACGGCAAGGTGCTCCACATCCTGGCGCTCGACGTGGCCGACGGACGGATCCAGGCGATCCGCCTGATCATCAACCCCGACAAGCTCGGGCACCTGGGGCCGGTGGCGGACGCCTGGGCCATCGACCGCGAGACGCGGCGCCTGATGCGGGCGGCGCGCCGCCCGCACGCCCGGCGCGAACCCGCGGAGAAGGCCGGGGAAAAGCCGGTCACGTGCGGAACCCCCCGGACGTAGCATGCGCAACGATGACGACCTCGCGCGACACCACCATCCGGCCCTACCGCATCGCCATACCCCAGGCTGACCTGGACGATCTCCACGCGCGGCTCGACCGCACCCGCTGGCCCGACGAACTGCCCGGGGTCGGCTGGGCGTACGGCGTCCCGCGCGGCTACCTGGAGGAGCTCGTGCGGCACTGGCGCCACGTGTACGACTGGCGGGCCGCCGAAGCCGCGCTGAACGAGTGGCCGCAGTTCACCACCACGATCGACGGCGCGAACCTCCACTTCGCCCATGTCCGGTCCCCCGAGCCGGACGCGACGCCCCTGATCATGACCCATGGCTGGCCGGGCTCGATCGTCGAGTTCGCCGATGTCGTCGGCCCGCTCACCGATCCGCGGGCGCACGGCGGCGACCCGGCCGACGCGTTCCACCTGGTGCTGCCCAGCATCCCCGGGTTCGGCCTGTCCGGCCCGACCCGGGAGACCGGCTGGGAGTTCCGGCGGGTCGCCCTCGCCTCCGCCGAGCTGATGCGACGGCTCGACTACGAGCGGTACGGCGTCCAGGGCGGCGACTGGGGAGCGGCCATCTCCCGCGAACACGGCCGCCTGCGTCCGGAGAACGTCATCGGCGTACACCTGAACCTGCTGCCCAACTCGGCCCAGACGCGGGAGCCGACCGCGCGGGAGCTGAGCGCGCTGGACCCGTCGGAGCGGGCGCGCACGCTGGCCTCCTGGGAGCGCACGCGGACGTGGAGCCGGGACCGTCAGGGGTACGCCGACATCCAGAGCACCCGCCCGCAGACCCTGGCGTATGGTCTTACCGACTCACCGGTGGGCCAACTGGCCTGGATCGTCGAGAAGTTCAAGGAGTGGACGGACTCCACGGGCCGCCCCGAGGACGCCGTCGACCGCGACCGGATGCTCACGAACGTGATGCTGTACTGGCTGACCGGCACGGCGGGTTCGTCGGCCCGGATCTACTACGAGCGGGCGCAGGCCGCCTACACCGGCACCCCGCCCGAGCCGTCGACGACGCCGACCGCGCTGGCCGACTTCCCCCGTGACAACTTCATCCCGCTGCGCCACATCGCGGACCGCACCGAGAACATCGTCCAGTGGACGACGTACGACCGGGGCGGCCACTTCGCGGCGATGGAGCAGCCGGAACTGCTCGTCGACGACGTGCGGAGGTTCTTCCGGACGCTCGAGCGGCGAGGCGCCGACGGGTAGCCGAGGGGTAGGCGGCGTCAGGAGCGGGAGTCCTCGGCGCGCGTCGCGCGCTTCTCGGCCTGCTCCGCCTGCTTCTCCTTGATGCGCACGCTCTCCTTGCGGACCTCGGCCTGGACGGCGCGCTCCTGGCGCAGCCAGCCGGGCTGCTCCTCCTTCAGGGCGTCGATCTGCTCCGTGGTGAGCGGCTCGGTCACGCCGCCGCGCGCGAGGCCCGCGATGGAGACCCCGAGCTTGGCCGCGACGACGGGGCGGGGGTGCGGGCCGTTGCGCCGCAGCTCCTTGAGCCACTCGGGCGGGTCGGTCTGGAGCGCGTTCAGCTCGCTGCGCGAGATGACGCCCTCCTGGAACTCGGCGGGCGTGGCCTGGAGGTACACACCCAGCTTCTTCGCCGCGGTCGCGGGCTTCATGGTCTGGGTGGTCTGGTGCGACGTCATGGGTCAAGGGTATCGAGCATGTGCGCTACTCCTGACCACGCCGGGTAGCCTGGCGAGGTGACAGGCTCGGAAGTACCCCCGGCGTTCCGGCTCGCCTACGTCCCCGGAGTGACGCCCGCGAAATGGGTGCGGATCTGGAACGAGCGGCTGCCCGATGTCCCGCTGACCCTCCTGACGGTCTCCGCCGAAGAGGCGCCCGACGTGCTGCGGGCGGGTGGCGCGGACGCCGGTTTCGTACGGCTGCCCATCGACCGTACGGACCTCAGCGCGATCCCCCTCTACACCGAGACCACGGTCGTCGTGGCCCCCAAGGACCACGTCGTCGCGGCGGTCGACGAGGTGTCGGTCGAGGATCTCGCCGACGACATCGTGTTCCATCCGCTCGACGAGACCCTGGAGTGGGAGCGGCGGCCCGGCCTGCCCGCGCTGGAGCGGCCCGCCACGACCGAGGACGCCGTCGAGCTGGTCGCGGCGGGCGTCGGCCTCCTGGTCGTCCCCCAGTCGCTCGCCCGCCTGCACCACCGCAAGGACCTCACCTACCGCCCGGTGACGGACGCCCCCGAGTCGCGCGTCGCCCTGTCGTGGCCGGAGGCGGAGACCACCGACCTGGTCGAGGACTTCATCGGGATCGTCCGCGGCCGGACGGTCAACAGCTCGCGGGGCCGTGCGCAGGCGCCGGCGAAGGACCAGGCCAAGGCGGCCGCCCAGCCCAAGCGGAAGCCCGCGGCGGGCAAGACGGGCGGCAAGACCGGCGGCGCGTCGGGCGGCAGGGCGACCGGCAAGCCGCAGCGCGGTGCCGCAGCCCGACCCAAGCCCGCCAAGCGCGGCAAGCCCCGGCGCCGCTCGTAGCGCGGCACTCGTAGCGCTGCGCCTTCACCTCGTACGCGGAGGGGCCCCCGCCACATGGCGAATTCAAGGGGTCGTCGCAACACGGTGATCAACTGGCTGTTGCCAGGAGCTTAGCGAGGCGCTCGGCTGGGGTTTCCCAGCCGAGCGTTTT
>NZ_JBHVYE010000027.1:0-107821 GCF_042881135.1 Streptomyces sp. NPDC058284
TCGGCGCGCATGAAGAGCGCCATCACACCGCCGATGCAGAAGAACGCGAACGACGTGACCAGATACAGCGTGCCGATCGTCTTGTGGTCAGTGGTCGTGAACCACTTGACGACGGCATGCCCGGGGCGTCGGGGCCGGAGCACCGACTGCGCGGGCACGGAAAGGGGGTCTGAGGCGCGCGCGGGTGGCGGCACCACGGTGTTGCTGTCCATGCCCCGCCTGTGTCCGGCGCCCCTCGATCTGTGACAGGCGGACGGAGCGACATGGATCACACCCCACCGGTGTGACGATCGCGGCGGTGCCGGACACTTCGTAACCGTGAGCGACGACGAAACCTTCGCCGCTGCCTATCGCGAGCACTACTGGGCGGTCAGCCGCTACGTGGCACGGCGGCTCGGCGGCCCGACGAACGACACCGAGGAGGTGGTGGCCGACGTGTTCGCCGTCGCCTGGCGGCGCCGCGCCGACCTGCCACCGGCCCCGCTGCCCTGGCTGTACGGGATAGCGCGGCGCTGCCTGGCCAACGCGGTCCGCGGATACGGGCGTCGGCGCCGGCTCGTCGAACGGCTCGGCAACGACGAGAGCCGCCACCGCAGGAACGTGGTGGCGGGGCCGGAGGCCGAGCACCCGGGGGATTGGGTGCACGACGCCCTGAACCGGCTCTCCGCTTCCGACCAGGAGGTGCTGCGCCTGACGGCCTGGGAGGGCCTGGACACCGAGGAGCTCGCGACCGCGCTCGGCTGCGGCACCCGGGCCGCGGCGATGAGGCTGCACCGGGCCCGCCGCCGGCTGAGAGCCGAGATCGACCGCTTGCGGCCCGCACCGGCCGCACGGCCCGCCCCTGCAGCGACCCGCGCCACCGTTCCGGAGGATCACGGCCATGGCTCATGACGACGAACTCGCCCTGCTGCGCGACGCCGACCCCGTGCCCGGCGACGCCGACCGGTTCCGCGACCGGCCGCTGCCCGCGCACGCCCAGCGCCAGTTGCACCAGCTCCTGCACAGCGCCCCCGGCGACCGGCGCAGACCCGCACGCCAGGTGCGCCGCCTGGTCTGGGGCATCGAGATGGTCTCGCTCGCCGTGGCGGCCGCGCTGGCCCTGGTCCTCGCGGGGCCGAGCAGCGCGCCGGCGGCCGCGGCCCCCCGGCCCCTCACCCTGCGGGCGGGGTCCACGCCCGTGGCGCTCGACCAACTCGCGGACCGGGCGTCGGCGTCGGCGTCGGCCAAGGGCGCGCCCCGGCTGACCAGGGGAGCGCACGTCCAGACCTGGAGCCTCGCCATGCACGAGGACCGCGGCGGCACCGCGCCCGTCACGTTGCCGGAGGAACGCGTCACCCGCTGGCACGCGGACGGCAGCCGCACCGAACTGGTCGTGGCCACCGACCCCCGCAGCCCCGGGAAGCCGGTCATCACCGACGGCGACGACGGGCCGCGCACGGTCCGCGACGGCAAGGTCCTCAGCAACCGCACCTACCCCCCGAGTTGGGGTACGGCCGCGCCCCAGACCCGGCCCCCGCACACGCCCGGAGCGCTCCGCACCTACCTGGCCGAGCTCAGCCACCCGGGCGTCCGCACCCCGCTCACCGGCACCGATGAACTCCTGGACACGGTCTCGACGTTCCTGCGCGAGTGGACGCCGGGTGCCCGGGAGAGCGCGGCGCTGACCCGCGTCCTCGCCGACGCCGAGGGGCTGCGCCCGGCGGGAGCGGTCACCGACCGGCTCGGCCGCACCGGCCAGGCGTACGTCCACACGAGCGACGGCCTGCGGCGGATGCTGATCCTGGACCCGGAGAACGGCGCTGTGCTGGGCCTGGAGGAGACGGTCACCAGGGACGACCCTGCCTTCGGCGTGAAGGCAGGGGACGTCATGTCGTACACCGCTTGGGTGCGTTGACCCGGCCTTTGGGGCGTGGGGTCTTGAAGACCCCCGCCCGTTGATCGTTAACATATGCCAGATGGGCGTAAACAAGCAGGAATCGGGCGATCGGGTCGAAGTGGCCGCGACGCAGGTGCCCGGGGCGCGGGTCTCCGGCGAGCAGGTGTCCGAGACGCACGTGTCCGAGACGCAGTTGTCCGAGGCGCAGGTGGTCGAGGCCAAGGCGCGGGCGGCGCGGCTGCTGCTGGCGTTCCGGCACGGCAACCAGCTCGCGTACGACGCCCTGATGGCGGAGTTCGACGCCGACGAGCGGACCGCCGACCTGGTCTCCGCGCTGTGCTGGATCGCCAACGAAGGCGTACGCAAGGCGTATCTGCCCGCGGCGGGCGACCGGGTGCTGCGGCACATGGTGCGCCGGGCCGAGTTCGGCGACCGGTCCGTCCTCACGGAGGACGGCGCGGGGCCGGACGCGGCGGAACTCCTTCAAGCCGTCGCGGCGGAGGACGTGACGGCCGTCAAGGACATCGTGCGCGGGACGCCGGACACCACGTTCCTGCTCGGGAAGTTGCTGCTGGCCTTCGCGATGCTGCTGCCGGACGTGCCGGCGCCGGTGCTGCGGCAGGTCGTCGAGGAACTGCGCGGGGCGTGACACCGGGGGGCAGGCTCTCAGAGCCTGCGCGCTCCCGTGCCCGCACTCTCCTCCGGTACCGCGAGCGGGGCCCCGAGCGGCCGGGCCAGGCCGACGATCCCCTCGTCGAGACGCTGCAGATGCCGCAGCACGCGGAACGCCACCGACCCCGTCCGCAGCACCTCGTGACCGCCGCTGTCCAGCATCGAGGCGATGCTGGCCCCCGACTCGATGGTGCCGTCGGTCTCCTCACCGCGTACCCGCGCGGCGATCAGGTCGATGTTGTGCGTGATCCGCCGGCCCGCGAGCGCGAGGCGCGCGTCGGCGGCGACGCTCTTGCTGGAGGGCACCAACTCGGCCGTCGCCGCCAGCGAGCGGGCGTGGTAGGCGCACGTCTCGAGGAGCGCGACGAGGTAGCGGGCCGTCTGGCGCCGGGCCCGCAGCGGGGCGATGGGATGCGTCAACGGCTTCGTGGAGCGCCGTAGGTCGTCCAGCGCGGTGTCCAGGTCCCGCGCCAGGTCCACCAGGTCGACCGCGGGGCCGCCGCTCAGCTGGGCCACCGCCGCCGACACGACGTCCCGCAGCCGGGCGAGGACGGTGCCGAGCTCCTCGTCGGTCCGGTGCGACGTGCGCACCGGGAGCACCAGGACGGCCGCGATGATCCCGCAGGCCGCGCCGAGCGCGGTCTCCTCGATCCGCAGCACGAGGACGTCGAGGCTGTAGGTGTTGAGCAGGGTGTAGAGCAGGCCCAGCATCGCCGTGACGAAGAACGACATCAGGGCGTAGGACAGCGGCGCGGTGAAGAACATCCCGAAGACGCACAGCACGACGAGGGCGAACGCGGCCCAGGTGTGGTTGCCGACGGCGCCCGCGAGCGCGACCCCGGCCACCACGCCCAGCACCGTGCCGAGCAGCCGCCGGTAGCCCTTGACCATGATCTCGCCCGTGGAAGCGGTGTTGAGGAAGACCACCCAGCATGTCAGGACCGCCCAGTACCACCGCTGCGTGGACAGGAACTCACCCCCGACGATGGCGAGCGCCGAGCCCACCGCGACCTGGACGGCCGCCCTCGTGGTGGGCCGCCGCAACCCGGTGGGCTCGTCCTCGGCGGCCCCCGCCGCCTCGCCCGAGATCGAGATCTCCTCCGCCTCGAACTCCTCCCTCGACCGCGCGGCTTCCGGGCTGTCGTACTCCTCGCCCTGCGATCCGTCGGTCGCAAGCCGCAGGCCCAGAATGGCGCGCGCCGCCTCACCGACCGCGCGGAAGCAGTCCTGGACGGCGGGTGAGCCCTGCGGCAGCCCCTGCTCCTCGCGGTAGCCGAGCAGTCTGTTGCGTACGTACGGCAGGGCCGTGCCCCGGTCGTCGGGGACCAGCCGCACGACGAGCAGGTGCAGGGCCCGCAGATCCCGGCGCAGCGCCGTGCCCGCGTCCTGGCCGAACTGGGCGCGCCCCGGCATGGCGACGGGGGCGCTCGGAAGGTGCAGGGTCAGGGTCTCCACGCGTTCCGCGCTGCGGGCGTTGAGGAGCAGCACGCCGAGACGCTCCGCGGCGATCTCGGCGTCGGCCACCCTGCGCTGGAGCAGCGCAGCCGCGGCCGCGTCCCGTGTGCCCTCCTCCAGGCGCCCCTGGATCATCAGCGCCGCCTCGTGCAGCCGGGCGGTGGAGCGCCGCAGGTCGTCGAGGACCTTCTCCGGGCCGTCCGTGGACCCGGCGTCCGCGTCCAGGAGCTCGATCTGGTGGGCGATCAGCTGGGCGAGCCGGGCCCGGAACGCCTCGCGCAGCCGGGCGAGAGTGCGCTCAGGCGTCTCCGGCACGATGGCGAACCGTACGACCGCGCTGCACGCGAAGGCGATGGTCAGCGTCAGCCACAGTCCGGGCAGCGCCGAGGCGGAGGCACTCACGAAGAGCGAGACGAAGTAGACCTGGAAGCCGATCAGGCCGAGCGCGGTGCCCCGGTCGCCGAACCGGCGGCAGTAGACGGCGCCGAAGATCAGCAGGATGAAGAAGGCGTCCCCGGCCACCACCCGGTGGTTGAGCAGCGCTCCCAGAGATATCGCCGCGAGGGCGACCGGCAGCCCGAGCGCCACCGTGATCGCCTGCCCCCGCACCTCCTTCTCCTGGATCGCGAAGGTGGCGACCATGGCCGTCATCGCGCCTGCGACGAGATGGGTCACCGAGGTGCCGAGCGGTGCGAGCACGGCGAGCGCGAGGAGGATCGCCCCCACCGTGCGCAGTCCCGCCATGAGCCGCAGGAGTCCTGGGTCGGATGCCGAGAAACGGTCCCAGACGCCCTTCGCTGTCCGTCGTGCCACTGCCATCGTGATGCCGTACTCCCCGTCGCTCTCTCGGTGCCTCCCGGCGTCACCCAGCATCGCACGACGGCGTTCGACGGGATCAAGGCTGGTCGGAGGGTGTCGGCGGGCGGCCAGGAGCAGGGCGCCAGGACCGTGCTCGGACCATCGAGTAGGGTTTCGCTCCCGCCACTTGAGGAGGCAACGTGTCGCCGATGGACCGTACGTCGACGGGGAGCCCGGCATGACGGCGCGCACGGCGGTCGGTGACACCGTCGAGGACTTCACGCTGCCGGACGAGACCGGCGCCCCGCGACGGCTCTCCGAACTCCTGCGGGAAGGCCCTGTGGTGCTGTTCTTCTACCCCGCGGCCCTCACGCCCGGCTGTACGGCGGAGGCCTGCCACTTCCGTGACCTGGCCGCCGAGTTCGCCGCCGCGGGAGCGCGGCCCGTGGGGGTCAGCGGCGACGGGGTCGGGAAGCAGCGGGAGTTCACGGAGCGGCACTCCCTCGGCTTCCCGCTGCTCTCGGACCCCGAGGGAGTGGTGCGTGGCCGGTTCGGCGTGGCACGCGGCTTCTCGCTGGCCCCCACCAAGCGCGTCACCTTCGTCATCGGCAAGGACCGGACCGTCGTCGAAGTGGTCCGCAGCGAACTGCGCATGAGCGCACACGCCGACCGCGCGCTGGCCGCCGTACGCCGCCTCGCGGAAAGCTGACCGATCGCGGATTTCCGGCCAAGGCTGAAGCCCGCTAGGAGCCTGTCCTGCGCAGGAAGGCATCCAGCCGTTCGGCGAAGCCCGGTGCTGCGGCGACGAAGTGACCGGCGCCCGGGTGCACGCTGCGCTCGCCGCCGAGCGCTACCGCGAGAGCATCGCAGATCCGCTCGAGCGCGACCGCGTGGCCGCCGGACGCGACGAGCACCGGGACGCCGGTGCGACGGACGCGGTCGAGGCTGAAGCGGGCCTCGCCGGGCAGCCTGGCACCGTGCGCCCGGCGGACGCCGGCGACCACGTCCCGCGGGAGTGGCCCGTCGCCGACGGGGGCACCCGCGAGACGGAGGAACTCGCGCAGCTCGACCGGGTCCGTGTCCATCCCGTGGGTGAGGACCGCGTCCCCGATGCGCTGGAGTCGCGCCACCTCGGGATCGTCGGGGACGAGCCAGGTCAGCGGCGGCTCGATCAGAGTGAGCGAGCGCACGCCGTCCGGCGCGTCCGCCACCGCGGTCAACGCCCCGAGGACGCCGTACGAGTGGGCGACGACGTGCGGACGGCCGACGAGCAGCGGCGCCAGATCCAGGGCGTCCACCGCGAAGTCCTGGCCCTCGCGCGGTGGTGGACTCGGCGGATAGCCGCGCCGGTGGACGTGCGCGAGTGTCCACCGATCGGTCAGCGGCGACAGCGCGCCCCACGTCGTCCGCGGCCCTGCGCCGCCGTGCACGAGCAGGACCTCCGGCCCGGAGCCGGTACGCACCACCACTACCTCACCCACGCGGCGAGCATAGCGGCGCATCCGTTCCGCTCCGGTGCGGCCCCGGCAGGTGGGTTCAGCCCTTGTGCTTGATGGTGTCCCGGATCCAGTCCGCGTAGGCCGGGACGTCGACGTACAGGCCGGGCCCGTCCGAGCACGCGACCCCGGGGGCACCGGGGCCGGAGGTGGCGCCGATCAGTTCCCACCGCCCGTGCCGGCCCTTCTGGAGCTGCGGGCCGCCGGAGTCCCCGGAGCACGCCATGGCCTTGGGCCTGAGGCTGATGGTGCACAGGCGGTTCGCGGACGCGTAGCCGGGGGCGCATTCGGACGCGGCACCCCTGCGCGTGTCCAGCTCCTTCAGGCGCGGGGAGAACCGCATCTCGCCGTCCACGGTGGTGCCGAACCCCAGCAGCCGGGTCGGGGTGCCGGGCCGCCCCGCCCGCTCCGCGATGCCGATGGGCTTCTGGGAGACCGGGCGATCGAGCTGGACCAGTGCGATGTCGTGCCGGTTGAACGAGGTCCCGTCGCCGCTCCGGAACCCGGGGTGGGCGATGGTCCGCTCGATCTTGCGGACGGTGCCCCCGGACTTCCGGTGGCTGCTGCCGATCCGGACGATGCCGTCCAGAACGATGTCGCCCCGCACGCAGTGCGCCGCCGTGACGACCCACCGCGGATCGATCAGCGTGGCCCCGCAGGTACCGTCCTGCACGCTGCCGTCCTTGGCCGACTCCGGGACGGTCGCCATGAAGGGGTAGCGCTGACTGGCGTCGTCCCCGTTGACGATCGCTCCGGCGCTGCCCGTCATCAGGGTGGCGCAGGTGGCTGCGGCGAAGGCGCCGACGGCGGTGGTGCGGGCCGCGCGGTGTCGCATCGTCTTCAAGCTGCACACGAGGGGTTTCCTTGTCTGTGAACCGGTAAAGCGGAACACGGCCATCCTGCTGGCCCAAGATCCACCGGCCCATCGGGCCGGCATGCCTGTCCGTGGTCGGGGCGACGGCCCGTTCAGGGTGGGGCAAACCCCCGGTTGCGGGCGGGCTTCGGCCGCGCCGGTCGGGTGAGCCGTGTCTCACCTGACCGGCGCGGCTTGTCTATGCAACTAGTTGCATAGAAGGATTCGGGCATGGCGCTCGAACACGCGATCCTCGTCTCCCTGCTGGAGAAGCCGGGCTCCGGCTACGAGCTGGCCCGGCGGTTCGACCGTTCCATCGGCTACTTCTGGACCGCCACGCACCAGCAGATCTACCGCGTGCTCAAGCGCATGGAGAACGACGGCTGGATCGGCGCCCGCGAAGTGGCGCAGCAGGACCGGCCGGACAAGAAGGAGTACTCCGTGGCCGAGCGGGGGCGCACGGTCCTCTCCCGGTGGCTGCAGGAGCCGATCGAGCCCGAGAGCGTCCGGCACGAGCTCGCCGTGAAGATCCGCGGCGCCGCCTTCGACGACCCGGCCACACTGATCCGCGAGGTGGAGCGCCACCGCCAGGCGCACGCCGACCGGCTCGCGCACTACCTCGCGGGCGAGCTGCGCGACTTCACCGGCCCCGAGGCCCCTGCCCCTGCGGCACCCGACGCCGGGCGGGAGCTCCAGCACGTCGTGCTGCGCGGCGGCATCGCGTACGAACGCATGACGCTCGACTGGCTCGACGACGTGATCGCCACCCTCCACCGGCTCGCCGCCGAGCACTGAGCCCCTCCCCGACCCTCACTCGAAACACCGAACCTCCCACCCTCCCGAGCCGGAAAGGCGAACCACCATGGCCGACCAGCTGCTGTTCAACCCGCACACCTACGACCCGGCCCACTTCGACCCCGAGACCCGCAGGCTGCTGCGCGCGACCGTCGACTGGTTCGAGGCCCGCGGCAAGCGCAGGCTGATCGAGGACTACCGCTCCCGCGCCTGGCTCGCCGACTTCCTCGCGTTCTCCGCCGAGGAGGGCCTGTTCGCGACCTTCCTCACCCCGGCCTCCGCGGCGGGCGAGGGGCAGGACGACAAGCGCTGGGACACCGCCCGGATCGCCGCACTCAACGAGATCTTCGGCTTCTACGGACTCGACTACTGGTACGCCTGGCAGGTCACCATCCTGGGGCTCGGCCCGGTCTGGCAGAGCGACAACGCCGCGGCCCGCGCCCGCGCCGCCGAACTCCTCGCCCAGGGTGAAGTATTCGCGTTCGGCCTCTCCGAGAAGGCCCACGGCGCGGACATCTACTCCACCGACATGCTCCTCGAACCGGACGGCGACGGAGGCTTCCGGGCGACCGGCTCCAAGTACTACATCGGCAACGGCAACGCCGCCGGTCTCGTCTCCGTCTTCGGCCGCCGCACCGACGTCGAGGGCCCCGACGGCTACGTCTTCTTCGCCGCCGACAGCCGCCACGAGGCGTACCACCTCGTCAAGAACGTCGTCGACTCCTCCAAGTACGTCAGCGAGTTCCGCCTGGAGAACTACCCCGTCGGACCCGACGACGTCCTGCACACCGGCCGCGCCGCCTTCGACGCCGCGCTCAACACCGTCAACGTCGGCAAGTTCAACCTCTGCACGGCCTCCATCGGCATCTGCGAGCACGCGATGTACGAGGCCGTCACCCACGCCACGGGCCGCATCCTCTACGGCCGCCCCGTCACCGCGTTCCCGCACGTGCGCCGCGAGCTCACCGACGCGTACGTCCGCCTCGTCGGCATGAAGCTCTTCAGCGACCGCGCCGTGGACTACTTCCGCTCCGCGGGCCCCGACGACCGCCGCTACCTCCTCTTCAACCCCATGACGAAGATGAAGGTGACCACGGAGGGCGAGAAGGTCATCGACCTCATGTGGGACGTCATCGCGGCCAAGGGCTTCGAGAAGGACAACTACTTCGCACAGGCGGCCGTCGAGATTCGCGGCCTGCCCAAGCTGGAGGGCACGGTCCACGTCAACCTCGCGCTGATCCTCAAGTTCATGGGCAACCACCTGCTGAACCCGGCCGAGTACGAGCCCGTGCCGACCCGCCTCGACGCGGCCGACGACGCCTTCCTCTTCCAGCAGGGACCGGCCCGCGGCCTGGGCGCCATCCGCTTCCACGACTGGCGCACCGCCTACGACGCGTACGCCGAGGTGCCCAACGTCGCCCGCTTCCGCGAACAGGCCGACGCACTCTGCGAGTTCGTCACCACCGCCGCGCCCGACGAGAAGCAGAGCCGCGACCTCGACCTGCTCCTCGCCGTCGGCCAGCTGTTCGCGCTCGTCGTGCACGGCCAGCTGATCCTGGAGCAGGCGCGTCTCACCGGCCTCGACCAGGACGTGCTCGACGAGCTCTTCGCCGTCCTCGTACGGGACTTCTCCGCGCACGCCGTCGAGCTGCACGGCAAGGACTCCGCCACGCCGGAGCAGCAGAGCTGGGCGCTCGGCGCGGTACGGCGCCCGGTCGTCGACGAGGCCCGCTCCGCACGCGTCTGGGAGCGCGTCGAGGCGCTGGCGGGGACGTACGAGATGGCGCCGTAGCGCCACAGTCCCGGTCGGGGATATGACACAGGCTCTCAGAGGAAGCTGACGTTCTGGGCGAGGGAGAGCCGGCCGGAGTAGTTGACCGTGTTGGTGGCCGGGCGCATGTACGCGCGCCACGCGTCGGACCCCGACTCGCGGCCGCCACCGGTCTCCTTCTCGCCGCCGAACGCGCCGCCGATCTCCGCGCCCGACGTCCCGATGTTCACGTTGACGATGCCGCAGTCCGAGCCCTCCGCGGACAGGAACAGCTCGGCCTCGCGCTGGTCACGGGTGAAGACGCTCGACGAGAGGCCCTGGGGCACGTCGTTGTGCAGGGCGATCGCCTCGTCGAAGGTGTCGTACGTCATGACGTGAAGCAGCGGCGCGAAGGTCTCCTCGCGGACGATGCCGGTCTGCCGGCCCACGCGCACCACGGCCGGTTCGACGTAGGCGGCGTGCGGCGCCGCCTGCGCCGGGCGACGGGCGCCGCCCGCGAGGAGTTCACCGCCCTCGCCGCGCACCCGGTCGAGCGCGGCGCGCATGCCGTCCAGCGCCTGGACGGAGATGAGCGGGCCGACCAGCGTCGTGTCGTCGAAGGGGTCACCGATGGGCAGCTTCCGGTACGCGGACGTCAGCCGGCCGACGAGGGTGTCGGCGATGTCCCGGTGCACGATGAGGCGCCGCAGGGTCGTGCACCGCTGACCGGCGGTGCCGACGGCGGCGAACACGATGCCCCGCACGGCGAGGTCCAGGTCGGCGGACGGGGCCACGACCGCCGCGTTGTTGCCGCCAAGTTCGAGCAGGCAGCGGCCGAAGCGGGCGGCGACGCGCGGGCCGACCTCGCGCCCCATGCGGGTCGATCCCGTGGCGCTGACGAGGGCGACCCGTGGGTCGTCCACCAGCCGTTCCCCGACAGCACGGTCGCCGAGCAGCAGCCGGTGCACGTCGCGGGGCGCCCCGACGTCGGCGGCGGCCCGGGCGAGCAGCCGGTCACAGGCCAGGGCGACGAGCACGGTGAGCTCCGACGGCTTCCACACCACCGTGTCGCCGCAGGCCAGCGCGACCGCGGTGTTCCACGACCACACGGCGGCCGGGAAGTTGAAGGCGGAGATGACGCCGACGACGCCGAGCGGGTGCCAGGTCTCCGCCAGCCGGTGCCCCGGCCGCTCCGAGGCGATGGTGCGCCCGTAGAGCTGCCGTGACAGGCCCACGGCGAAGTCGCAGATGTCGATCATCTCCTGGACCTCGCCGAGCGCCTCGGAGCGGATCTTGCCCGCCTCGATGGTGATCAGGTCGGCCAGATCCTCCTGGTGCACACGCAGCAACTCCCCGAGCCTGCGAACCAGTTCACCCCTGCGCGGTGCCGGGGTACTCCGCCAGGTGAGGAAAGCCTCGCGGGCCGCGGTGAGCGCCTCCTCTGTTCCGGCCGCGTCCGTGGCGGCCAGACCGAAAAGGTCCTCGCCGGTGACCGGGGTGCGGGCCCGCAGGGTATGGCCCTCGGGGACCGTGACGCCGATGCGGTCGAGTCCGGCGCGGGCGCGGGCGCGCAGTTCGTCGGTGGAGGGCAGGACGAGGGTCATGAGGCTCCCTGGGGACGGAGTGCGCGGGGCAGCAGGGCGAGGGAGCGGTCCCGTTGCCGCTCGTACAGCGTGAACGGGTCGAGGACGTCCCGGCACATGGCTCCGGAGAGCCGGTCGGCGTCGTACGCGCTGCCTGCCCGGCCGCTGTTCCTCGACCCCGCCTCACTGAGGTTCGACTGGAAGATGCCTGCGGCCGACCGGGGCAGGAAGTCCTCGTACACGACCGGCTCGGCCCGCAGCCAGCCCCCACCCAGGAGGCCGTCGAGGTCGGAGGGCGGACGCGCGCCGTCCGCGGGACGGCCGGGCACCTCGTGGTATGTGAAGAACCCCAGCCCCCGCACGGCCAGTTCCCGCTCGGTCGGTGGCAGGTGCTCGGCCCACACGGCGCGGGCCACCTCGCCGCGCTCACCGGCCGGACGGCCCGCGGCCCGCTCGTCCACGACGGCCAGGAGGCTGTCGTAGAGGGCGCGCCCCGCACGCGTCAGGGCGATGCCGCGGGCTTCGACCTCGCCGAAGCGCACCCGCAGCGCGCCGCGGGTCACGCTGCCGTCCGGGGCGCGCAGGGCACGCGGTTCGGCGAGCGCCCGGAAGGAGGTCTGGCGCAGCAGTACGTCCGGCCCCGCCCAGCGCGGCGGCCCCTGGATGGTGTCGATCATCTCGATGCCGCGCTCGGTCATGCGCCGGTACAGCTCGTCGATGTCCAGGACGCGGGGGGTGAGGTGGTTGATGTGGGTACTGCGTACGCCACCGATGTCCGCGGCGACGGCGGAGACCTGCTCCAGGGCCGCGTACCACTGCCCGTCGATGGGCTCGGCCGACAACTCGAAGGCGGACACGGCCAGGTCGAGGAAGCGCTCGGCGTCGGCGTCGGACAGTTCCCGCTCCGCCTCCGCCCGGTCGGCCAGCTTCAGGAGCTCCGGGCCGAACAACTCGCGGCCGGCGAGGAACGCGGTCAGGCGTGAGCGCAGGTCCGCGTCGAAGAAGCGGGGATCCGACACGGTGAGCATGGAGGTGAAGACCCGGAACGGATTGCGGGCCAGCTCGTCCTCGGCCACCGGGCGGAACGCGGTCGACACGATGGGCAGCGCGCTGGTGGCGGTCTCGCGCAGGTCGTAGAAGCCGACGGGACGCATGCCGAGCGCGCCGAAGACGCGGGCGACCTGCCGCAGCTCCTCCGGGGTGCCGACCCGGATGGCGCCGTGCCGTTCGGCGGTGACGCGGCCGATGGTGCCGAGGCGTTCGGCGTCGGCGCCCCGCGCGCGCAGCACGTCCTCGTTGACCTCGCGGGAGACGTCCACCAGCGTGGTGTACGCGGGGACCTCGCGCCCGTACATCCGCGAGAGCCTCGCGGCGAACGCGGCACGCAGCTGCCACTGTCCGATCATCGACACGTCGTCCTCTCAGCGGTGGGGTGACTTCCCGCGTGGGTGGCCGGGGGATGGCGGTGCTTCACACCACATGGGCCTCCGGGCGGTTCGCGGCGGACCCGGCGCGGAAGCGGTCCGCGCTCAGCGGTGCGACATCGACGCACGGCGGCCGGCCCAGGTGCAGATCGCGGACGATCTCGCCCACCGCGGGCGCCTGCAGAAAGCCGTGTCCGGAAAACCCGGTGGCGTAAAGGAAGTTGACCGGATCGGTGGCGCGGCCGATCAGCGCGTTGTGGTCCGGGGTGACCTCATAGAGTCCCGCCCAGCCCCCACGCGTCTCCATCCCGGCGAGGGCCGGCGCCCGCTCGCGGGCCACCTCGCGGAACAGCTTCAGCCAGCCGGGCGTCCACGTCGTGTCGAAGCCCTCGCTCTCGTGGGGGTCGGCGAGGCCGAGGAGCAGCCCGTCGTCGCTGTTGTGGAAGTACGCCGATGACGAGAAGTCGATGGTGAAGGGGATGCGCGGCGCCGGGGGCACCAGCGGTGCGGTGAAGGCGAGCTGGCGGCGCAGCGGCCGCACGGGGAGGTCGACGCCCGCCATGGCGCCGATTCGCGCCGACCAGGCTCCGGCGGCGCAGACGACCGTCGAGCAGGCCACAGGGCCGCGGTCGGTGTGCACGACGGTGACGCGGTCCCGGGCCGTGTCCATGCCGGTCACCGTGGTGTGCGTCGCGAACACGGCACCGGCCCGCGCTGCGGCACGCGCGTATCCGCGCACGACGCGTGCGGGCCGCGCGTGGCCGTCGGCGGGGGAGTGGACGGCGGCCACCAGGCCGTGGGCGTCGACGTAGGGGCAGAGCGTCCGGGCCTCGCGGGGGCTGATCATGCGGCTGGGCACACCGAGCGCGTTCTGCGTCCGCACCGCGTCCTCGAACTCCGCCGCCTGGCCGGGGCCGGTCAGCAGGAAGAGGTAGCCGACGGTGTCGAGGCCGATGTCCGCGCCGGGGCGGTCCCCGAAGTCGCGGAAGGCGCGCAGGCTGCGGTGGCCCAGCTCGATGTTGAGCGGATCGGAGAACTGCGCCCGTACCCCTCCGATCGGCTTTCCCGAGCTGCCGCAGGCCAGCTCGCCGCGCTCGACGACGACGATGTCGCGTACGCCCGCCTCGGCGAGGTGGAACGCGATGCTTGCCCCCATCACCCCGCCACCGACGATCACGACGTCGGTGGCGGCGGGGAGGGCGCGGGGTGCGCCGGGCGACATGGCCGGGCGGGGCGGTGAGGAGGCCAAGTGGCCGCTCCCTTCCAGGCGTTGGCCCGGACTGTCATGGCGTGACGGGGGACGCTGGACAGCTGTCTGCCCGCCATGGTGCAGTACGCCGCCCGCGGACGTCCATGAGCCCTCGCCGCCGCAGCGCTCGATCCGGCCGGGACCGGCTCACGCGGCGAGAGCGCGCCGGAGCGCGGCGGCGAGCTGCGCGATTTGCCGTTGGGAGACCTCGGCGGAGAGGATGGCCTGCGAGCCGTGGAACGTGCCGGGCCACTGATGCAGCTCGACGCAGACGCCCGCCCGCAACAAGCGCAGCGCGTAGTCGATGTCCTCGTCGCGGTTCGGGTCGAACTCGGCGGTGGCGATGTAGGCGGACGGCAGCCCGGAGAGGTCGGTGGCCCGGGCGGGCGCGGCGTACGGTGTGACCGGCGCGGTGCCGAGGTAGTGGCGCCACGATGCCCCCACGTTGGCGCGCGTCGCCCAGGGCGTGTCGGTGAAGTTCCGTTGCGACCACGTCTCCTGGCGGTCGTCGAGAGCCGCCTCGTTGAGCAGCTGGAAGTGGATCGGCGGCCCCTGCCGGTCGCGGGCCCACAAGGCGAGACCGGCCGCGAGGTTCCCGCCGGCGCTGTGACCGCCGACCGCGATCCGCGCCGGATCGGCACCCAGCTCGGCGGCGTGGCCGGCCGTCCACTCCAGTACGGCGTAGGCGTCGTTCAGGGCGGCGGGGAACGGATGCTCGGGGGAGAGCCGGTAGCCCACCGAGACCACCACCGCCCCGGAGGCGGCCGCGATGCGGCTGGCCCACGGGTGCTCGGTGTCCAGATCACCCATGACGTGCGCACCGCCGTGCAACCAGACGAGGGCGCCCTGCCCCTGGTGCGGACGGTAGATCCGTACCGGCACGTCCGGATCGGCCGGCACCGTACGGTCCTCGATCTCCATGCCCGACGTGTCGGGTGCCGGCTTCGAGGCGGCGTACGCGGAGTACATCGGGCGCGCGGCGACCGGGTCGGTCAGGTCCTGCTGGGGGATCAGCGGCAGAAACGCTTCGAGTTCGGGATCCATGGCGGACATTCTCAAGGCTGCCACCGACACGATCCCCCGCCAACTGTCGGACGGCGGTGGGCAAACACGCGCCGGACGGCGCACCGACTGCGCCTATCCTTGCGCCATGGAGGCTCTCGCCGAACGGCTGTCGCACCTGGATTCCCACGTGCAGGGCGCGATCCGTGTCGTCCAGTTCTACGACACGCTGATGCGCCGCAGGGTGGACATCCCGGCGCTCGTCCGGTCCTCGGCGGGACTGGCCGAATGCGTGGTGGGGGTGCGGCTTTCGGGTGCGGAGCGGGCGGTCCGCTTCTCACCGGAGGGCACGCCGGCGGCAGGACCGCCGGGGCCCGAGTCCCTGTCGGCGCCGGTCACTCTCGACGACGAGGAGATCGGCACGGTGTGGCTGGAACGCGCGGGCCCGCCGGATGCGTCCGGTTCGCTCGCCGAGCCCAGCCCGCTCGTCGAGCCAGGACCGCCCGGGCCGCTCGACGACGTACTCCTGGACCGGCTCGCCATCGCCGTCGCGGCGGCGGTCGAACGGTACGGTCCGGCTCGCACCACCATGGCCGACCCCGCCCTGGTGGAGCTGGCCATCAGCTCCGACAGCGAAGAGGCGGCCAGGGCCCGTGCGTTGCGCCTGCTCGGCTTCGCCGCAGGGCTGCCGGTCCGCGTCGTCGCCGTACGGTCGCGGCTTCCGCTCGACCGGATCGGCGGTCTGATCTGCCCGGCCCGCCCGGTGAAGGCGGCGCCGCTCGCCGACGTGGGCGTCATCCTGGCCACCACCGTCGACCAGGCACTGTTCCCTGCGGGGGTACGCGCGGGCATCGGCGCCGCGGGAAGCCCCGACCGCTCCTGGCGCGAAGCCCGCACCGCCCTCCGCTTCGCCACCGCGCGCCGACCGGTCGTCCCGCACGACGGTTTGGGCGCGCTCGCGCTCCTTGCGCAGGTTCCGCAGGACGCCGTGCGGGACAACGCCGACGTGGCCGCGATGGCCGGCGCGGCAGCCCGCCCGGAGGACCTGGAGACACTGGAGGCCTACTGCGCCACGGGCTCCCTGCGCCGCGCCGCGGACTGCCTCCATCTGCACCACAGCAGCGTCGCCCGCCGACTCGAACAGATCGGCAAGACCCTGGGCTTCGACCTGACCGATCCCACCGGCCTTCTCCGGGCGAGGCTGGCGCTCACCGCGTGGCGGCTGCTCGACGAGTGAGAGGGGGCGGTCTCTGCGTACGCGCCCCTTGCCGCCCTGGTAAGCGCCTGACAGGCTCCTGCCCCGTGATCGATGATTTCGCGAAGCAGTACCTGCACAACGACCTGCGAGTGATGCGCGAAGCGGTGCTCCAGAAGCTCGACGGGCTCGGCGAGTACGACATCCGCCGCCCCCTGACCGTGACGGGGACCAACCTCCTCGGCCTGGTCAAACACCTGGCGCTCTGGGAATCCAGGTACTTCGGCGAGGTCTTCGGCCGGCCGTTCCCGGAGGCGCTGCCCCGCTGGGACGACGCGGAGCAGGGTGGCACGGACATGTGGGCGAGCGAGCACGAGACGCGCGCCGAGATCGTCGACCGCTACCGGCGTGCGTGGCGGCACTCGGACGCGACGATCACCGCCCTCGCCATCGACGCCCCGGGTCATGTGCCCTGGTGGCCGCGGCCCGACGTGAAGCTGTTCAACATCCTGGTCCACGTGCTCACCGAGACCAGTCGGCATGCCGGGCACGCCGACATCCTGCGCGAAGAACTCGACGGCTCCACGGGGGCGGTTCCGGGGAACGCTGCTTCAGAGCGCGACGCGGCCTTCTGGGCAGCCCGGCGTACGGCGATCGAGCGGGCCGCCGAAGCAGCCGTCGCGGACGGAGCGGGCGGGCCGTTCGCCGCTCGACTGGGCAGAGGCGGGCGGCGTGGCCGCCTGGGCGAGGAGCCGCACGGCCTCGCGTGACGGTGAGCCCGGTTCGGTGACGGCCAGTACCAGGTGCTGATGCTCCTCCTGGGGGAGGCTCAGGCTCTGCTGGGTCACGGTGAGCGTGCCGACCAGGGGGTGGCGCATCTCGTAGCCGGCGAAGGCGCAGGGGCTCACCCCGTGGCCGGACCACATCGCCGCGAACTCCGGACTATTGACAGTGAGTTCGCCGATCAGTGAGCTGAGCAATGTGTCGTCGGGGTGCCGTCCCGCCACCATCCGCAGATTCTCGACGACGGCCTTGGCCTTCGCCGTCCAGTCGGCGTACAACGCGCGGGTGTGCGGATCGAGGAAGAGCATCCTGGCGAGATTGGGGCGCTCCGCCGCGCGCTCGGGGCTGTCCGGGCTCAGATGCCCCGCGAACAGCGCGTGCCCCAGCCGGTTCCAGGCGAGCACGTCGCTGCGGCGACCGGTGATCAGTGCCGGCACGCTCTCCAGGGTGCTCAGGAGCTCAAGCGTGGCGGCCCCCGCCCGCTCCGCCCGCGGCCGACGGGCCGGAGTCCGCCGTCGCCCGGCCTCGGCGAGGTCCCGCAGGTGCCGGCGTTCCGCCTCGTCCAGGCAGAGAGCCCGCGCGACGGCGTCAAGGATCTCCGGTGACGCCCCCACCGACTGTCCCTGCTCCAGCCTCGTGTAGTACGAGGCGCTGACGCCGGCGAGCAGCGCGAGCTCCTCCCTGCGCAGGCCCGCCACCCGTCGCCGGTCGCCGTAGTCCTTCAGGCCGACGTCGGCGGGGCGGAGCCGGGCGCGGCGCGCGTACAGGAAGTCGCCCAACCGTCCTCGTTCGCTCATGCGCCCCAGTCTGCATCGACCGGCGCGCGGCAGCCTGACCCTGCCGGGGGTAGGCAGCGGCGGGTCTGGCCGACGTGCGGCGACAAGGCGACGGTGGCGATCAGGACCTCAGGACCTCAGGACCTCAGGACCCGAGAACCCCAGAAGCTCAGAACCTCAGAACCCGGCCCCGGCCATGGAGCAACCCGATGGAACAGATCGAACTCGGCGACGTCACCGTCACTCGCGTCAAGGAGTACTACGGCCCGGTCGACATGACGCCCGACGCCTTCCTCCCCACCAGCCCGGAGGCCGCCTGGAGAGACACCGACGCCTGGCACGCGCCGCACTTCCTCGACCCGCGGACGAACATCGTCAACTCCGCGGTCCAGAGCTGGCTGCTGCGCAGCGAGGGCAGGACCATCCTCGTCGACACCGGCGTCGGCAACCACAAGGAACGTCCGTACTCCCCGGTGTGGCGCCACCTGCGCACCGATTTCCTCGCCGGTCTGGCGCGCGCGGGCGTCACGCCCGAGGACGTCGACATCGTGATCAACACCCACCTGCACGTCGACCACGTCGGCTGGAACACCCGCCTGGACGGCAGGGACTGGGTCCCCACCTTCCCGAACGCCACCTACCTGCTGCCCAAGGACGACTACGACTTCTGGAACCCCGAGAACGGCCACAAGAGCGTGCTCGGCCGCGGAAACCAGAACGTCTTCGAGGACAGTGTCGCCCCCGTGCACCGGGCCGGGCAGGCGCGCCTGTGGGAGAGGGGCCACCGCATCGACGCCAATCTGCGCCTCGACGCGGCTCCCGGGCACACCCCCGGGTCGAGCGTCCTCACCCTCACCAGCGGCACGGACCGCGCGGTCTTCGTGGGGGATCTGCTGCACAGTCCCGTCCAGCTCGTCGACCCGGACCACAACAGCTGCTTCTGCGAGGACCCCGTCGCCGCCCGCGCCACGCGCCGAAGGATTCTGGGCTGGGCCGCCGACCACAACGCGCTCGTCGTTCCCGCACATCTGGGTGGCCACGGCGCCGCCGAGGTCGAGCGTGCGGGCAGCGGGTTCGCCATCAAGGGGTGGGCTCCTTTCACGCCGTACGTGCGGTCGGAGGAGTACGAGGGTCAGGCGGCGAACGCATGACCAGCGAGAACCGCCCGGGCAGCGGCCATTCCGGCGCCCTCCGCACCGTGACCACCGCGCAGGGAGCCGTGGCCGGTGCGCGGCACGGGGGCGTCACGGTCTTCCGAGGCGTCCCGTACGCCGCGCCCCCGGCCCGGACCGGCCGCTTCGCCGCGCCACAACCGCACGCCCCGTGGGGCGGCGTCCGGGACGCGACGGCGGCGGGCCCGACCGCGCCACAGGCTCCCCGGAACCTCGGCGCGATCGACATGTCGCCCTACTTCGGACCCGGTTGGATCCACGGAGAGGACTACCTCACCGTCGACATATGGGCCCCCGACCCTCCCGAGGAACAACACCGGGACCGGGACGGGTCCCGGGTCCGGGGTAGGGCCCTCCCTGTCATGGTCTTCGTGCACGGTGGAGGCTTCGTGGCGGGCTCGACCAGGGCGAGCCTGTACGACGGCACCGCGTTCGCGCGCGACGGAATCGTCCTGGTGACCGTCAACTACCGCCTCGGCATGGCCGGTTTCCTCGACCTGCCCGGAGCCCCGCGCAACCGGGGACTCCTCGACGTACTCGCCGCCCTGCGCTGGGTGCGCAGGAACATCGCCGCGTTCGGGGGCGACCCCGATCAGGTGACGCTGTTCGGCCAGTCCGCGGGCGCCACCCTCACGGGAGCCGTCATCGCGGCGCCGGAGAGCAGGGGTCTGGTCCGGCGCGCCATCGTGCAGAGCGGCAGCGCTCTGGGCGCCTTCGATCCCGAACAGGCCACCCGGGTCACACGCACGGCGGCAGCGTCCCTGGGCATCGCGCCGCACGCCGACGCCTTCGAAGCCGTCCCCGACACACGTCTGGTCGAAGCCGCCTCCCTGCTCGGCGGGATCGACCTGCGGACCGCGACCGCGTACGACCCGCTGCTCGGGCTGAGCCCCTTCAGCGTGGTGGCCGAACGCCAGCCAGTCGATACCTTCGCCGCCGGGCACGGCAGCCTCGACATCGACCTCCTCATCGGCACCAACGCCGAGGAGGGCAACCTCTACCTCGTGCCCTCCGGCGCCTACACCACCTCGACCACGGCCGACGTCCGGGCCGCCGCCGAACGCTCGCACCCCGAACCGGATGCGCTCACCGCCACCTACCGCGCCGCGCACCCCGACGCCACACCGGGGCAGTTGCGCTCGGCGATCATGGGTGACGCGCTGTTCGGTGCGGGAAGCTGGGCCCTGGCCGACGCGCACGCCGACCGTTCACCCGGCGCGACGTACGCCTACCACTTCGACTGGCGCTCCCAGGCGTTCGACGGCCTGCTCGGCGCCACCCACACGATGGAGCTGCCCTTCGTCTTCGGTAGAGTCCCGGACCAACTGCGGGGAACCGACGCGCTGTTCGGCACCGGCAGCCCTCCCCCCGACCTGGCCGCCCGTACGCACGCCGCCTGGGTACGCTTCGCACGCACCGGCGACCCCGGCTGGGCCGCGTACGACACGCGCAGTCGGAGCACGATGGTGATCGGAGACCGCTGGGCGGTACAGGAGGACCCGCGCGGCGATGTGCGCCGGGCCTGGGAGGCGGCGAGGTGAGCGGGGGCGGTGCTCCCGCTGTCTCCAGGAGCTACGCGGTTCCGGGCCAGCCGCCGTTGGCGCCGCCGCCGGTGCCGTCGGTACCACCGTTGTCGTGCAGGGCGGTGCCGAAGGCCTCGATCGTGCGGCGGCGCGCGGTGAAGAAGGCCAGCCAGGTGCCGTCCGCGTAGTGGAGCCGGAAGCGGGCCATGAGCTGGAGGCGGGGGCGGCGCTCCACGCGGGCGACCCAGGTGCGGGGGATTTCCCAGACGGGGGCGCCGTCCAGGGGCCGTACGAGGCCGACCCGCTGATCCGTCACCCGCATCAGCAGCGCGCCGGAGCTGGGCGGCATGGCCGCCGCGATGCTCTGCGCACCGCCGGACTGGGCGCCGTACCGGTGCATCAGGTGTTCGCCGAGCTTCCCGCCGGCCTTGCCATGCTTGATCTTGATGCCTTCGGCACTCTTCACCGGGACGACGATCCCGTAGGAGAGGAGCTGCTCGCCCGGCGCCAACTGGCTCAGTGCGGCCTGCTGTTGCTTGGATACGGCTTCCGGCATGGCGCTGTCTCCCCGTGTTCCCCGTGATCTTCCCGATTCCGACGGGAGATCGTACCGGTCGGCACCGCAGCGGGGGTCGGCGCCCCTCGCAGGGTCGGTCCGCCGGGCCGGGCAGCCCGCGCGGTCACTGTCCGGTCCGCCGCGGCTCACGCGCCCGCGCCGCCCTGGTGCGCCGCACGAGGGACGTGGCCGCCGTCCCCCACTCGGGCCGAGTGAAGGCGAACCCGGCCGCGCGCAGCCGGCCCGGCACCACCCGGCGGCTCTTGAGCAGCAGCTCCGTGTCCGAGCGGAGCGCGAAGGCCCCCAGCTCGGCCATCCATCGCGTCGCAGGCAGGCCCACCGGAACGCCCCAGGCCCTGCGGAGCGTCCGCATGAAGTCACGGTGGGGCGGCGGGCCGGGAGCGGCGAGGTTCACCGGCCCGTCGAGGTCGTCCCGGTCGATGAGGAACTCCACCGCGCGCACGAAGTCCTCACCATGGATCCAGGAGACGTACTGCGCGCCGCCCGCGACCGGCCCTCCAAGGCCGAGGCGGGCCAGCCGCGACAGCACGTCGAACACCCCGCCGCGGTCCGGGCTCATGACCATCGCCGAGCGCAGCGCCACCTTGCGTGTGCCGGGTGTCGCCGCCTCGGCCTGCGCCCGCTCCCAGTTCTCCGCGATCCTGACGCTGTACGCCCAGTAGTCGGGGACCCCGGCCTCCGAACCGCCGAGCACTCCGGTCGCCTCGTCGTTCGCCGCGTCGAAACGGTGGGCGTAGATCGTCGCCGTACTCATCTGCAGCCAGACGCGCGGCGGCCGGGCGGCGGCGGCGATCGCCTCGCCGACCACCCGCGCGGAATCCACCCGGGAGGCCATCATGGCCCGCAGGTTGTCGGCCGTATAGCGGCAGGAGACGCTGCGCCCGGCCAGATTGACCACCGCGTCGCAGCCGTCGATGGTCTCGGTCCAGCGGCCGAGCGTGGCTCCGTCCCAGCCGACTTCGTGCGCCCGGACGGGGCGCCGGGTCAACACCGTGACCTCGTGGCCCGCCGACGTCAGCGCCCGGTGGAGGACCGTGCCCACCTGTCCGGTTCCTCCGGGCAGTACGACCTTCATGGGGCCTCCTTGACGCGACAGCCGGTACGGGTGGACGGCCGTCCGCCGCCCGTCGTTGCGTGGTGCCGAAACAATTCTCCGCCACGCGACGCGAGGTGAAGCAGGCGCCCCCACTTATGATCAGCGGTGAGGGGGTGGTTGCATGGCCGGGGGCGGGCATGTCCGGGCGCGGCTCGTTGGATGGTTCACAGGGGCGGCGCGACGCCGGGCGAGGGAGGATCTCGTCGAGGTGGAGGCCCGGATCACCGCGTTCGGGGTCGCGCTCGACGAGCACGACTTCTCGCCGGGGGAACCGGGGTCGACCGACGGCATGCGCGCCGACCTGGGTCGGGCCCTGAACGCGTACGACGAGGCCAAGCGCGCCTTCACCGGGGACCGGGACCGGGAGGACGCCCTCGACGTGCTGCGGGCACTGGACGATGGATGGCACGCGCTGGCCTGCCTCGACGCCCGGCGTGCCGGGTTGCCGCTGCCCCGCCGGCTGCCGCTGTGCTTCTTCGACGCCCGGCACGGGCGAGCCGAGCGAGAGCTGCCCTGGACCCCGGTGGACGGCGCTGCCCGCAATGTCGCGGTGTGCGCCGCGTGCGGGGTGCGGATCGAGGACTCGCACAGCGGGAGGGGGCGGGTGTTCGCCGCGTCCCGGTGCGTGGAGCGCGAGGCCGCGTTCCGGCGGCCAAGGGACGCGCGGGATGCCGACCGGGCCGAGGCGGGCGAGCGGGTGCATGGGCCGGGGCCCGGGGTCGCCCGGGTGCGGCTGCCGGCAGCGGGACGGCCCGCCGTGCTGGTGGTGCGGAGCGACAACGGCAGGCAACTGGCCGTTGCCTTGCTGCTGCGCAAGAACCAGCGCATGCGTTACGTACTGGGCGACGGCTGCGCGCCGGTGTGCGCAAGAGTGCCGCTACCGCGCTCGGGCGACCGCGAAGTGGTGCGCTTCCAGGTGGAGTCGCAGGACGGAACCGGGGTCGACTGGGAGGCGTGGGTCGAACCGGTCGACGCCGTACCGGAGTTCACCGATCGCATCCACGGGCGCGGCGGGGACCTGATCCGGTACGAGGGCCGCGGCGGCCCGGCCGTGCTGCGGCACCGCGGGCGCGGCAACGTACGACTGGTGCCCCTGGACGATGCCCTCGCCGACCGGACAGAGGTGGCCCGCGGCAAGGGCGACACCAACCTGGCGCTCCATCTGCCGGGGCCCGGCGTGTACCGGGTGCAGGCCCGAGGCAGCTGGGTCATTGAGGCCGGGGACGGAGCCGCGGCCTCGGCCGGGGTGGTGGAAGGCGTCAGTGAGGGGCGTACGAGTCCTCCGGGCTGACCAGCCTGCCACGCTCCTGGACGGCGCGGGCGAGCACGCGGACGCCGGTGACGGTGATGGCCAGCAGCCCGGTGACGACGTACGCGTTCTCGTGCGTGAAGGCCCACACGTGTGCCAGGGAGCCCGGGAGCGGTCCGGTCGGCAGGGCGATGATTCCCGCGGGGCTCAGCTTGGGCGGGTCCTCCGGGAGGGGGACGGGCCAGGCGGCGTACCAGCACCACAGGGCCGCCGCTGCCGCGTACAGGCCGCCTGCCGTCGCCCGCCGGGGCGCCGCGGCCCCGCGCGCCACCAGGAGCAGCAAGGCGGGAGCGACCCACACCCAGTGGTGGGCCCAGGAGAGCGGGGAGACGAGCACCGCTGTCGTGGCGCACAGCACCATGCCCCACAGGTCGTGGCCCCGGCGGCTGACCGCCGCGGCACAGGCGAGGCCCGCGACAGCCGTGAGGCAGACGGCGAGCACCCAGAGCGCGTGGGGGAACGGCGCGTCGCCGAGGGTGCGCAGGATGAGGCCGTTGAGGGACTGGTTGTGGGTGGCGGCGAGGTTGATCCTCCCGCGGCCGGTCGCCTCACTGCTGAGGTCGCCCAAGGCGGTCCAGTAGTGCAGTGAAGCCCCCGGCAGGAACAGGGCTCCCACCGCCACGGTGGCCGCGGTGGTGGCGACGGCCGTGGCGGCCGCGCGTCCGCGCCGGGTGAGCAGCAGGTACACGATGAAGATGGCCGGGGTGACCTTCAGACCCGCGGCGAGCCCCACCCCGACCCCTTTCCACCGTGAACCCGTCGGCAGGCTGAAGTCCCACACCACCAGGGCCAGGAGGAACAGGTTGATCTGCCCGGCCTGAAACGTGAGGTACACCGGAGTGAGCCACAAGCAGACCGCGGTCACGGCCAGCACGAGCGCCAGACGCCGCGCCGGGGGCCAGGTCGCCGACGGGGGGAGGGTACGAGCCATGCGGTGCAGCGCGGCACCGAGCGCGAAGAGGGTCAGCGCCGGAAGCAGCACGCGGAAGCTCTGCCATCCGACGGAGCCGAGGACGCGGAACACCAGGGCGCTGAACGGCGGGTAGGTGAAAGGGAGTCGGCTCGCTCCGTACGGGGTGCCGTACAGCCCGGGACCGCCGTCGAACAGATGGCGCGTCGCGTCGAAGTACACGGTGGCGTCGCGCTGGTGCCAGCGGTACGCCCGCTCGGTCAGCCGGCAGGCGAGGTGGATCCCGAACCCCGCCACCGCGAGTACGAGGGCGCCCGCGCCCACCGTCCAGGCCCTGGAGCCCGCCTTGTCGGTGACCGGGTCGGTGGGGTGCAGGCGGCGCATGACCATCCCTGTTGGCAGTAGTGCGACAACAGGGGCTCACCCTACGCGCCGCCGTCCCAATCGTAGCGAATTGTCCACCTTGCGGCTCAATGCGGCGCCGAGCTCACGTCGAGGGGCGTGGAGCTCACATCGGGGGAGCGGCGGGCGCCGGTCCCAGCGTGGTCGTGCCGGGCGCGGCCCGGTGCCCGAGGCCCGTGCGGTACGCGTCCATCGCGGCCTCCACCCGGCCGGCGCGGCGCCGCAGATCGCCCAGGAGGCGGCAGAGGTCCGCCAAGTCGCCGACCGCGCTGGAGCGTTCGAGCAGGGACAGCGCCGCGCAGTAGTGCTCCTCGGCCGCCTCAGTGTCGCCCCGCTCCTCGGCGATCAGTCCGAGCAGCCGGTGCGCCCCGCCCGCGTGCACCGCTCCGCGTCCGGCGCCGAGCGGCCCGGTCTGCCCTTCCGCGCCCCCGCCCGAGGCGAGCAGGGGCCGCAGCAGCGCCTCCGCCTCCTCGGCCTTGCCGCGCCGCCGCAGCACGTCGGCCAGCTCGACCTCCACCTGCTCGGTGAAGAGCGCGGCCCGCTTGGAGGCGAGGATCTCGCGGGCCTTCCGCAGCTCACCCTCCGCCTGCTCCAGGTCGCCGTCCTGGGCGTGCACATAGCCGCGCATCCAGTGGCAGTGGGCGAGTTCGGTGCGGATCTGCAGTTGCCGGTAGAGCTCCTGGGCCTTGGCCAAGGACGCGTCGGCCTCGGCGATGCGGCCCTCGGCGATGAGGGTGCGGGCCACCCCTCGGTGCATGCCCGCGACGAGCGCGGGATCGGCCACGCGCGGGGCTAGCGCGAGCGCCAGTTCGGCGGCGTGCGCGGCCCGCGCGTGGGCGCCCATGTCCATGTAGGGGGCGATGGACGCGGTGTAGAGAAGCAGCAGGGCGTCCGGGTCGTGCAGCCCGGCGGCGTTCAGCTCGTCGAGGGTGCTCTCCAGGAGGTAGCAGGCGTAGCGCAGTTCACCGGTGAGCAGGTGGGCGGTGGCGCGGCCCCGGACGGCCGGTACGCGGCGGGGCAGCGGCTCGTCGGCGAGCAGCCGTTCGGCGGCGGCGAAACGGTCCCGGGCCGCGGTGAGTTCACCGGCCTCCAGGAGGCAGTCGCCGAGCCCGAGCAGGGCGTCGGCCTGCTCCTGGGCGAACCCGTGCTCGACGGCTTCCTCGTGCAGTACGCGAAAGAGCCCGGCGGCGTCCTCGGGCGCACCGGTGGCCAGGGCGCGCCGTGCGTCGGTCAGTCGCAGCCGGATTCCCGCGGCCAGGTGGGCGGGGCGGCCCGTGGCCAGCTCCTCGTAGCTGACGCCGAGGCGCCCGGCGAGGTGGCGCAGCGCGGCCTCGGAGGGGCGCACCTTTCCGGACTCCAGTGTGGAGACGTACGCGGGTGTGTAGGCGGGCTCGGCCAACTGCCGCTGGGTGAGGCCGCGTTCACCGCGCAGCCGCAGGACGCGCCGCCCGATCTCGGCCGGGTCGTCGGGGCGTGTGCCCTCCCGGGAAACGTTCTGCGCCACCGCTGCCTCTCCGTCGCCACTTCGTACGTCGCTTCACATCACTGCCCAGCGGGGGCGGCGGCCGGAACTCGCCCGGCCCCACAAGTTACTTGGCCCGCACCCATTGCCTGACGCCCCGGCAGCCCCTACGTTGATCCGCGCATTAACCCCGCTTAACCCGCCATTTATATCGCGTATGTCGCGGACCCCGAAAGGACGCCCATGCCCCCCACGGACCGAATACCCGGCACGCCCGGCCGCGTCAGACGCTCACCGCTGCGTCTTGCCCTCGCCACGGGCATCGCCCTCACGGCAGCCGCCGTCGCCACCGGCCCCGCGGCCACGGCCACCGCGGCGGACCCGGAAACCACCGCCGGACAGACCCAGCACGTCGAGTACTTCACCGGGCCCGGCGCCCACCCCCGGCACACCGAGGTTCCCGCGTCCCCGACGCTCTCCCCGAAGGAGCGCGCGGAGATCAGGGGCGACGGCGACGTCGTGCCGATCGTGCAGGCGGGCCCGACCGGCACCAAGCTCGACGTCGTCTTCATCGGCGACGGCTACACCTCGTCCCAGCAGGCGGACTTCCACGCCGACGTGCGCGCCAAGTGGGCGAAGATCTCCGCGGTCGAGCCGTACGCCTCGTACAAGAGCCTCTTCAACGTGTGGGCGGTCGACGCGGTCTCCCGGCAGTCCGGCGTCTCCGGCGATCCGACGAGCGGCACCGTCAAGGACACCGCGCTCGGCTCGGCCTTCTTCTGCGACGGCATCGAACGGCTGCTGTGCGTCGACACGAACAAGGTCGAGTCCTACGCCTCGAAGGCCGCGGACCCCGACCTCGTCATCGTCCTCGCGAACTCCACCAAGTACGGCGGCGCGGGCTACAACGACATCACCTCGCCGTCCGGCTACGACGGCATCGCCACCGCCTCCTCGGACAACGCGCAGTCCGACCAGGTCGCCGTCCATGAGACCGGCCACTCGCTGGGCAAGCTGGCCGACGAGTACTTCTACGACGAGTACGGCACCTACACGGGCGCCGAGCCCTGGGAGGCCAACACCAGCAAGCTGACGGCCGCCCAGCTCACCGCGCAGAAGAAGAAGTGGTACCGCTGGATCGGCCAGGCCTCACCCGACGGCGGCAGGGTCGGCGCCTACGAGGGCGGCGGCTACTACCCCCGCGGGCTCTACCGCCCGACCGCGGACTCGATCATGCGCACCCTGGGCCGCCAGTTCAACCTGCCCGGCCGCGAGGCCATGATCGCGGGCTTCCACCGGCACGCGTCCGTCGTGACAGCGGAGACGTCCACCGATGGTGTGGTGCGGCGCGACGACAAGCTCCGCGTGCGGGCGGCGGACGGCATCCGGCTGCACTGGAGCGTCGACGGCCGCGAGGCGAAGAGTGCCAGGGACGACGCCGTCGTGACGCCCCGCTCCCTCGGTGCCCCGGCCGACGGCCGCACGCACACGGTGTCGGTACGCGCCACCGACCCGACCGAGGCGGTCCGCGATCCGCAACTGCGCACCCTGCTCACCGACTCGCTCACGTGGCGGGTGAGGCGCTGACCCGACCAAGGCACGGAGCCACGGGGTGGGCGGTGCGACGAGGGCGGAATCCACCCACCGACGTGGCCCCGCCCACCCCTCTACGGAGTGGGGACCCGCTGTCGCCCCAAGCCCCCGCCCGCCGCGACCACGGCCGTCCCGCCCCGCACGCTCGACTCGCGGACCACCAGTTCCGGCGTCAGCCGTATCGCGCGGCGCGGTCCGTCCTCGCCGCCGGAGAGGCGTCCGGCGAGGAGGCGTGCCGCCTCGGCGGCCAGTGCCGCCACCGGCTGGCGGACCGTGGTGACGCCCGGGGCGGAGAGCGCCGCCATCGGGATGTCGTCGAAACCGGTGACGGCGACCTCGCCGGGAACGTCGGCGCCGAGCTGCTGCAGGCGTTGCAGCGCCCCGATGGCGATCAGATCGTTGGCGCAGACCAGCGCGTCGGGCCGGGCGGGCCACACCTCGTCGACGGCGGCGCGCCCCCACTCCACGGAGAAGTCGCCGAGGGCCACCCGCTCCGGCGCCCCGGGATCGAGCGCCCCGGCCCCGGCGGCGTAGGCGGCGCGCCGCTCGGCCGCGGCGGAGGCCGTCCCCGTCGCACCGAGGAAACAGACGCGGCGACGGCCCGTGGCGGCCAGATGATCGAGGACCAGGGCCATGCCCGCCGAGTTGTCGACCGCCACGGAATCGGCGACGGCAGGACCGCAGCCCCGGTCCATCAGGACGAGCGGCACCCGGTCGGCCGCCGCCGCCACCGCGTCCCTGCTGCGCTCCTCGTGCGCCGGGATCACCAGGAGCGCGTCGACCTGCCGGCTCAGCAGGTCGGCGATGTACTCGGCCTCGGCCACCGGGTCGTCGTCGCAGTCGGCGAGGAGCACGGCGCGGCCCTCGGTGTGCAGGGCATGCGTCAACTCCCGTACCAGCGCGGGGTAGAAGGGGTTCGTGATCTGCGGCAGGACGAGGCCGACGGTGCCCGTCGAGCGGCTGCGCAGGGCCCGCGCCGCGTGATTGGGCCGGTAGCCGAGCGCGTCGGCGGCCTCGCGGACGCGCCGGGCGGTCTCGGCGCCGACGGGGCGCGTGCCGGCCAGGACCCGGGAGACCGTCGCGACGGAGCAGCCGGAGACCCGGGCCACATCTCTCAGCGTTACGTCGGCCACGCCGCGCCGCCCCTTCGATAGCCGGCCAAGTTTCGGCAAACGTTATCAGCGGGCCTCAGGCCCGACCAGACCTCTTCTTCGTGGTGAATTCGTCTGGTTGGGCCTCAGTTGGTCCGATGTCGCCTCTGTCCGTTCCGGGCGCGTTTGCCGGGGTGTGGTTTCGGCCATTGACATAATCCGCCCCGGTGCACAAAGTCTTGGGAGAACGTTTTCCCGAGCTTTCGCTCCCGCAGCGTCAGCTCAGCCGAACAAAGAGGTTCCGCGATGCCCCGAAAGATCATCCTGGATTGCGACCCCGGACATGACGACGCGATCGCCATGCTCCTGGCCCACGGCAACCCGGATGTCGAGCTGGTCGCCGTCACCACCGTGGTGGGCAACCAGACGCTGGAGAAGGTCACCCGCAACGCCCTCTCGGTGGCCCGCATCGCGAACATCACCGGCGTCCCCTTCGCCGCGGGCTGCGTCCGCCCCCTGGTGCGCGACGTCGAGACGGCCCTGGAGATCCACGGCGAGAGCGGCATCGACGGCCCCGTGATGCCCGAACCGACGCTGGCCCTGGACGAGCGGCACGCCGTCGACCTGATCATCGACACCGTCATGGCGCACGAGCCCGGCGAGATCACCATCGTCCCGACCGCGGGCCTGACCAACATCGCCATGGCCGCCCGCAAGGAGCCCCGCATCGTCGAGCGCGTCCGCGAGGTCGTCCTCATGGGCGGCGGCTACCACACGGGCAACTGGAGCCCCGTCGCCGAGTTCAACATCAAGATCGACCCCGAGGCCGCCCACATCGTCTTCAACGAGTCGTGGCCGGTCACCATGGTCGGCCTGGACCTCACCCACCAGGCCCTCGCCACCCCCGAGGTCATCGAGCGCATCGGCAAGGTCGGCACCGCCCCCGCGCTCTTCGTGAACGAGCTCCTCGACTTCTTCGGCGCCATGTACCTGGAGGCCCAGGGATTCGACGCCCCGCCGGTCCACGACCCCTGCGCCGTCGCGTACGTCATCGACCCCAGCGTCATGACCGTCCGCAAGGCCCCCGTGGACATCGAGCTCACCGGCACCCTCACGCTCGGCATGACCGTGACGGACCTCCGCGCCGTCGCCCCCGACGACTGCCACACCCAGGTCGCCGTCGACCTCGACCACCAGCGCTTCTGGGACCTCATCGTGGACGCGCTCGAGCGGATCGGTGACGTGCGCGCATGAACGCCTCCCTCGCCGAACCCGCCGCCGCCCCCGGCGGCGCCCGCGGATCGCGCCCGGTCCGCGTCGGGGTCCTGGTCGCCGCGCTCCTCGCGGCCTGCTTCGCCTTCCAGCTGAACGCGAGCATGCTCAGCCCCGCCCTGAAGAACATCCAGGACTCCCTCGGGGCGACCTCTGCCGAGGTCGGCCTGACCCAGACCGCGTTCTTCACCTCGGCCGCGCTCTTCTCGCTCTTCCTGCCGCGCCTCGGCGACCTCGTCGGCCGGCGCAAGGTGCTCGCCGGAATGCTGACGCTGATGGTCGTCGGCTGTGTGGTGGCAGCGCTCGCCGGAAGCGTCCCGATGCTCTTCGCGGGCCGCGTCATCCAGGGCGTCTCGGGCCCCACCGTGCCGCTCTGCCTCATCATGCTGCGCAACGAGGTCCGCGAGCCGAAGAAGTACGGCACCCTCCTCGGCGTCATCACCGCCGTCAACGGCGGCATCGCAGGGCTCGACTCGCTGGCCGGCGGCTACCTCGCCGACCACCACGGCTTCCAGTCGGTGTTCTGGGCGATGGCCGGTGTCGCGGCGATCGCCGCGCTCCTCGTCGCCACCCTCACCCCCGAGTCGAAGGCGGCCGACACCACCGACACCCGGATGGACTGGCCCGGAGTGACCCTCCTCGTCGTCTCGGTCGGCGCGGCCCTGATCGCCCTGAACGAGGCGGGCAAGCTCGGCGCCGCGAACTGGCCCCTCGTCGTCGGCCTCTTCGTGGTGAGCGCCGTCGCCTTCGCCCTGTTCTGGCGCACCGAGGACCGCAGCAGCCACCCCCTGGTCGCCACCCGGCACCTGCGCCGGCGCTCCACCTGGGCGCTGCTCCTCACCACGGTCCTCACCATGACCGGCGTGTTCGCCGTGATGAACGGCATGATCCCCGCCTTCGCGCAGGACGCCCAGGCGGGGTTCGGCATGGGCGCCGAGCAGTCCGCCTGGTGGACCCTGACGCCGTACGCCCTCGCGGGCCTGGCCATGGGCCCCCTCGCCGGACGCCTCGCCGCCACGTACGGCTACGGCCGCATCCTGCGCCTCGGCCTCATCGGCTCGGCCGTGACCGTCGCCCTGATGCTGTTCACGCTGCACGCCGACTCACGGCTGCTGCTGCTCGTCACATCGGTCCTCATCGGCGTCACCTACGCGGGCGTCGGCAACATCGTCCTCAACGGCCTCGGCATCGTGCTCTCCCCGAAGGAGAATCCGGGCTTCCTGCCGGGCCTGAACGCGGGCGCCTTCAACCTGGGCGCGGGCCTCAGCTTCGCCGTCCTGTACGCCGTGCAGACCGCCGCGGCACCGGCCGACAAGACGTCGCCCGCCGGCTACACGGCAGGCATGATCGCCGGAGTCGCCCTCATCGCGGCGGCCTTCGCGACATCCTTCCTGATCCCCAAGCCGGTGGAGGCGGAAGCCACGGAGTGAGCGCGCGCGCCGCTCAGGCGCGCACGCGCGGCAGCCCGGTCACCGACATCACCAGCGAGTAGAGCGAACTGGTGGCCGTGAGGAAGAGCCGGTTGTTCTTCGGACCGCCGAAGGCGATGTTGGACACCGGCTCCGGCACCCGGAGGCGGCCGATGAGGGTGCCGTCGGGGTCGTAGCAGTGCACCCCGCCCTTGATGGCGGCGGCCCACAACCGGCCGCCGTCGTCGAAGCGGATGTTGTCGAACCGGCTGACGCCGTCCTTCGTCTCGGCGAAGACCTCGCCGTCGGACAGCGTGCCGTCCTCGCGCACGTCGAAGACCCGGATGTGGCCGCCCCGGGTGTCGGACACGTACAACTGCCGCTCGTCGGGCGAGAAGACGAGACCGTTGGGGGCGCCGAAGCCGTCGGCGACCAGGCGGACCGCGCCCGTCGACGGGTCGACCCGGTAGACGTTGAGGCCGTCGATCTCAGGCTCAGCGCGAAAGCCCTCGTAGTCGCTGGTGATCCCGAAGTCCGGGTCGGAGAACCACACCGATCCGTCCGAGTGGACGACCGCGTCGTTGGGGCTGTTCAGCCGCTTGCCCTCGTACCGGTCGGCGAGCACGGTGATCCGGCCGTCCGGCTCGGTGCGGGTGACCCGGCGATTGCCCTGCTCGCAGCTGATCAGCCGGCCTTCGCGGTCCAGGGTGTTGCCGTTGACGTGCCCGGCGGGCGACCGGAAGACGGCGACGCCGCCGGTCGTCTCGTCCCAGCGCAGCAACCGGTCGTTGGGGATGTCGCTCCAGATCAGCTGGCGCCAGGCGGGCAGGTAGAGCGGGCCCTCGGCCCACCGGCACCCCCCGTACAGCTTCTCGAACCGGTCGTCCCCGTTCGCGCACCCTCCAGTACGGAACCGTTCGTCAAGAATCTCGTACGGAGAAGTGCTGTCGTCGCCGGACATGGATACCCCTTGGCGGCCTTGGTGTGCATGTTGTTCGGTCGATCATGAGTGTGGCACGACGGTCGACGTGGACCCCGCACGCCCGTCCCGCGGAGCCGGACGCTCTCAGACGCTGCCGCCGCCGTCGACGGTCAGCACGGAACCGGTGATGAAGTCGGCGTCGGGCCCGGCGAGGAAGGCGACCGCTGCGGCTATGTCCTCGGGCGTGCCGATCCTGCCCAGCGGGCGATCGGCCGCTTCGGCGAGGAACTCGGCGTCGGACTGGCCGAGTTGACGTGCCTCGCGGGCGAGCATGGGGGTGCGGGTGTCGCCCGGCGCGACGCAGTTGACCCTGATGCCCGCGGGGCTGTGGTCCAGCGCCATGGCCTGGGTCAGCATCACCACACCGGCCTTGGCCGCGCAGTACGCGGCGGCCTTCGCCCCCGCCCGCAGGCCCCAGCCGGAGGCGACGGTGACGATGCGGCCCTGCCCGGCCCGCTCCATGAGCGGGAGCACCGCCCGGCACACCAGGAAGACGGAGTCCACGTTGTCCGCGAAGGACCCGTGCCAGTCCTCGAGGGAGAGGTCCGGCACCGTGCCGCGCCGGATGCTGCCCGCGACACAGCACACGTCGGTGATGCCGCCCAGCCTGCCGGTGACCTCCTCGACGAGGGCCGCGACCTCGCTCTCGGCGGAGACGTCGCACAGGAACGACTCGGCGTGCCCGCCGGTGTCGCGGATGGCTCCTGCCACCGCCTCGGCCCGGTGGTCGCGGTCGACGACCGCGACCCGGGCGCCGGCGTCGGCGAGCCGCCGCGAGACGGCGCCGCCGATGCCGCCGCCGCCCCCCGTGACCAGCGCTACGCGCACGGCGGACCGTGTATCCGTCATCGCGCGCCTCCCGAGAGCGTCCCGTCGAACAACTGGGTGAGCAGGGCCTTCTGGGTGTGGAGGCGGTTCTCGGCCTGCTGGAAGATCTTCGAGCGCGGTCCGTCCTTGACCTCGGCGTCGACCTCCTCGCCGCGGTTGGTGGGCATGCAGTCGAGGAACACCGCCTCGTCGTCGGCCCGGCTCATCAGCGGCGCGGTGATCCGCCACCGGTCCGCGAGCCGGGTCCTCGCCCGGATCTCCTCCTGGCCGACGAGCGTGGGGGACTTCCAGCTCAGGGTGTACACGGCGGCGCACCCGTCGACGGCCTCCGCGAGGTCCTGCGTGAGCTCGATGTGCGCGCCGGTGCGGGCGGCGACGGCCCGGGCGGCGCGGGTCACGCGTTCCTCGGGGGCGAAGCCCGGCGGGTGCGCGACGGTGATGCGGTGGCCGAGGACGGCGGCGGCCATCATGGAGGAGTGCAGCACGCCGGGGGTCTTCTGGCGCGGCGAGTAGGACCAGGCGTACACGATCCGTTTGTCCGGTACCTGTGCCCCGAACAGTTCGCGCAGCGTCATCAGGTCGGCGAGCACCTGGCAGGGGTGCTCCTCGTCGTCGAGTGCGTTGATGACGGGGATCGTCGCCCGTTCGGCCATCGCACGCAGGCGGGCGTGGCCCGCGCCGTACTCGTTCATGTCGTACCAGCGCACCACGAGCGCGTCGAGGTAGCGGTTGAGTACGCCGATGGTGTCCTCGATCGACTCGCGGTTGGCGAGCCGGAGCTCCTCCACCCCGTACGGGTAGCTGTGGGCGCCGAGTTGGGACGCGGCGACCTGGAAGGAGACCCTGGTCCTGGTGGAGGGTACGTTGAAGAGCAGGCCGATGCAGCGGCCCGCCAGGTGGGCGCGTGTGTCGTCGCCGCGCTTCATCGCTTCGGCGAGATCGAGCAGGGCGCACATTTCGTTGGCTGAGAGGTCCTGTATGCGCAGGATGTGTCGCGCGGTCACGTGAGGACTCCTGTCTCGGTGGGTGGGGAGACGCGCTTGCGCAGCCACCGCTCGGCGATGACGGAGAGGAGCAGCATCGCCAGCGCGATGCCGAGACTGCTGCCGAAGAAGGGCAGCATGGCGAGGGTGGCCGCGATGACCGCCAGGTTCAGGTACGCGATGCCGCCCCGGGGAAGCAGCCGGGTGGCGGAGAGGAAGGCCATCAGGAAGATGAGCACGTAGGTGGCCGACGACGCCTTGATGAGCGTCGACTCACTGGAGTCGGTGACCAGGAGGAGCACGACCGGCACCGCGTAGCCGGGCAGGAGCGCGAGGACGGCGCGCGCCGGGACCCTGCCCCGCGCGGAGAGTCTGCTGAGCCCGGCGGGCAGGATGCGGTCGCGGGCGAGTGCGAAGACGACGCGCGAGGTACCGAGGCACCAGGCGTTGGTGGTGAGCAGCAGCAGAATTCCGGCGACGAGAAATCCGCCGCGCTGCAGGCCCGCCCCGGTGGCCACTTCGAGAAGTCGCACGAACGCCGTCAGATCCGACTGCCCCGCAGAGGTCCCGGGCAGCGCCACCGAGACGGTGAACGCCATGGCGAAATACAGGAGACCCACACAACTGACGGCGTAGAGAATGCCTTTGGGAAAGGTGTGTCCGGGATTACGCACCTCCTCGGCCACCGGGGCGGCGTTCTCCCAGCCGATGAAGCCGAAGAAGCAGATGAGCAATGTACTGCCCAGGGCGCCCCAGCCGTGCGGCGCGAACGGTGTGAGGCGTGTGTAGTCCCCCTCGGGCAGGGCCAGGCAGATGACCGCGACCAGCAGCAGCACCACGGCGCCGAGAACCACCATCTGGGCGCGCGTACTCACTTTGATTCCCCAGAGGTTGAGCGCCACACAGAACACGATGACGGCGGCGCCCGCGAGGAGAGCGGCCCGGTTCGAGGCGGTGGGATCGGCCGCCGAGAGCAGATAACGGCCCGCCGCGAGTCCCAGCACCGGATTGCCGGCGAGCAGGGTGAGGAGAAGGAAGACGGCGGCGACCCGGCCGGCCCGGACCCCGAACGCCGCTTCCACGAACTGGGCGACGCCCTTGCTCGTGGGATGCCGTACGGACAACTTCGCGAAGATGAGGGCGAAAGGGTAGCTGTAGAGGATCAGCACCCCCCAGGCGACGAGGGACAGCGGTCCTGCCTCGGCCCAGGCGAGAGAGGGAATCAGCAGGACGCCCGCGCCCATGACGGAGGTGATGTAGTGGGCGACGAGCCCTGGAGTGCCCAGCCGGCGAGGTAGTTGAGGGGGCTCGGGCGCTTGTGCGGGAGCCCCCTCGACCGACGTCATACGATCTGTCCCGCCTGTTCTTCGCGCGAGCCGTGCCAGAGCCCGTCCATGGTCTCGTGGCTGATCTGTTTGTGCAGGTCGGCATGGGAGGCGTACCCCATGTTGATGATGAGCCGACGGCCGCGGCTCAGCGGGTAGACGCGGTGCAGGGTGGTGTCGGTGCGCATCAAATAGAGGTCACCCGGCCGTAGTTCGAAGGAGTGGATGGGCTGCGCGATGAACTGGCGGTGCAGCTGCGGATCCTCCTTGTTCCAGTACGTGCGGGGCACGCACTGGACGAATCCGCCGTGCTCGGCGGGCGGGCAGTCGACGATCCAGACGAGCGCGAAGCTGTAGTCGTCCCAGTGCCATCCGTGCGTGTCGCCGGACTGCTCCAGCTCGGTGATGACATACCGCTCCGGCTCATAAGGGCACAGGAGCACCGGCTCGCCGGCGACTCTGCTCAATACGCCGAGGAGATCCGCGGAGGCGTACACCTCCGGGATGACGGAACCGTGCTCGCGTATTTCCTTGTGGCGGACATTGCGCATGTGCCGGGGCGTGTGCCCGGTCTCCTTGAAGCTCATTCCGCGGCGGACGCCGTGTCCCTCGATGAGGCTTTCGATTTCGTCCGCGATCGCGGTTTTGACATCGTCAGGCGCGAGGAAGGGCAAGGTGGTGAATCCGCGCTGGAGGAAATCGCGGCGCGCTCCCTCGATGCGGTGTTCCTCGACATTCCTGACCAGGTGTTCCGAGAGGGACTGAACGAGGCCCCCGATCCGCTCGTCCGGTCGCATGACCAGCTCCCAACGTCGTCGGCAGGAGGGTGTGCCACTTCGGCCTATTTCAAAGACGGAAGCCTACCGGGTCGTCCTGTGGGGACCAAGGAAAGGGGCGCATTCAAGCCAGCTGACAGGAGAGACGGTGTGCCGCGCCCTGCCGTGCGCGCAGAATATGAGGATCCGTTTTGCATGATTCAATGATTCAATAGAAATTGTTGCGACATTGTTTTTGACGCAACGTTTCCTTCTGTCAGCCGACAGGACGGTCCGCGACCCGCACCGAGAGTCCGTAATCCAGCTCGGCCCCGTCCACGAGCAGTGCCTCGACCGCGCGGGTCACCGGGTCGATGTCCGCTTCCATGCCGTCCCCCGCATACCGCGGATAGCCGGAGGCGCCGGTCTCCCCGGTGGCCACCACCACCGCGGAACGCAGGGCGCCGTCGGTACCGCCCGTGCCCGCCCCGCCCTCGGCGAACTCGGGGACCAGGAGCAGCTCGTACCTCTGCGGATGAGTCTTCATGCCAGTGACGCTAGACAGGAGTCGCGTGCGCCGCACGTCCACGCGGCCGCTCGTGGCCGCGACTCACCGGTCCAGAGCACCGGCGGCCGCCCGCACCACCGCGTCCGCCATCGCGGCGAGCGCGGGCGAGTCGAGCTTCCACTGCTGCCAGAACAGCGGTACGTCCACGACGCGTTCGGCGTCGAGCAGGGTCAGCGTGCCGGCCCGCAGCAAGGGCTCGGCCTGCGCCCGCGGCACCACGCCCCACCCGAGGCCCGCCTCGATCGCCTCGACGAAGGCGCGCGATGAGGGAACGTAGTGCCGCAAACGTCCTGCCCCGCGCCCGCCCGTCACCTGGCGCGCGAAATCGTCCTGCAGGCAGTCACGACGGTCGAAGAACATCACGGGCGCGTCCGCGAGGACCTGCCCCAGCGGTACCCGCGGCCAGTCGCCGAGCCACCGCGCCGCGAACGCGGGTGAGGCGACCGGCAGATACCGCATCCGCCCCAGCCGCCGCACGGTGCACCCCGCCACCGCGTCCGGCGACGACGTCACCGCGGCCATCACCGACCCCTCGCGCAGCAGCGACGTCGTGTGCTCCTCGTCCTCGCGGCGCAGCTCGAAACAGACCCGCAGCTCGGCGGGGACCGCGGCCAGCGCCGACAGGAACCAGGTCGCGAGCGAATCGGCGTTCACCGCGATCGGCAGGACGGCGGCCTCACCCGTGTCGCTGATGCCGAGCTCGGCGCGCGCGTCCCTTTCGAGGCGGGCCAGCTGCCGCGCGAACCGCACGACGACCTGCCCCGAATCGGTGGGCCGCACCGGCTTCGTACGCATCAGGAGCACCCGGCCGGTCCGCTGCTCCAACGCCTTCACGCGCTGGCTGACCGCGGAAGGGGTGACGTGCAGGGCGGCCGCGGCGGCGTCGAAGGTGCCCTCGTCGACGACGGCGAGGAGGGTCCGCACGTGCTCCAGCGGCAGCTCCGAGACGGCTCCCGGCAGCGACCTCACCGTCACGTCCGCACCTGTCACCGGCGCTCCCCTCCTCTACTCACGCCATTAGTTCTGCTTAAGCTACATGACAATCTTTAGCTGTACGCAGGCGTCAATGATCCTTAACGTCGGTGTCCATGGGATCAGCACTCACCGCCACAGCCGCCGGGTTCGGCACCGGACTCTCGCTCATCGTCGCCATCGGCTCGCAGAACGCCTTCGTGCTGCGCCAGGGCATCCGTCGTCAGGCGGTGTTCAGCGTGGTGGCCATCTGTGCCCTGTCCGACATAGTGCTCATCGCCGCGGGCGTGGGCGGCGTCGGCACCGTGGTCACCGCCTGGCCCCCGGCGCTGACCCTCGTCGGCCTGATAGGCGGAGCCTTCCTCCTCTCGTACGCCGTGCTCGCCGCACGCAGAGCGCTGCGCCCCACCGCGATGACGGCCACCGGCGCGACGGCCGGGTCACGGCGCGGCGCGCTGCTCGCCTGCCTCGCCATGACCTGGCTCAACCCGCACGTCTACCTCGACACGGTGCTGCTGCTCGGCTCCGTCGCCGCCGGGCACGACGGGCTGCGCTGGGCCTTCGGGATCGGCGCGATGCTCGGCAGCGTGTGCTGGTTCGCCGCGCTCGGCTACGGCGCCCGCCTGCTCAGCGGCTTCTTCGAGCGCCCGGCGTCCTGGCGGGCCCTGGACGTCCTGATCGCCGTGACGATGGCGGTCATGGGGACCACGCTCGTCATCGGCGTGCTCTGACCACCGCCCACCGCCGCTCCCCTTAGGTGATCGTTCGGGGTAAACCCCTACCCGTACCGGGCAGTTGGGAGGATGTGATCACCCCGGAAGATCGGCGAAGCTCTTCCGCATGACGAAGATCAAGCGCAACACCGCCCTGCTCGCCGCCTCCGCGGCCGTCCTCACCCTCACCGCCCCGCTCGCCGCCTCCGCGTCGACCCCCGCCACGGCCGCGTCGACCACGAAGCTCGTCTGGACCACGTGCCCAGGTCAGGGGCTCGACCCCCGGCAGGAGTGCGCGACGCTCGACGTCCCGATGGACTACGCCCACCCCGAAGGCAGAACGATCGAGCTCGCGATCTCCCGCATCCCCAGTGAGAAGCCCGCCACCCGCCGCGGCGCCCTCCTCCTCATCGCCGGCGGACCCGGCGGCTCCAGCATCAACGACCCCTCCCACAAAGGACAGAAACTGCCCCAGAGCGTGCGGGACAGCCACGACCTGATCGGCTTCGACCCCCGCGGCCTCGGCCGCTCCACCCCGGTCACCTGTGGCTTCGAGCACGCCGACATGGCCACCTCCAAGCTGCGCCCCTGGCCCGCACCCGACGGTTCCGTCGACGAGAACATGGCCGTCGCGAAACGGACATCCGAAGCCTGCGCCCGCAACGGCGGCGAACTCCTCCGCCACATCAGCACCCCCGACAACGCCCGCGACATCGACCGCATCCGCGCCGCACTCGGCGAAGAGAGAATCAGCGCGTGGGCGGTCTCGTACGGCACCTACGTCGGCGCCGTCTACAGCCAGCTCTTCCCGCGCCGCACCGACCGCATCGTGCTGGACAGCAACGACAACCCCGACCCCGCCCGCGTCGGCCGCGGCTGGCTCGCCGCGCACGAGCAGGGCGTCGAGGACACCTTCGCGGAGTTCGCCAAGTGGGCCTCCGAGCCCGGCAACCAGTACCGCGTGGCCGACACGGCGGCCGACGTGCGCACGGGCTTCCTGCGCCTCGCCGAACGCCTCGACCACGAGCCGATCCCCTGGGACGGGGCCAATCCGGAGCAACTCGACGGCAACGTACTGCGCCAGACCATGCTCAACGCGATGGACGACCCCGACGGCTTCCCCGCACTCGCCCAGCTGATCCTCGCCGCCCGCCAGGGCAGCCTGCCGCCCGCGCCCCCGGCGCCGCCCGAGAGCGCGATACAGAACTCCGTGGCCGTCGGCTCCGCGACCCTCTGCAACGACGTCGCGTGGCCCAGGACGACGGCCGTGTACCAGAAGGGCGTCACCGCGAGCCGCGCCGCGTTCCCGCTGACCGCGGGCATGCCGAGGAACGCGATGCTCTGCGCCGCCTGGCCGTACGAGCCCAAGCAGGCCCCGGTACGCATCACCGACCGCGGCCCGTCCAACATCCTGCTCGTCCAGAACGAGCGCGACCCCAACACCCCGCTGAGCGGTGCCCTGAAGATGCGCGACGCCCTCGGCCGCCGGGCCACGATGGTGACCGTCGACGCCACCGGCCACGACTCCTACCTCGCCAACGGAAACGCCTGCGGCGACCGCACCGTCTCCCGCTTCCTCGCCACCGGAGAGCGGCCGGACCACGACACCTACTGCGCCTGACCAACCCCCTGACCTGCCGCTCCCGGGGCGCCCGCCGCGTGTGAAGGTCGTCACAAGCGGGCGTCTCATGATCGGGGTCGGTCCCACCGGGGCACTGAGTTCGCGTAAGGTCGCGGGTCGGCCGCACACGGCCGCCCGAGTACGCAGTCCCCGAACAAGGAGCCGCAGGTCATGCCGGCCAATGACGCCACCCAGGCGCCGATATACCACACCCTCGTCCAGGAGCACGGCGACGTCGTCGCCACGGCCCGCAAGGCCGCGGAGGAGACCCAGCAGACGGCCGAGGACCTCCTCGACTTCGGCACGTCCGCCCCGGCCGGCACGCCCTCCTCCGGGCCCGCGTCCTGACGGCAGCGGCGCGGCGCACAGGCTCTCCCGTACGCCTCGGACGCGGCCCGGGTGCCCGAACGGGTTCTCGGGGCCGCACCGCCTCGCGCGGGCCCGCGTCGATCGGCCAGGATGGCCCGATGGACTACGAGTTCTGGAAAGAGATCCACGCCCGCGGCGGCATCCCCGCGGTCAAGAGCGCGCTGGAGGACCTTCCCGGCGACCTCCCTGCCAAGGAGGCGGACGCGGCGACCGAGCTGGCCCTGAAGGTCATCGAGGACGACATCGCCCGCATCAACGCCCGGGCGGACCGGGCCGAGGCGCGAGCGAGCCAGCTGGCCGCGCAGGCCCGCGAGGTGAACCAGCAGCTGAGCGCGCACGCGACGAACCGCGAAACGGGCGGGACGGCGGGCGCAGTGGTGGACGAGGGCGACGGGCGGGGCGACTGAGCCGGACGGGACGTCTGTGCCGGGCGGCCTCCCAAGGTGAGACGGTCTCACAAGGTGCGGCGGCCCCACGGGGGTGAGCGGCCCCGCGGGCCGAGACGACCGGCCACCGACGCGGACCGTCGGAAGACGGCCGTCGTGTCGCGGCCCGTCGAAGGGCTCCACCCTCACGTACGCGCCATCAACCGCACCATCGCCATGTCGTACCGTGCCTGCAGCCCCGCGTCCGCCGATACCCGCAACAGCGCCCCGAGCGCGCGGACCGCACCGTCGTCGTAACCGCACCCCTCCGCCTCGCGCGCCGCGGCCTCAAGGCGCCGAATGCCCTCGGCCTCGTCGCCCATCCCCAGCAGCGCCTCCCCGATCACGATGCGCAGCAGCACCCGGGCCGCCGCCGAGGCCTGCGAGGAGATGTCCAGGTCGAGGGCCGCGACCGCCGTCTCGAAGGCCGGCTGCCACTCACCGGCATCGAGGCGGTGTCGGGCCAAGTGGTAGAGCGCGAGCCGTTCGGTGTTCCGGTCGCCGACGCTGTGCGCCAGCTCCGCCGCGAGCGCGCATCCCTCGGAGGCTTCCTCCGGGCTGCCGAGTTCCGACTGCGCGAGCGACAGGTTGATCAGCGCGGTCGCCTCCCCGCGCGCGTCACCGGCCCGGGCGGCGAGCACGGGCGCGGCCTCCAGATGGGCCAGCGCCTCTGTGGTGCGCCCCTCCTCCGTAAGCACCCAGCCGAGCAGCGCGAGCACCCGCGACTCGGCGCGCGCGTCGCCATCGGCCCGCGCCGCCTCAAGTGCCGTACGCAGCAGAGGAGTCCAGCCGTCCCGCACCCGCCACACGATCTGCGGCCACAGCGCCAGGACGATCCGCCACGTCCTGGCGTGCAGCCCGGCGGCGTGTGCGGCGGCCGCCGCCAGCGTCAGGTCGTCGCGCTCGGCCGCGTACCAGTCCATGGCCTGCTCACGGCCGGTGAACTCCCGTGTCGCCTGCGGCGGGTGGAAGTCCGCGGGCAGGGCGAAGCACGACTCGTCGCCGGGCTCGGCCGCGTCCGCGGCGGCCAGCGCCGTGGCGACCGTATGGTCGAGCCCCCGCACCAAGGTGTCGGGCCCGGCGTCGAGCCCGCGCGCGTACAACCGGACGAGGTCGTGCAGCGTCCAGCGGTCCGGCGCGGTCCGGATCACCAGGTGCGCGGCGGTGAGCTTGTCCAGCGCCGCCGCGGCCGTCTCCGGGTCCGTACCGGCGAGAGCCGCGGCCGTGTACCGGTCGACATGCGTTCCAGGGTGCTGCCCGAGAGGGGCGAAGTGGTGCGCGGCGTCCGCCGGGAGCCGGCGGACCGTCAGGCGCAGCGCGGCTCGGACGCCTGTGTCCTCCACGTCCAGGAGGCTCAACCGCCGTGACTCGTCGGACAGTTCGCCGCACATGGCACTCAGTGACCACTCCGGCTGATCGGCGAGACGGGCAGCCGCCACCCGCAGCGCGAGCGGCAGCCCGCCGCACAGCTCCGCGAGGCGCCGGGCGGCCACCTCCTCCGCGAGCACCCGTTCCTTGCCGAGCACCGCGGCGAGCAGCGCCGTGCTGTCCTCCGGTTCGAGTACGTCCACGGGGACGGGCCGCGCGGCGTCGGAGGCGATCAGCCCGCGCAGCCGGTACCGGCTCGTGACCACGGTGACGCACTGCGCCCCGCCCGGCAGCAGCTCGCGGACCTGCTCGGACGCGCGCGCGTTGTCGAGTACGACAAGGAGTTCCCGCTCGGCACAGAGGGAACGGAACAGGGCGGACGCGGCGCCGGCCGACTCCGGTATCCGGCGCGGCGCCACACCCAGCGCCAGCAGGAACTCCCGCAGCACTTCGAGAAGGGCCGGTTCGCCCGTGTCGCTGAAGCCGCGCAGGTCGGCGTAGAGCAGACCGCCGGGGAACTGGTCGCGATTGCGGTGCGCCCAGTGCGCCACGAGCGCGGTCTTGCCGACGCCGGCGGGCCCGGTGACCAGACAGACGGGCGCCTCGCCCGCGGCGGCCCGGGACAGCGCGGTCAGCTCCCCGGCCCGCCCGTGGAAGCCGCGCGGCATGCGCGGGAGCAGGTCGATCGTGCCTGGCGGAGGGGCTGTTGGCAGTCCGTGGACGGGTGGTGGGGCGGGGGCGGCTATGGGGGCGGGGGCAGGGACTGCGGCGTGTGCGGGAGCCGGAGGTGAGGCTGACTTCGCGGTGTCGGTCACGGAGGCAGCCGCGACGGAAGTCGCAGCCGTGGTGGCAGCAGCGGTCGATGCGGACGAGGTCGATAGGGAGGTCGACGTCGAGTGCGAGGCCGGACCTGGTCTTCGCGCCGCCTCGTCCCTGTCGTCCTCTCCGCGCAGCACGACCGTGTAGGCGTCGGCCAGCTCCCGTCCGGGGTCGACGCCCAACTCGTCGGCGAGCAGCCGTCGCGTGCGGTGGAACCAGTCGAGCGCCTCCGAGCGGCGGCCCGCCCGCTGCAGTTCCCGTACGAGCGCCGCGGCCAGCGATTCGCGCAGCGGGTGGACGCTCGCCTCCGCCCGCAGCACGGCCGCGGCGCGCGCGTGCTCGCCCATCCCCGAGTACGCCGTGGCCAGCGACTCGACGGAGGCGAGGCGGAGCTCCTCCAGGGCCTGGGCGGCCGCCTGCAAGGGCTGACTTGGATGCGCGCCGGTCAGCGCGGGACCCTGCCAGAGGGACAGCGCCTCCTGGTACATCGCCACGGCATCGGCGGGGGCGCGCTGACTGCGGGCCAGCGTCACCAGCTCTTCGAAGCGGTGGGCGTCGAGCAGCGATTCGGGCATCCGCAGGACGTACGCCGAGCCCTGGGTGAGCAGCTCGACGCCGAACATCTCGGCGTCCGCGCCGGCGAGCAGGACCCTGAGCCGCGACACATGGCCCTGGATGACGCCGCGGGCCCGCGCCGGCGGCTCGTCGTCCCACAGCGCGTCCGTCAGCTGGCTCACCGGGACCGGATGGTTGGGCCTCAGCAGCAGGGCGGCGAGCAGGCTGCGCCGCTTGGCGGGTCCGAGCGGCACCACACCGACCTCAGTGGCGACGGAAACCGCTCCAAGCAGCCGGAACTCCACTGATGCAACTCCTCCTGCGGGAAAAGATCAGATTACCGGAGGGGGCGCGGTGCCCGAGTACCGTCTACGCGGAAGCGGCCTCCGGCCCGGCGGAGTCCGGACGCCGGGCGGCAGATCCGGGCCGGTGGCAAGAGGGGACCGGTCACAAGCGCGAGAGGTGGGGAGCGGGCATGGTGGCCGGCTGGGAGTGGGACGAGACGTTGTTCGCGGGGGCGGCCCCCTATTACGCGCGCGGAAGACTGCCCTACGCGCCCGGCCTGGCGGACGTACTCGCCGAGGTGCTCGGCCTCGACGTGCGGGGGCGTCTCCTCGACGTGGGATGTGGTCCGGGAACCCTCGTGCTGACCCTGGCCCCGCTGTTCGGCGAGGTGGTGGGCGTGGACCCGGACGGCGACATGATCGCCGAAGCGGGTCGCGAGGCGGTCCGGCGGGGCGCGGCCGCACGGGCGCGATGGGTGCGGGCCCGCGCGGAGGACCTCCCCGCGGGGCTCGGCACGTTCACCGTCGCGGTCTTCGCCCAGTCCTTCCACTGGATGGACCGCGACCTGGTCGCCGCGACCGTCAAGGAGATGCTTTGTTCCGGCGGCGCGCTGGTCCACATCTCGGATGTGAAGACGGAGGCTCGGCCGGTCGACGGGCTCCCGTACCCGGCGCCACCCCACGAGGCGGTGGGGGCGCTGGTCAGACGGTACTTGGGGCCGGTCCGCCGCGCCGGGCGGGGCGTGTTGGCGCAGGGCACCCCCGGCGGCGAGGCGGCCGTGTACGCCCGGGCGGGCTTCTCGGGGCCGGAGCACCACGTCGTGCCCGGCGGACAGCCCCTGGAACGCTCGGCCGACGACGTCGTGGCCGGTGTCTTCTCCATGTCGAACTCGGCCCCGCACCTGTTCGGTACCGGCCGCGACCGCTTCGAAGCCGATCTGCGCGCACTGCTGCGGGAGGCCTCCGCGTCGGGCCGGTTCTCCGAACGTGTCCCGAGCACGGAAGTGCACGTCTGGCGGAATGGCGCGCCCAGGGACTGATGACGGCGGGGGCCGACGGATGGTCAACGATGACCAAGACCACGAAACGACAAGGGCATGCGTTATTCGCGAGCCACATGCGAATGCCGCCCGCCGGTTGGCTAGGCTGAGGTCATGGGTATGTCTTCCGTCGAGCGACTGCGTGCGGCTGTGGCCGCGCTGATGCAGATCACCGGTGACACACAAGCGGGCCTCGCCTCCGTACTAGGCGTCGACCAGACGCAGGTGTCACGTCGTCAGTCCGGCGCCGCCGCCTGGGGCCTGGACGACTGCGACGCGATCGCCGTGCACTACGGCATCGATGTGCTCGACCTGCTCGCCGGCCCCACCCGGGCCTGCGAGGCGCTGCCCGCCGACCGCCGTCGTACCGTTCCGAGGCGCCGTACCGCCGCCGGACCCGCAGCGAGGGGTGCGGCCCGGCGATGAGCGACTTCGACGCCATCGACGCCCTGCTGGCCGTCGCGGGGCCGGAGGTGGAACTGCCGTCCGCCGAGGAACGCCGCACGCTGCGCGAGGCCCTGAACCTGTCGCAGGCCCAAGTGGCGCGCGCCATCGGGGTGAGCCCGAACACGGTCGGCGGCTGGGAGTCCGGCCGCGAACCGACGGGTGGCGTCCGGGAGAAGTACGCGTACTTTCTCGACGCGGCGCGTACGAGGCTCGCGCCGCAGCCTTCGGGGACCGACCCCGACCGCGAGCCCGAAGCCGAACCGGAGTCCGAGCCGCAGCCCTTCGCCGCCTCCCAGGCGCCGACCGGGGGACGAGGCGAACCCGCCGACAGCACGGCCGGGCGCCTGGCCCACCCTGAACCGTGTGTGCTGTGCGGCAGGCCCGCCACGGAGGAGGTGGAGGGCTTCCCGCAGCACCTGGACCCCACCCAGTGCGGCACCACGAACACAGCGGTCACCCCCGCGCTCGCTCCCGCCTCCACCCGCCCGGCGCGGCAGGTGAAACTCGTCCCGGTGGGACGCAGGGCGCAGACACCCGCCGACATGCCCGACGTGATCGGCCGCGCCGTGCGGGAGGCGCTCGCCGCGCACGCGGGCGACGTGGATGCCGCCACGGCCGCCCTGGTCAAGCGGGCCATCCCGGACGCGATGGCCCTGCTCGACGAGACCCGCAAGGGTGGCCGTTACGACATCGTGGCGCACCCCTGGATCCCGGACATCCTGCGCAAGCAGACCTCGCGCGGCGCGGACCAGATCTGGGAGGCCCGACCCAAGTGGACCCGCCCCGAACTCCCGCCCGGCGCCCACGAGGTGACGGCCCTCGACATGAACGGCGCCTACCTCTCCGCGCTCAAGACGCATCTCCCGATCGGCCAGCTGGAGCACTCCACCGGCTTCGCCCACGACCGCCGCCGCGCCGGAGTCCACCTCGTCACCCCACCCGTCTGGGACCACGAGGATGTCCTGCCGAACCCGATCGGCAACCGCGACGAACCGGGCCCTCTCTGGATCACCGAGCCGACCCTGCGCCTGCTCCTGCGCCTTTCGTCGCCGAAGTACGGACTGTGCGAGCCGCCCCTCATCCACGAGTCGTACACCTCCGGCGCGACCGAAGGCCTCCTCGAGAAGTTCCGTGTCGCCCTCAAGGACGCCCGGGACCTGGCGATCGGCGAGGACGACGAGGTGACGCTGGAGTACGTGAAGGCGATGTACTCCAAGTTCGTCGCCACGATGGGGGAGTCGAACTACAACCGCGAGCTCTACCGCCCCGACTGGATGCACCTCATCCGCTCCCAGGCTTTCTCCAACCTCTGGATGAAGGCCTACAAGGCGTACGAGGAAGGTCTCACCGTCGTCCGCGCGATGGGCACCGACGAGCTCCATGTGATCGGCGACTGGCGGAGTGTCTTCGCCGAGGGACGGTCGGTCACCGAGGTCAAGGTCAAGGACCGGTACACCCTCGGGAGTCAGCGATGAGTTTCCTGAGTCAACCTCTAGGCCGCCACGGACTCGTCGGCTGCCGGTTTGATCTTGCCGTTGGCTTGGTGGATGTCGGGGTCGTAGCAGGTGCCGTCGCGCCAGCAGGCCCACATCACGCGCAGCCAGGAGCGGGCCAGGATGCGGGTGGCGTGGGGGTGGCGCTTCTTCCGGTCCCGGGCGTCGTTGTAGATCTTGGCCGCCCAGTCGCTGGAGTGGCGGCTGTTGTCGGCAAAGGTGGCGATCGCGAGGCGGGCTCTGCGGTTGGCCGCGAAGCGGAAGCCGACCGAGCGGGACTTGCCCGAGGCGCGGGTGACCGGGACGACGCCGGTCTCGGCGATGAGCTGTTCGCAGCTCTGGGCGCGCTCCAGGAAGGGGCCGATCTCGCCGATGATCTGAGCCAAGTTGACCTTGCCGATACGCGGCATGGGCGCGAACAGCGGGGCGTAGGGGTGGGTTTCGACCGCTTCGGTGATGGCCTTCTCCAAGGCGCGGATGGTCGCCCGGATGCCCTGGACGAGCTGGACCTGCATGAGGATGAGCTGCCGGGCGACGGGTTCGCTGAGGCGGGAGGCCGCGGCCGGGGCCGAACGCAGGCGTTCGATGAGCACGCTGCCGGGTTTCTTGCCGGAGTAGCCGCGGCGCTTGCACCAGGCTTCCAGGCGTCCGGCGGTGAGCTTGGCGGCCGAGCCGGGGGTGGGGTAACGCTCCAGGAAGGCCAGGGCGATGTCGCTGTCCAGGGTGGAGAAGAGTGCCTTGCCGCCGGGCCAGTGTTCGTCCAGCAGGGCGGCGAGCTGGTTGACGGCGGCGACACGGGCGTGGATGTGGTCGGCGCGCTGGCGGGTGAGGGCCTGCAGGTCCAAGGTGGCCTGTTCGGTGGGCTCCAGGCGGGGCAGCAGGTGCCCGTCGGTGCGCAGGTAGTCGGCGAGCTTCATGCTGTCGCCCGCGTCGGTCTTGGCCTTGGAGGCGCCCCAGCGCGGGCGCATGGCGTGGAAAGCGTTGGGGTGGACCGGGACGACCGGGTGGCCGGCGGCGAGCAGCCGGTCGACGGCCAGGCCACGGGTCGTCTCGATGGCCACCGGCAGGTCGGCCGGGTCCCCGTGCTTGCGCAGCCTCGCCAGAGTCTTGGTGAACCCCTCCTCGGTGTGGGCCAGTTCCCACCGGTCGATGCGCTTGCCGGTGTCATCCATGACGGTCACGTCGTGGGTGTCGGTGGCCCAGTCCCAGCCGATGTACACGAAAGAAGTACTCCTGTGTCGTGCGCGGAGCACCTGCTCGGTGGTGAGGACGTCTGCCGGGAGCTCATTAATCGGCCCTCTGCGGGGCGTGTCCCTGAAGCCGATCAGACGGCCTCGGCCCGGTGGGGCCGGCGGAACTCATCGTGGCCGTCGAGCGGCTCGCGAACATGGCCGTGCACCCACCGGGACCGAGAGGTCACAACCCTACCGAAGAGGGCTGCAGAAGGGATGGTCCCGTAATGAGTTTCCTGAGTCAACCTCTAGGCCGCCACGGACTCGTCGGCTGCCGGTTTGATCTTGCCGTTGGCTTGGTGGATGTCGGGGTCGTAGCAGGTGCCGTCGCGCCAGCAGGCCCACATCACGCGCAGCCAGGAGCGGGCCAGGATGCGGGTGGCGTGGGGGTGGCGCTTCTTCCGGTCCCGGGCGTCGTTGTAGATCTTGGCCGCCCAGTCGCTGGAGTGGCGGCTGTTGTCGGCAAAGGTGGCGATCGCGAGGCGGGCTCTGCGGTTGGCCGCGAAGCGGAAGCCGACCGAGCGGGACTTGCCCGAGGCGCGGGTGACCGGGACGACGCCGGTCTCGGCGATGAGCTGTTCGCAGCTCTGGGCGCGCTCCAGGAAGGGGCCGATCTCGCCGATGATCTGAGCCAAGTTGACCTTGCCGATACGCGGCATGGGCGCGAACAGCGGGGCGTAGGGGTGGGTTTCGACCGCTTCGGTGATGGCCTTCTCCAAGGCGCGGATGGTCGCCCGGATGCCCTGGACGAGCTGGACCTGCATGAGGATGAGCTGCCGGGCGACGGGTTCGCTGAGGCGGGAGGCCGCGGCCGGGGCCGAACGCAGGCGTTCGATGAGCACGCTGCCGGGTTTCTTGCCGGAGTAGCCGCGGCGCTTGCACCAGGCTTCCAGGCGTCCGGCGGTGAGCTTGGCGGCCGAGCCGGGGGTGGGGTAACGCTCCAGGAAGGCCAGGGCGATGTCGCTGTCCAGGGTGGAGAAGAGTGCCTTGCCGCCGGGCCAGTGTTCGTCCAGCAGGGCGGCGAGCTGGTTGACGGCGGCGACACGGGCGTGGATGTGGTCGGCGCGCTGGCGGGTGAGGGCCTGCAGGTCCAAGGTGGCCTGTTCGGTGGGCTCCAGGCGGGGCAGCAGGTGCCCGTCGGTGCGCAGGTAGTCGGCGAGCTTCATGCTGTCGCCCGCGTCGGTCTTGGCCTTGGAGGCGCCCCAGCGCGGGCGCATGGCGTGGAAAGCGTTGGGGTGGACCGGGACGACCGGGTGGCCGGCGGCGAGCAGCCGGTCGACGGCCAGGCCACGGGTCGTCTCGTTGACCACAGGCAGTGCGGCCGGGTCCCCGAGCTTGCGCAGCCTCGCCAGAGTCTTGGTGAACCCCTCCTCGGTGTGGGCCAGTTCCCACCGGTCGATGCGCTTGCCGGTGTCATCCATGACGGTCACGTCGTGGGTGTCGGTGGCCCAGTCCCAGCCGATGTACACGAAAGAAGTACTCCTGTGTCGTGCGCGGAGCACCTGCTCGGTGGTGAGGACGTCTGCCGGGAGCTCATTAATCGGCCCTCTGCGGGGCGTGTCCCTGAAGCCGATCAGACGGCCTCGGCCCGGTGGGGCCGGCGGAACTCATCGTGGCCGTCGAGCGGCTCGCGAACATGGCCGTGCACCCACCGGGACCGAGAGGTCACAACCCTACCGAAGAGGGCTGCAGAAGGGATGGTCCCGTAATGAGCGAACAGCAGGAGCGGGACCGTGAAGAGGAGATCACGTGGGGCTCCTTGAACGCCACGGGGAAAGCGCTGGTCGCAGCCGGAATGACGGCTCTGGGTCTCGGGGTCGGGGCCGTCGTCGTGCTCGTCCTGCTGCTGATGGTCCTGATCGTCACCGCCGCGTTCAGCGACCTGATCGAATTCGACGGTCTGGGCACGCTGCTCTGGGCCGCGCTGCTGAGTATCCCCTGCGGACTGCTCGCCGGGGTGTTCACCACCCCGGTGCGACTCCTGGTGCGGCTCAGCCGGCCCGCTGAGCGCACGAAGCAGGCGGCAGAGACGGTCACCTCCTGCCTGACGACCTTCATCGCCGCCATGTTCGTCCTGCAATTCACGCCGGGCCTGCACGCCACCAACCCATGGCTGCCCTCCGCGGCGGCGACCTTGCTGGGGATCGTGGCGAACCTGGTGATGGACCGAATGGACCGAAGGAACCGAGTGGAGTCGCGCAAGAGGTAGGTGTGCGAGGCCGCCGCAAGGACGGCGGGGCGGACCGTGGCCGGTCCGCCCCGCCGCGCGGGCGTTCGCTACGGAAGGCTGTGCACCTTCGGACCGACGGTGTTCGACCATGTGCTGCCCGCCGTCGCGTCCCAGTTCGTGGACCACGTCATGGCGCCGCGCAGTCCCGGGTACGTCTTCGACGGCTTGAAGGAGCCGCAGCCGGTGCCGCGGGCCAGGCAGTCCAGGGCGTTGTTCACGACGGACGGGGCGACGTAACCGCTGCCCGCGCCGCGCGTCGACGCCGGGACGCCGATGCCGACCTGTGACGGGTCGAGGCCACCCTCCAGCTGGATGCAGGCGAGCGCGGTCAGGAAGTCCACGGTGCCCTGGCTGTAGACCTTGCCGTCGCAGCCCAGCATCGAACCGCTGTTGTAGTACTGCATGTTGACGACCGTGAGGATGTCCTTCACGGCGAGCGCCGTCTGGAAGTACCCACCGGAGGTGGACTGCATGTCGATGGTCTGCGGCGCCATCGTGAGCACCAGCTTCGAGCCCGCCTTCGCGGAGAGCTGGCGCAGCGCCTTCGTCATGTAGGTCGGGTTGAGGCCGTTCTCCAGGTCGATGTCGACGCCGTCGAACCCGTACTCCTGCATGAGCGCGTAGGCACTGTTGGCGAACGCCGTCGCGGAGGCGTCACTGTTGACGGAGATGCTGCCCTTCTCGCCGCCGACCGAGAGGATCACGGACTTGCCCGCGGCGTGCTTGGCCGCGATGTCCGCCTTGAAGTCGGCGGGGGAGGAGTAGCCGACGGCCGGGTCCAGGTTGAAGGTGATCTGGCCCGGTGTGGTGGTGGCGTCGGCGAAGGAGACGGCGATGATGTCGTACTGCGAGGACACGTCCCGCAGCTTCTGCACGGTCGCGCCGTTGTTGAAGTTCTGCCAGTAGCCGGTCAGCGCGTGCTTGGGCACGGTGCCGCCGTCTCCGCCGCCGCCCTTGGTGGTCCGTGCGGACACCGCCGCCGACTTGGCGGACTCACCCGCCGCGTTCGAGGCGCTCACCTGGAAGCTGTACGTGGTCTCCGGCGTGAGGCCGGTGACGGTCGTGGAGGCGCCGCTTGTCGAGGCGACCTTCGTGCCGTCGCGGTAGACGGTGTACGCGGTGGCCGTGGACACCGGGGTCCAGGACAGGTCCACCGACGTGGACGTCGTCGCGCCCGCCGCGAGGCCGGCCGGCACGGCCGGTATCTCCACCGGATCGGTGCCGCCGCCTCCGTCGGGTCCGAGGACGCTCACATCGTCGACGTAGTACGCGCTCTGTCCGTACCAGCCGTGCGTGTACACGGTGACGGACGTGGTGTTCGCGCCGGTGGTGAAGCTGGTGGAGAGCTGCTGCCAGGAGGAGGTGCCCGGCGTCCACGTCGACACGTCGGTGGTACCCGTGCCGCGGGCACCGAGGTAGGCGTAACTGCCCTGCACCCAACTGCTCAGTTTGTACGTGGAGTTGGGCTTCACCTTGACGATCTGGGAACACTCGGCGGTGTCCTGGCCCGACGGGGTGGCCTTGAGCGCCTTCGTACCGCCGTGCACGGGGGAGGTGACGGCGGTACCGCTGTTCGCTGCGCAGGTCCAGTTGCTCAGGTCCGATTCGAACCCGGCGTTCTTGGCGACGTTGACGTCCGCTGCGACGCCGGCGGCCTTGGTGTCGGCCGACTGCGCGGGCGCGGCGAGCACGGTGACGGCGAGTGCGGCGGCCGCACTCACGGCGATCGCTGCGCCGAACCTCCGACGAAGGCCGGGTCTGCCCTGACGTACACGGTCCACGGGGTGCCTCCAGGGAGGAGAGAAGGAGGGGAGCGAACGACGGTGGCCACCGCTGCTGTGCGCATAGTTGGTCCAGACCAATTGAGTTGTCAATAGTTTTGACACGTACCCGTGGGTGATCGCCGGGTGGGCGAGGTGGGCGCCGACCGGATGAGGGCGGGCGCTGCCGTCGACGCCGATGGCAAGCGAGTGAGCGAGGTCGCGGCCGCGAAGGAACCAACCGGGCTGCACGACGGTTCACCATCCTGGAACAGGGACGGCCATCCGACGGGTGGGGCGGCTCACCTGGTGGGAGGGGTGCGCCAGGGAGACCGCTGCCCCACCCGTCGGGCAGTTCCCGGTGGTGGGCCGACAGCCGATTGCTCCCGCGGTGGCTGCTCAGCCGGTTGATGCGTACACCGGGACCCTGTAGTGGTGATGGGGGTGTGAAGTCACTGACCGGGCCGGGACAGAAAGACCGGTCTGTCTCGTGGGCCGCTACTTAGACGATGGCAGGGGGCGGCGGCTCTGTCCAGGGCTATTCTGGACGGTGATGGACAGCGGACCGCCGGCAGAGACGTGCCAACTGGCACCTCGTGAACGGATCTTGCGAACCGCGTACGAGCTCTTCTCGCGACGCGGTGTCCGCGATGTCGGCATCGAAGAGGTCATATCGCGTTCGGGAGTCGCCAAGGCGACGCTCTACCGGCACTTCGAGTCGAAGGACGCGCTCGTGCTGGAGTTCCTCGCCCGCCGTGAGGAGCAGTGGACGCTCGGTCTCGTCATGGCAGGTGCCCGCAGCCGTGGCGGTACGCCGGAGGAACGGCTGCTCGCGATCTTCGACGTCTTCGACGATTGGTTCCGCAGCGACGACTTCGACGCCTGCACGTTCATCAACGTCCTGCTGGAGATGGGCGGCGAGCACCCCCTGGGCAGGGCGAGCATCGGCTACCTGCAGAACATCCGCTCCTTCGTGTCCGGCATGGCCGAAGAGGCGGAGCTGCGCGACACGGACTCGTTCGCCCGCTCCTGGCACATCCTGATGAAGGGGTCCATCATCTCGGCGGCGGAAGGGGACACCGACGCGGCTCTCCGGGCCCGGCGGATGGCACACCTGCTCATCGCCCAGCACCGCTGAGCGCAGGTGCGTCCCGCGCTGCGAGAAGATGAGGTCTCGGTGACCCACCCGAGCGGACGGAGTCGGCAACCCATGACGAACGAGTGGCGCGAAAACCGGATCGCAAGCGCCCTGGCCGGCGAGAACCCGGCCGTGATGCGGCGGTTGACGGCGGGGTTCGCGGCGATGGGGGACGTCCAGTTCCTGCCGGGCTACTCGGTCCTCCTCGTCGACAATCCGCAGGTGGAGCGATTGTCCGAGCTGCCCAAGCCGAAGCGACTGGCCTTCCTGTCCGACATGGACGTCCTGGGCGAAGCCGTCGAGTGCGCTTGCCGACGCCTCGACCCGGAGTTCCGGCGGGTGAACCTGGAGATCCTCGGAAACACCGACGGATACCTCCACGCGCATGTGTGGCCGCGATACGCATGGGAGCCGGCCGACCTGGTGCGGATGCCGGTCTGGCTCTACCCGCGGGAGAACTGGCACGACGAACGGTACGCACTGTCGTCCAGGCACGACACGCTCCGGACGCGGATCACCGCGGAGTTGGACCGCCTGACCGGGCAGAACTGAGTCGGTCGGCCGGGGATCTGGCACAGGCTCTGAGCGCACGAAGGTGAGCGTCCGGGACCGAAGAGGCGGCCGGCGGGTGCGAGAAGGTGAGCGTCCGGGACCGAAGAGGCTGCCGACGGGTGCGAGAAGCGGGCACCCGGCGCCCGACGCGGCCTGTGCGGTCCTACGATGACGCCATGCCGGAGCGCGACGCACCCTCAGCCGCACACCGCGAGACCAGCGGTCACCAAAGCAGCCCGAACCGGGCGCAGTTGGAGGCCGCCACAACGGTGTTCGCGCTTCTCGCCGACCCGACGCGCCTGCACCTGCTGTGGGTGCTGGCCGGGGGAGAGGCGGACGTGACGGAGCTGGCGGGCGTCAGCGGCGCGGCGCGTCCTGCCGTCAGCCAGCACCTGGCCAAGCTGCGGCTCGCCGGTCTCGTCCAGTCCCGCAAGGACGGGCGCCGCATGGTGTATTCGCTGCGCGACGGCCATCTGCGCCGACTGGTCACGGAGGCGCTGAGCCACGCGGACCACCAGGTGACCGGAGCACCCTGGCACCCCTGAGAGCGCAGCGCGTCCTCCAGGTGCCCGAGGCTGACGGCGCTGGCGAGCCAGCCGCGGGGGGCGTCCAGGCCGCGACGGTGAACCGGTGGGTCACTCCGGTCCGCCCAACAGGTCATGAACCTTCTGGAGTTGGGGATGTGAGGTGTGCCACACTCGTTGGGTGGTCACATGGATGGGGGCAGCGGGCCCGGCGGGTCATGCGGTGTCGGAGGCGGCGGGCCGGGTCGGCTCCGTATCGGAGCTGGGCGAGGTGGTGTCGAGCCACCTGAGCAGGGCCGTACCGCACGACGGCTATCTGCTCACCGGCTATGACCCCGTCACCGGCGCGCGCTGCTTTCTGGCCTGCGAGAACACCTACGACGCGCGGGCGCGGCGCCGTATGGACAGCGAGGATGCGCTCGGCTGGACCCAGAGCCCCGTCGCCGAGCTGATTCGCGGGGCCTGCCCGGTCGCCGTGCTCGGTTCCGGCTCGTCGGACGAGCGCCCGCAGGTGCGCCGACTGCACAGCATCATGGCCGCCGACTCGTACGGCAGTGAGATGTGTGTCGCGTTGGCCCAACGTGGCGTTGCTTGGGGCGCGTTGGTGCTGTTGCGCGAGCGGGGGGCGAGGCCGTTCTCGGCGGTGGAGGTCGCGCGCGCGGCGGAGCTTGCGCAGCCGCTCGCCCTGGCCGTGAGGCGGTTTGTGACGGGCAGGTCGTTGCGTCCTCGGCGTATCCCGTTCCCGCCGTGTGTCGTCTTCATCGGGCCGAGCGATGAGATCACAGGGGTGACGGCAGGTGGCCGCGAGGCCGTGCGCAGGCTTCTGCCTGGCGTCTATCCCGCCTGTGACCAGGAGCTGTTCGGCTTTCTCTGGCACATCACGTACACCGCGCGGCGTACGGGCGCACCGGCGCTCACCCGGGCGCCCACCTCTCAGGGATGGTTCTCCCTGCAGGCCCAGCTCCTCGACGGAGGGACGGCGGGGGATGTGGTAGTGACCCTCCAACCTGCGCCGGCCGCCGACCTGTTGCCCGCTCTCGTGCAGTGGTACGGCATCTCCAGCAGGGAGCGGATGGTCATCGCGCAGGCCCTCGAGGGCCAGTCCGCCAAGCAGATCGCCCGCCGTCTCGACCTGTCGCCGCATACGGTGAACGACCACTTCAAGGCGGTGTATCGGAAGACGGGCGTGTCCGGCCGGGAGGAACTCATCGCCCGCCTGTCCTAGATGCCGGGCATCTCGTGCCTGTGCGAGTCGGCTTGAGTCGCCGCGGGCTCGGCCGGGCGGGTGGAGCGAGCCCTCGACATCGCCGCGCAGCGCCACACCCTGGAGCAGCGTCACGATTGCGGCGGCGCAATCGACGTCCACGGTGGCGAAGGCCGACAGCCGATCGCGCACTGCACAGGTTGCGGTCGCATCTGGACGGAGGGTGGACGCATCGCCGCATGAACGGGAAAAGCCGCAGGAGCGCAACAGCGAGGGGCAAACATCAGAAAGGCTCGAAAATGCGAGGACTAAGGTCCCAATAGGGCAGCAAATACGAGGACCAAAGCCCTCAATTGCGCCGACCTCAGTTGAACACCCTTCCCGTGATCATTTGCGCATGCCAAGGTCATCTCACCCTGGCGCCAGCCCCCTCCCTCCATCGGCTGCGCCGGGGCCCAATGCACCATCCACGAAGGGTTTTCATGAACCACCGTCAGCGCATAGCCAGCGGCATCGTCACCACCCTCAGCGCGGCCGCCCTCACCCTCGGAACCACCTCCGTCGCCTTGGCCAGCGACGCCCCCTCTAAGACCGAAAGCACCGCGGCCGCAGTCGAGAAGGCCACCGGCACCGGCGACATCGCCCCGACCCCGGCGTCAGGCACCAGAATCCCCCAGCGCTCCACCGGGGACGCGAAGACTGTCACCGCAACGGGTGACGCCGTATCCATCGCACTTCCCAGCAGCAACAACGTCATCGGCACCAGGGCCGGCAAGAACACCACCGTCTACCCCGGGGCGGCCAAGGGCACCGACCTCGCGATCCAGCCCACCGCCGACGGCGGCATCCGCGCCCTGGCCGTCCTCAAGAACGCCACCGCCCCGCGCGAACAGCGCTACGACATCGGCCTGCCCGACGGTGCCCACTTGGTCAAGCTCAACACCGGCGCCGTCGCCGCAGTCGCCAAGAACGGCAAATTCCTCGGCGGTTTCACTGCACCCTGGGCCAAGGACGCTACCGGCAAGTCCATACCCACCAGCTTCCGCATCGACGGCAACACCCTCATCCAGTCGGTACAGACCACGGACTCCACAGCCTTTCCCGTCGTCGCCGACCCCAAGTGGGTGAACGACGCCGCCAAGGGCACCGCCATGGGACTTGTCAGCGGGTGCGTGGGGGGCGCCGTAGCCGGAGGAGGAGCTGGATGCATCCCCGGGGCTGTCGCAGGAGGTCTGGGTGGAGCCGTCGCCGGAGTCGTCGGCGGTCTGTTCGACTGACAGGCGATGCTGTCGCCCTTCCCGCGCCGACGACATGACTCGTGAGGAGCACTGCGATGACAGATGATTTGAAGAACCGTCACACCCGAGCCGAACGGACCGCCTCGCTTGCGGTGTTGGCCGGCATGGGGGTGTTCCTCGGCCTTACTGTGAGCGACCAGTCCTGGGCAGCTTGCATGTTGTGGGCACTGGTCGGGGGGATCGCCGTAGTGCCCGTAGTCCTGGGCGCCCAACGAGTCACCCGATACGTGAGCGGACGGCGAACACCCTGACACCTTCGAGCCGGTCCACTCCTGACAACCGCCAAGGCCGACGCCAGGAGTGGACCGGCGCAAGGCCACGGCCTGCCCGTCTGACACGGCCGCGGGCATGTCGAGTCAACTGGACTCAGCACACCTTCGGTGTGCTGAGTCGCTGACCTGCACTTATGTGCAGTTCCTCGTGAACGTGTAGGTCAGAGCCTTGCGATCCTCATGCAGGCTGCTCGATGTGTGGGGACGGGGGGTCAGGAAGGCTTGACCGTCGAGACCGGGGTGGCGGTCACCTTGTTGTCGCACTCGGCCCACCACCCGTCGTTCAGGGCGACCTGGTGCTTCCCGGAGTGCGGCAGCCCGATGACCATCGTCGGATACGCCGCCGGGGTCTTGCCCGACACGCAGTAGCCGTCGCCCTCCCCCTGGACCTGGACGAAGGTCAGCTTCACCCACGCCTTGCCGTGCGGCCGGACCGTCACGGTGGCCGCCCTGTCGGCGGGGGTGACCTTGAGCGGGGTGTTGCGGGCGAGAGAGCCGCCCGCGACCGTCGGATGGCCCTTCAGGACGCACGTCTTCTGGGAGACGTTGGTGAACTGCACAACCGCCGCCCCGGTCCCGGTCCCGACGGGCGGGTGGGCGGCCTGCCAGGCGCTGACCTGGAGGGCGGAGGCCGGGCAGGCGGGCGGCGGGGTGGAGGTGGTGGTGCTCGCCGCCATGGCGGTGCCGGGCAGGATTCCGGTCACGGCCGCCGCGGCGGCCGTGACCGCCGTCGTTGCCAGAGCCGCCCTGCGAATGCCGTTGCTGTGACGCATGCTGTCGTCCCCCTGAGTCGTCTCGTCCGCGGGTTTCGGTCGTCGGTTGTTGTCCCGCGGTACGTGTGGTCGTGGTGCGTGAGTGCAGATGGGGCGGGAGAGCGGCAGGGTTCCGTGCGGCGACTACTTGTGACGGAACGGTGACGACAGGCTGCACCCGTGCAGATGGCCGTCAGGGCAGACAGAAGCACCTCCAGCGCGCCACGGGTTCTACCACGCCCCGGCGCGCACTGAAGGTGCGCGGAGTCGCTGACCTGCGGCGATCAAACTCTGGTAACTCAAACGCGCGTTCGTCAAAGTCCGATGGCAAACGGTCAAGATCCAGTGGCACGGGACAGCCGTCCTGTGCCATCGAAGGTTGAGCGATGCTGCGTTGGACCTTGGCGCCCTATTTGGCTTCGTTCGGCTGCTCGGCGGAGCGGGAGCGTCGATGGGCTGCGACTCGTTCGCGGGTCGCGCATCGGCGGGAGCAGTAGCGACGCTCCGGACCGCTGCCCTGGGTGATGAAGGCGATCTGGCAGGTGGGGGATGCGCAGATCCTGCCGGGCGGACGTTGACGGTCCCAGACGAGAACGGTCAGGGCCATGCAGGACGAGGCGACGAGCCACTCGTCCCAGGGTGCGTTGTCCTCGCGGTCGAGGTGGGGGTGCCAGGGAGTGCTGCCGTTGTGTGAGGTCAGGCGGAGCGGTCCGGTGTGGTCCGTCAAGAGCTGGTTGAGGGCGGCTGCGGCGTCATCGGCGTGCTCGGCGGCGAAGACCAGCCGGAGCAGGGAGGCAGCTGCCTGCATCTCTGCGACATCGCGGGTGGTGAGGTCGATGGGGTCGGTCTCGCCGTATGCGCGGAGCACGTCGGCGACATCAGCTGGGTCGGGGCAGCCGTCAGCCAGGGCGTTGATCAGGGCGGCGGTGCGCCGGGCTGTGGTGAGCACGGAGTGCCGGGTGGACCAATCGTCGCTGTGGGATGACACCTGCGGAATGTAACGCATCTTGCGGATGATTGAGTTACCTTCGTAACGTCCTGCTGATGGGAAAGCGTTACTCGCTCCGCTTCTATCTCGTCGGAGCGGTGGCAGCCCGTGCCGGGGACGAGATGTCAGGACCGGCGCTGATGCTGGCAGCATTTGCCTTGACCGGATCGACCGTCGCCGCGTCGTCGCTGCTCGCGGGCATCACGATCTCTGCCGCGGTAGGGGGGCCGATTTTTGGGGCGCTCCTCGACAGAGCAGATCGGCCGGGACGCCTGCTGGCTGGGGCCCTCGTCCTTTATGCGGTGGGGCTGGGGACGGTTCTTGGGGGACTAGGGCGGTGGCCGTTCGCTGTCACGATCTTGATCGCAGCGGTGACAGGGCTGCTGGGCCCGGCCCTGTCGGGGGGATGGACGGCCCAACTTCCGCGTGTGGTGCTGGGTGACCACCTGCCCCGGGCGAATGCGCTCGATGCCATGACGTTCAATATGGCGAGTCTGGCCGGTCCGGCTCTCGCTGGCGGCGTGGCAGAGGCGCTGGGCGCCCCGATGGCCGTGGTGGTCTCTGTGGTGCTCATCGCCTTGGCGCTGCCCGCCGCGTGGATGCTGCCTGCCCGTCCCGGCCGAGTGCTGGGAGTGCAGGCAACTTCGGTGACCAGCGACCTTGTTGCCGGAGTACGGGTCATCCTCGGAAGACCGTCCTTGGCCCGAGCCACTCTCACCTCGACCGTCTCCTGCATCGCCCAGGGAATGCTGATGGCGTGCATCCCGCTCCTCGGCGAACGTGTTCTGGGCGGGGCCAGCCGCGGTGCGGTGCTGCTCTCCTGCGTGGCGATCGCAGCTTTGGTGGCCAACGCCGTACTCGCTGGGTTCCCGCGTTCAGTTGCCCCCGACACGATCATTTGGGCCAGTGCCCTTGTCCAGGCTGCCGCGCTGGCGTTGGCCGAGTGGGGTCAACCCGTCGTACTCATCGTGGCCGTACTCATCGTGGGGATAGGGGAAGGACCCCAACTGGCCGCCTTGTTCGCAGTCCGCCACCGGGAGGCCCCAGATCACCTGCGAGCCCAGATCTTCACCACCGGCGCCAGCCTGAAGATCACCGGATTCGCCCTGGGGGCAGCAGTTGCCGGACCAGTCGCGACTTGGTCTCTTCCAGGCACCTTGGCACTCGCAGCGAGCGTGGCGGCCCTCGCAGCACTGGTCTTCTTCGTGATCCCCTCGGCAACCGCCAACTCGTCCGAGGCCAGCACGATGTCGACTTGAGCGGTCTTCGCGAAATCCTCTACGTCAACCGCACCGGCATCGCCTGGCGCTACCTGCCCCACGACTTCCCCGCGCACACCACTGTCTTCTCCCACTTCAGCGCCTGGACCACCGACGGCACCATCGAGCAACTCGGCATCCGCCTGCATCACCTGGTCCAAGAACAGGAAGGACGCACTGCCGAGCCGACCGCATGTGCCATCGACGCCCAGAGCGTCAAAACCGCCCCCAGCGTCCCCACCAGCACCGAGGGAATCGACGCCGGGAAGAAGATCGTCGGCCGCAAGCGCAGCATCGTCGTCGACACCCTCGGCCAGTTGCTGCTGGTCATGGTCACCGGCGCCAGCGTCTCCGACAACGAGGCCGGCAAACAGCTCCTCACCCAACTCGCCGCCAACCACCCCACCGTCACCAAGGCATGGGTCGACACCGGCTACAAGAACCAGGCCGATGCGTGCGCAACTGCGCACGTGTCGTCTAACGTTGTGGTGTCCGGGCCGCCGACCCAGGGGACGCCGTCATGCGTTCAGTGCTCCACAACCGCACCTACCGCCGCCTGTTCACCGCTCAGGCCCTGGCCCTGACCGGCACGGGCCTGGCGACCGTGGCCCTCAGCCTGCTGGCGTACGACCTCGCGGGCGCGGACGCCTCCGCGGTTCTCGGCACCGCACTCGCGATCAAGATGGTGGCCTATGTGGGCCTCACCCCGCTGATCGGCGCCTTCACCGAACGCCTGCCGCGCCGCGCCCTGTTGGTGGCGATGGACCTCACCCGGGCGGGGATCGCGCTCGCCCTGCCGTTCGTGAACCACGTGGGGCAGGTCTACGTCCTGATCTTCCTGCTGCAGGCCGCCTCGGCCGCCTTCACGCCCACCTTCCAGGCGACCATTCCCGAAATCCTGCCCGCCGAGCGCGACTACCTCCGCGCCCTCACTCTCTCGCGACTCGCCTACGAAGTGGAGAGCCTGCTCAGCCCGGCGCTCGCCGCCGTACTGCTCGCGCTGATCACCTACAACTGGCTCTTCGCCGGTACCGCCCTCGGCTTCCTCGCCTCCGCGACGCTGGTCATGTCGGTCGTCCTGCCGACACCGCGCCCCGTGGAGCGCGTCGGCGGAGGCTACGCCAAAGCGACGTTCGGCATCCGCCTGTGCTGGGCCACGCCCCGGTTGCGTGCCCTGCTCGCGCTCGACCTCGCCGCGGCTGCCGCCGGCTCCCTGGTCATCGTCAACACCGTCGTACTCGTCCGCGACCACCTGCACCGCGGCGCGGGCGACGTATCACTGGCGCTGGGTGCGTTCGGGGCCGGTTCCGTGGCGACCGCCCTCGTCCTGCCACGGGCTCTGGAGCGGTTCGGGGACCGCGCGGTGATGCTGCCCGCCGGGTTCGGGCTCGGCGCCGTCCTCGCCGTATACGCCGCGGGACTCGCGTACGGAACGTATGGAAAGTACGCAATGGACGGGAGCCGCGGGACCCACGGTATCTACGGGGTCGGGCCCTGGGGCGGACTGCTGCTCGCCTGGGCCCTCCTCGGCATCGGCACCTCCATGGTGCTGACCCCCGCGGGCAGGCTGATCCGCCGCTCGGCCGCACCCGCCGACCTGCCCGCCGCGTTCGCCGCGAGGTTCGCCCTCACCCATGGCTGCTGGCTGTTCACCTATCCGCTCGCGGGCTGGCTGGGCTCCACCGCCAGCACGAGCACGGCCGCCGCGACGCTCGCCGGGGTCGCGCTCACCGCCGCGACCACGGCGCTCGTGCTGTGGCCCGCCCACGACCCGGCCCGCCTCATCCACTTCCACAGCACCCTGCCCGCGGGCGACCCCCACCTCGCCGACGCCCACGCCGGGCCGCACGGCTGGCAGCACGCGCACGACTACGTCATCGACGCCCGGCACCCGCGCTGGCCCGCCCCGGGTCATGCGGCGGGCGCACGCTAGGGCCCGTCGGCGCGCCCCACTTCAGCCACTTCCTCGCCGCTCGCCAGACGTGCCCGTACCGTCACCCGCGCGTCCTTGGGCGCCCGGACCGCCAGGAGACGGCCGCGCTTCTCCGCGTCGACCGTGCCGGTCACGGAGATCCGGGTGACCTCGCGGCTGCCCGCGGCGAGGAGGAACCGGTGCCCCGAGCGGGCCGTCCAGCGGGTACTGGCCACGACATGCTGGCCGAACCGGCTGCAGGCGGCCGTCGAACGGGCCCGCCCGACGACCTTCGCCGGCGCCGTCGCTGACCCTGCGGACGTACGGAACTGGAGCAGCACGCTGCCGGTGCCCCGCCAGGTCGCGGCGCGGGTGCAGGACCACACGGCCCGGCCGCCGTCCTCGGGCAGTTCCTGCTCGGCGAAGTCCCACTGATTGACCGCCCGCACCCCGCTCCCGCGCAGATCGGAGAGACGACACGCGCCGTGGGCCCAGCTCAGCAGCGCCGCGCCGCTGGTGGCCTCGCGCGGCTGGCGGGCCGGGGCGCCGGTGCCCGGCGGCGGCGTGTAGCTGAGGTGCGCCGGGGAGAGACCGCCCAGGTCGGTGACGAGGAAGGCATGCTTCTCCACGATCCTTTTCGACGAGCGCAGTTGGAGCACCGGCAGGGCGATGCAGGAGCCCGCGGCCGACGGTACGTCGACCGCCTCCAGGAGGCCGTCGCCGGAGACGGTGAGGGGGTGGCCGGGCGCGTCGGGGCGCAGCAGGTCGCGGGTCCGGGCCTCCGCGATCCATGGGGCGGTGAGGTAGCGGACCTCGCCGTTCCCACGGCTGACGGCGAGCGCCGCCGCGGTGGTCACGTCGGAGTCGTCGGCGCGCGAGAAGTCCAGGGACGCGGGCGTCGACGCGGTGAGCGGCTCGGTGTAGCGGACGACGCGGCGGCCGTCGTGGAACAGTACGACCGCGTTCCGGCCCACGACATCGGCGTACAGCAACTGTGTGGTCCTGGGCGGTGGTTCGGTGGTGGTGGCCGCGGCTGCGCCGACGCGGGTGCCGCGCGGCGGATCGGTCCAGGTGGCGAGCGCACGGGTGAGCAGGGCGCGGTCGTCCACGCGGGAGCCGCGCGCGGGCCACGCGGTGAAGTCCACCCGTGAGGTGTCGGCCCAGGTGCCGGAGGAGGTGCGGAGCAGTGCGTCGGCGCTGATCGCGGGGCGCCCGGCGGGGCGCCGGGACGGCTCGTTGCCGGGGGCGGAGCCGAGCGACGCCAGTGCCGCGCAGCTGATGGCGGCGATTCCCGTGGCGCACCAGAGAAGACGGAACCGGCGTCGGCGGCGCAGCAGATCGGTGGGACGGGTCTGGACGGAACAGGCGTCGAACTCCTGCGAGCGCAGCAGAGCCCCTGCCGCGTCGCCCGCCCGCTCCTCCAAACGGCAGGCGGCATCCAGCGCTTCCTGCGGCTCGGACACACCGGCGCTGAAGAGCAGGTGCACGACCTCGGTGCGGGGCAGTCCGTCGAGTCTGCACAGGACGAACGCCGCGCGGGCGGGCGCGGAAACCTCCGACAGGAGCTGCGCGAGCGCGATCTCCTCGGCGCCGCCGGCGCGGGGAAACAGACGCAGCCCCCAGACGAGGGGCAACGTGAGGCGCAGCGCCCCGGGCGGCGGCAGCCGGTTCGGCCACCCGCGCGGCCGACGCTCATGTGCGAGCGCCGCGCCCACCACTCGCGCCGTCACCCACGCCGCCCCGGTCCTGCCGGGCCCCCGCGCCCCGGCCCTCGCGCCGCCCGCCCTCGGCAGCGGAATCCCCGCCGACGCGTGCCGCGCCCGGAAGCCGGGCAGCGCGCGCTGCACTAGAGCATGGGCGATCAGGACGCGCCGGTGCCGACTGAGGGCACTGGGCAGGGTGAGGTAGGCGAGGCGTACGAGCCGGGTGTACTGGTCGACGATGACGGCCTCGGCATGTTCGAGAACCACCGGCTCGGCCCTCTTCACCCGGCGCGGCCGTTGCGATGTGCTCATCGGTCAAAGCGCCTTCCGAAGGCTGACGACGTTCCGTCCTGACCTCCGTCAAACGAGTGAATCCTGCGATGGTCACAGCCGGGGAACGGCGGGCGCCGTCACAGAGGCGTGACGGCGGGGCGAGCCTTCGCGCAGTGCCCCCTGTTGCCGTTCGGTGACACGTAAGACAGAGCTGTGACGTGGGCGAGGGCAACGAGTCCGTAAGGTCGCGGGTCGTATGAGGCGTGGGAATCAAGGGCGGCGTCGTCCGCTCGAACGAGCAAGTCGGCCAAATGAGTTGGGGGAGACAATGAAGACGAACACGCGTGTGAACAACGGACTGCTGGCGATGGGTGCCGCGCTGGCTGTGGTGGGTGTCGCGGTCGGTACGGTGCCCGCCGCGGCGGCCGGTACGCCCCAGTTCCTGGCCCCGGCCGAACTGCCGCCGCACGCCTCGTCGCAGTGGACCGCCGGTCCGGTGACGGCCGGGCAGCCCGACCCGCTGCCGATGTGCGTCGGCGAGGCCCTGCCGTCGATCTCGGTGCACCGCGCCTACCGCACCGACCTCGACACCAGCGCGCTGCAGGTGACCGTCGTCGAGCGCGACACGCAGCGGGCCAAGGACTTCGCCGCCCTGCTCCGCAAGGACCTCGACGGCTGCGCGAAGACGGTCATGAAGCAGAACCCCGACATCACCGCGGAGCAGAAGTACTACGGCAAGGTGAACGTCGAGGAGGGCGCCCACGTCTACGGCGTCCACACCAGCGCGACCTGGGGCGCATCCGACATCAACATGTTCTCGGTGGGCCGCGACGGCAGGACGGTGACGCTCGTGCAGTGGGGGCAGATGGGCGGCTTCGCCGACGCCCAGGTCGCCGACTTCAAGACCACCACCGCCACGGCCGTCAACAAGCTCTACTGACACCCGGCCCCGGCCGGATCCGCCGTGTGCGACGGCGCCGGTACCGACCTCGGCATTCCCGTGCAGGAATGGGACAATCGGCCGACGCGGCCGCACCCGTGCGCCCTCACCGGCGCGCCGGTGCCGTCGCGCGAGGATTTGGCCGGGGTGAGGCCGGGGGCGGGAGTCGTCCCCGGCGCCCGGTGGTGGGGAGGAACCGACGGTGCTGGAGTGGCGGTACATCGCCAAGGGGGCAAGGGCCGTCCCTGAGCCCATGGCCACACCGTTCGTCTGGACGACGGCCTGCTCGGGCTCCCTCGTGCTGGTCATCACGTTCGATCTGCTCGGCGCGCTCGACCGCACCGGCCTCGCCCTCGCGGCACTGTCCGTACTCGCCGCACTCCTCAGTACGCTCGGCCGCTTCGTCGCGGCGCCGGGAACTGCCCTCCTGTGCTGGGCGCTGCTGAACGTCTTCGCCACCCACCCCACCGGGGAGCTCTCCTGGGCCGGCCACCGGGACCCGGGTTGGGTGGCGTGCTTGCTGGCCGCCGCCCTCATCGGCACCGCGACAGCCCGGGTGCGGTACGCCCGGGCCGCGTACCGCCGCCTCACCCCGTTCGACGGGACGCGCTGACGCCCCGTCGGGCTCGCTTGCTCGCACGAGCCTCACCTCGTCGCGCCTCCGCCGACGCGGACCGGCCCACTCAGACCACCTTTGCATGACCATGCGCGATGATGCATACTCTTCCTATGTCTAAGGTCCTCACCTCCCTTCCCGCCGGCGAGCGCGTCGGCATCGCCTTCTCGGGCGGTCTCGACACCTCCGTCGCGGTCGCGTGGATGCGCGACAAGGGCGCCGTCCCGTGCACCTACACCGCCGACATCGGGCAGTACGACGAGCCCGATATCGCCTCGGTGCCCGGCCGCGCCAAGACCTACGGCGCCGAGATCGCGCGCCTGGTCGACTGCCGTGCGGCGCTCGTGGAGGAGGGCCTGGCCGCGCTCACCTGCGGCGCGTTCCACATCCGCTCGGGCGGTCGCGCGTACTTCAACACCACGCCGCTCGGCCGCGCCGTCACGGGCACGCTGCTCGTGCGGGCGATGCTGGAGGACGACGTCCAGATCTGGGGCGACGGCTCGACGTTCAAGGGCAACGACATCGAGCGGTTCTACCGGTACGGCCTGCTGGCCAACCCGAAGCTGCGGATCTACAAGCCCTGGCTGGACGCCGACTTCGTGACCGAGCTCGGCGGCCGCAAGGAGATGTCGGAGTGGCTGCTCGCCCACGAGCTGCCCTACCGGGACAGCACGGAGAAGGCCTACTCCACCGACGCCAACATCTGGGGCGCCACCCACGAGGCTAAGACCCTGGAGCACCTCGACACGGGTGTGGAGACGGTCGAGCCCATCATGGGCGTCCGCTTCTGGGACCCGTCGGTCGAGATCCCCACCGAAGACGTCACGATCGGCTTCGACCAGGGGCGCCCCGTGACGATCAACGGCAAGGAGTTCTCCTCCGCCGTCGACCTGGTGATGGAGGCCAACGCCATCGGCGGCCGCCACGGCATGGGCATGTCGGACCAGATCGAGAACCGGATCATCGAGGCCAAGAGCCGCGGCATCTACGAGGCGCCCGGCATGGCCCTGCTGCACGCCGCGTACGAGCGCCTGGTGAACGCGATCCACAACGAGGACACCCTCGCCCAGTACCACAACGAGGGACGCCGCCTCGGCCGGCTGATGTACGAGGGACGCTGGCTGGACCCGCAGGCCCTGATGGTCCGCGAATCGCTGCAGCGCTGGGTCGGCGCCGCCGTCACCGGCGAGGTCACCCTGCGGCTGCGGCGCGGCGAGGACTACTCGATCCTCGACACGACCGGGCCCGCGTTCAGCTACCACCCGGACAAGCTGTCCATGGAGCGCACCGAGGACTCGGCCTTCGGCCCGGTCGACCGGATCGGCCAGCTCACCATGCGCAACCTCGACATCGCCGACTCGCGCGCCAAGCTGGAGCAGTACGCGGGCCTCGGCCTGATCGGCACGTCCGACACCTCCATCGGCGCCGCCCAGGCGGCCGCGACCGGCCTGATCGGCACGATGCCGGAGGGCGGCGCGCAGGCCATCGCCTCCCGCGGCGAGGTGTCCGAGGACGACGAGATGCTGGACCGCGCCGCGATGGAGTTCGGCACGGACTGACCCGTCCTCGCCGGGGACGATCCCGACGCCGCGCCTCGGCGAGAGGCCGGTTCGACGCCTACGGCGCCGAACCGGCCTCTTCCGTATCTCTCCGCCACCGGCGGACCGGATCGCCGTGCGGCGCCTGCCTCGAACGGGTGAACCTGAGACCGGAGGGGTTTTACGCGACTGTAGAAGTATGGCTAGGGTGCCGCAGACGTACTGCGACGCCGCGCCACCCGCATCTCGCGCAGAAGGCGGCCTCGCAGGCCCAAGTTGACTGCGGGAGGCACCTTGCAGGAGCCGACACGGCCGACAGGCCGCCAGACGATGCCGCTCCCTCCTCGGCGGCCGACCACGGGACCGGCTCCGCCCCGGAACGCGGGCCCTGGCCGAAGCCCCGCGCACACCGCCGAAGGCACGGGCGCTCCCAGCGCGGCAGCGGCCCCGTCCGCGCCACCGGCCAAGCGCCGCGACGCGTTCTTCGACAACGCCAAGTACCTGGCGATCGTCCTCGTCGCCATGGGGCACGCGTGGGAACCGCTGCGCGGGGACAGCAGAGCCGCCGCCGCGCTCTACCTCACCGTCTACACCTTCCACATGCCGGCGTTCATCGTCATCTCCGGCTACTTCTCCCGCGGTTTCGACGCGAGCCCGAACCGAATCAGACGCCTGATCACCGGGATCGCCGTCCCCTACGTGATCTTCGAAGTCGCGTACACGTTCTTCAAGAGGTGGGCGGGCGGCGACCCGGACCACCCCATCAGCCTGCTCGATCCCTGGTACCTGACCTGGTTCCTGGCCGCACTCTTCATCTGGCGGCTCACGACCCCGGTCTGGAAGGCCGTGCGGTGGCCGCTGCCGATCGCGCTCGCCATCGCCGCCCTCGCCTCCGTCTCCCCGGACATCGGCGACGACCTCGACCTGCAGCGCGTACTGCAGTTCCTGCCCTTCTTCGTCCTCGGCCTCACCCTGAAGCCCGAGCACTTCCAGCTGGTACGCCGCCGTGAGGCGCGGATCCTGGCGCTCCCGGTCTTCGCCGCCGCGCTGGTCTTCGCCTACTGGGCGGCGCCCCGGATGAGCGCGGCATGGTTCTACCGTCGCGACAGCGCCCAGGAGCTGGCCGGTCCCGGCTGGTCGGGCGGTGTCATGACGCTCGCGATGTTCGGCTGCTCCCTGGCCCTGGTCGCCTGCTTCTTCGCGTGGGTGCCGGGGCGCAAGCTGTGGGTCACGGTGCTGGGCGCCGGCACGCTCTACGGCTACCTCCTGCACGGCTTCCTGGCCAAGGGCTCCCGCTTCTGGGGCTGGTACGGGGCCGACTGGCTCCACCGGCCGCTCGGTGAGGTCACCGTGACGCTCGTGGCCGGGGCAGTGATCACGCTGTTGTGCACACCGCCGGTGCAGCGGATGTTCCGGTTCGCGATGGAACCGAAGCTGGAGTGGGCGTTCCGGCAGGACGCCGCCACGCTCGCCAAGGGCCGCGGACACGGCGGAAGAGCCGCGTGAGCCGCCCGGCCCGGCCGCCCGCCGTTCACTTCGAGCACGTCGTCGAGACGCTGCCCGCGGGCCGCCAGGCGCTCACGATCCTCGACCCCGCCGACCGGCCGGTGGGCTGCCTGGAGTACCAGGTCTGCCACCCCTGCCGGACCGGATACATCGGCAACGTCGCCGTCGCCACGCACTGGCAGGGCCTGGGCCTCGGGCGCCACGCGCTGCACACGGCCCTGGCCGCGTGCACGGGCTACGCCTGGTCCACGTCACGCCAGTCCGCCGAGGGCAAGCGATTCTTCGCCGCCATAGAGGACGAGCTGGAGACCGCCTTCCCGCCCAGCGGGGTGCGTTGCCCGCACATGGAGGCCTGAAGGGAGTCCCGACACGGGTGGGGCGGACCCCTCACAAGGAGTCCGCCCCACCCGGCGACACGCGCTTCGACCGACCGGCCGAACCGGTGCTCCGTCGATTAGCGCTTACCGATGTCCTTGACCTTCTCCTTGGCCTGGCGGGCATCGCCCTGCATGCGCTCCGCACGGCCCTTGGCAGTGAGGCGTTCGTTGCCGACGGCACGTCCCGCGGCTTCCTTGGCGGCGCCGGTGGCCTGCTCGGTCTTGCCCTTGGCCTTCTCGTTGGCGGTCATGATCCGCTCACGCTCCCTTGGCGTCGACATCAACTGCTGTTGATTCGCCTGGCCGCTCAGCGGGATCGCAAACATCGTTCCGGAGATCGCATGGAGATCGCGTCACCAGACATGACCGGAGCGGAACGGGGCACTCCAGCGGGCGCAGGCGGCCGGTCACATGCCCTGCACAATGTGAAAGAAACACGACTTATGCGTGTTTGTGGGGAGCCATTGGGAGCACATGATCGCCAGGAGGTCGATAACGATGGTTCCCCTGATTCTGGTTCTTCTTCTGGCTCTGATCCTCTTCGGCGCGGGCTTCGCACTGAAGGCGCTCTGGTGGATCGCGGTCATCCTGCTCGTGGTGTGGCTGCTGGGCTTCGTGATCCGTCCGACGGCGAGCGGCGGCCGCAAGGGACGCTGGTACCGGTGGTGACACCCGCCGTTGGCTGAAGACGGCGCACGGCGGCGCACCCACCGACCCTCGTTCGCCGGCATCCGTTTAGTGATGTCCGTGTCGGACAGTCGGGGGGTGTCGCCGGAAAGGACGCACGGTGCGGCCCCGCACCGACCGACCGCAAGCGACTTGAGTACGGAGGTACCACCATGACCGAGAACATCTGGAACTACCCGGCCAATGCTGGTCACACTCCTGACGCCGACCTGACGGGCTACAAGGTCGAGGCCACGGACGGCCACATCGGCAAGGTGGACAAGCACTCGCAGGACGTGGACTCGCAGTACATCGTCGTGGACACCGGTGTGTGGATCTTCGGCAAGGAGGTCCTGCTGCCCGCGGGCACCATCATCGGGATCGACGCCGAGGCGAAGACGATCCGGGTGGCGCGCACCAAGGACGAGATCAAGAACGCCCCGGAGTTCGACAAGAACAAGCACCTCGGTGACGCGAACTACCACGACCAGATCGGCTCGTACTACCACTCGCACGGGCCGAACACCCCCGGCTCCCCGGGCACGCCCGGCGCGGGCCCGAGGCACCCCGGTCCTGCCACCTTCTGAGCGGGAACGGGTCGACGCCGCCCTCCGATGAGGAGAGGCGGAAGACAGATCGCAGAAGAGACCGGGGCCGGACCGCGAGCAAGCGGTCCGGCCCCGGCGCGTTCGGCCCCGGCCCTGAGGCGAGCGGAACCGTCACCCGAATGACCTGCCCCAAAGGTGACGCATACGCCTGCCGCATAACGGGACAGACGCCCGAATTGCTCTTCCCCGCTGAGCCCCAGGCCTCGGCCCTCGGCCCGACCGGCGACTGGCGGCAGGGTGCGTCGGCCGTCGTGGTGATCAGCGTGGACGTCGACGGGGAATCCGCCGTCCTGCCGCACGGCGCTCACTACCGCCGACACCTGTCCACCATGTCCCACCAGGCATATGGCCCGCGCGTGGGTGTGCCGAGAATCCTCGACCTGCTGGACCGCTACGCCCTTCCCGCCACGTTCTTCGTACCCGGGGCCACGGCACTCTCCTGGCCGCGAGTGGTGGAAGACGTGGCGGGGCGCGGGCACGAGATCGCCGTGCACGGCCACACCCACCGTTCCCCGGCCGGGCTTTCGCGGACCGCACAGCGACAGGCTGGAACAGTTCATCGAGTTCGCCCTCGCCCTGCCGGACGTGCGCTTCGCACGGGCCGACCAGCTCGCCGAGTCACTCCTGACGCCGCCCTCCGCGCCCGCCCCGCCCGAAGACCTCATCGCGCCGGAGTCACCGCGATGAACCCGGCGACGACAGGCCTGGCCGGAGTCAGCCCCATCGACGGCACGCGCGACCAGTGGCTGTACCGGGAGTTCCTGCGCGCGGACTGGCCCCTGGCCTCCTACGCCAACAGCTGGAGCTACGTCACCCAGGCATGCCGCGGCCAAGGATGCGGCCACAAGTACCTGGGCGCCGCCACGCTCATCGGGATCGGCCGGCACGGCCCCGGCTACGTCCTCGTCCGCCCGACCGGCGAGCAGGTCCCCTCCACGGTCGCCGCCCTCGCCCACCGCCTGGCAAGCCATTCCGCCGCCCCGGTCCACCTCAAACACGTCCGCCCCGACGACGCGGCCGTCCTCGTCGCCGACGCGGGCTTCCGGCCGATGGCGGACCACCCCTGGTCATCCGCGGTCCCACAGGACGATTCCACCTACCCCGACGTCGTCGTACGCACCACCGATCTGGTCGGGGACGCGCTCCTGCACCCCTCCAAGAGCAAGCTCCGCAGTCGCCTGAACCGCTTCCACAACACGGGCGCGGCACACCCGCCGGACCTGACCGTCCGCCTGTACCGCCGCCCCGAGGACGCACATGACTGGGCGAAAGCGGCTCGTTCCGTCGTCACCGCCTGGTCGGCCCAGCACCGCAAACCCGCGGCGGCGTACGCGAACATGATCGCCCTCGTCGGCTTCCCGCCGCGTTGAGGACACAGGCTCTCAGACGCCGTCCACCATCGCGGGACCCCAAGGCGCCGGCCCCGAGCCCTCCGCCCACGCGGTGAGCGACTCGCCGTCCACGCAGCGGATGCCGCACGAGTCCGCGTACTCCCGGGCGGGCTCGGTGAACTGACTGGTGGTCACCACGGCGGCCAGCTGCGCTCCGTGTACGGTCCAGCAGGTGCCGCCGAAGCGCTGGAGGTCCTGAGAGCCGACCTTGTTCGTCGGGCCGTACTGCTTGCACTGCACGACGACCCGTCGGCCGTCGGGCGCGATGGCCAGCACGTCGGCGCCGAGATCGCCCGCGCCACCGACGACCTCGATCTCACGGCAGCCGTCCCGTTCGCACAGCGCGGCGACGGCGGCCTCGAAGCCGTCGGGGTCGAGGGCCGTGAAGTCGGGGACGGGCGGGGGGAGTACGGCGGTGCGTCCGTCCTGCGCCTCGACGGCAGCGGCGGGGACGGTGGGGTCCAGGAGAGCGGATGCCTCGGTTCCGGCGGGCGTCAGGGGCGCGGGAGAGCCCTCGGCCCGCGCCGCCTCGGCCAGTTCGCGGTCGGCCTGGGCCATCCCTTCGCGGGCGGCGCGGCGCAGTTCCCGTGCCCTCGGCATCGCGCGCAGCAGGACGTACAGCACCGGAACGGCCAGCAACCCCAGGAGAGCGGCGGCGAGCGGATGCGCCCCCGCCCAGTGGGCGAAACGCACGAAGAGCAGGATGGCGGCGCAGAGCACGGCGCCGATGAGAGCCAGGATCACGACCGGCCCGGACAGGGCCCCCGTCACCCCGGCCCGGCCCGAACCGCCTTTGCTGTCCCGTATCAGCACGGGGCCTCCTCCGTGTCGTCATGAACCTGTTCGAGCGACAAGTGCCCCGAACGGCGCAATCCATGATCGACAAGGTGGCGCCCGCGCCCCGTCAGCGGCAACTCATAACAGCCTCACCGGCCCTTGAGAGGGAGAAGAGGGGGGACCGGCGCCGCGCAGTCCGTCCGGCCAGGCGGTGGCGTCGGGTCCCCCGATTCCGCACCGGCCGTGGTCAGCACCCGGACGTTCAGCGCGCACTCGACCTGCTTCACGGTGTGGAACACCACCAGGTCCTCGGGCCCGTGCTCCTGGCGGGGGCCGCCGCCGATCAACATGCCGATGAGCATCGCGCCGTACACCTTGTGCCCGTCGATCTCGGTGTCGACCGGCACGAACACCGGGGAGCCGGAGTCGCCCTCGTGCACGATGTCCACCCCTTCCTTCCCCGCGAGGACCAGTCCCCTCGTGCACCGGTGCGGTCCCTCCTCGCACGATTCACCATTGGTGAGCGAGTACACCTCGACATCGCAGACCAGCTTGGTGACCTTCCCGGTGAGGCACACCTTCTGGCCGACGACAGGCGCGTCCGAGGATCCGAGCACCCGGCGGGCGACCGGTGTGCCGGGCGGGCCGCCGTCCGTCCAGAGGGTCGGGGCGTACACCTGGGGCTTGATGCGCGTACCGCTGAGCAGCGCCGCGTCGACTTCGTTGTCGTAGAAGGCCCGCACGAACGTGCCGAACCGGAATTCTCCCGAGGTGGCGTCCACGCCGATCCGGCCGTTGGTGCAGTGGCCCGCGGAGGTCATGGCGCGCTTTCCGTCCTCCACCCTGCGTACGGCGAACCCCGACGAGCAGGCGAACGTATCCCCGCTCAGGGTCACTTGGTACTCGGCGCCGCCGCGGTGCGGCTGCGGGTCGTTGAATCTGCTCGCCGGCGCGGCGGACGCCGGGGAGCACCACGACAGGGCCAACAGGACCGCCATCAGGCAGTAGGTGAACGGACGTCCAGACATCCTGGCTCCTAGAGCTCGAAGTCGATCCGGCCGAGCAGGCCGACGATCAGGCCGAAGTAGTCGGCGTGCACCAGACGGCGGGCCGCAGGCACCGCGGTGCCGTTCACGGTGACGGTGTCCGTGGCCGTGTCCTTGTCGGTGCGGTAGAGCTCGTACTCCTGCACGAGGAGCCGGTAGGAGGTGAGAAGCTGGCCTGCCGGGGCGGCGATGCCACCGGCCCAGGCGAAGGAGCCACCGTCGGCCGTGCAGGTCAGCTCCACCGGCTGGCCCACCTCCTTCCAGTCCATCTCGTCCTCCTGCAGGCTCGCCCGGCTCTGCACGCTCACGACGACCCGGCGGCTGGCCGCCGCGGCGACCGCGCCCGCGCCGCTGAGCTCACCGAGTTCGTTGTAGGTCGCGGGTCCCGAAAGACGGACGGTCAGCTTGTTGCCCTCACGACGGCCGACGACCGTACGCGGCGGGACGAGCTGTGCGAACTCCGCCCGCTCCACCTTCGACAGGTGCAGCGGATCGACCGAGTACGGCTGGTAGCGGGCCAGGGCGAGCCGCACGTACGGGAAGTACGCCGTGCCGGTGGCCGACGCGTTCGCGAAGTCCACGTCGATGTCGACGAACCACAGCCGTCGCTCGGAGTGGTACGTCGGAGCGAAGGCGACCGCGTCGACCGCGACCGGCGCCGTGTCGGGCGACTCCGCGAGGCGCAGGCCCGTGAGGCTCCGCGCCGCGTTCGGGAAGTGCGCGGCGGAAGGGCTTGGCAGGACCGTGGTGTCGGACCAGACGGGGTCCACGCCCCAGCGGGTGAAGAAGGTGTCGGCGGAGGCGTCCGGGACGCTCGTGCCGCCCGGGTCGAGGAGCACGGCGAGCATCTCGTCGTCCCCCGAGGAGAACCAGGGACGCTTCAGGTAGACGCGGAGTCCTGCGGGCCGGCGCCGCCGGGTGACGGTGTCGTTCTCGCTGTCGACCGAGCGCTGCCAGCGGAACGTCGGCACGACGTACGCCACCGCCGGCGGCTCGGGCCTGCGCGAACTGGGAACGGCCAGGGGAGCGGCGGCCGGACCGACGCGGGTGACGTTGACCCGCTCCTCGGTGAGGCTCGGGTGGAAGTACTCGCGGAACCGGGTGACGGCGGTCGGGGTGTAGCGGACGTCGCGATGCCTGGTGTCGCCGAACTCGTGCGTGCGGCCGACGGCCTCCTCGTCCGCGGTGTAGGCCAGGGTGATGTCCTCGAGGTGCGTGTGCCCCTCGATGCGCTGGGGCGCGGGCCGGGTGACGTCGTCCAGCCACTCGCTCCAGTGCGCGTCCAACTCGACGTGACCGCTGCTCGCGGCATGACTGCTCAGCGTTCCCGTCAGCTGTGCCGCGGTCTGCTCGGCCGTGCGGAAGGAGACGAGGCCGGCGAGCTCGGGGCGGTGGACGGGCTTCTCCACCGCGTGGACCAGCGTCAGTTCGGTCCACGGGGTGAGCATCCAGTTCTCGCCGTCGGCGCTCGCCCGTGTGACGAAGTCCTTGTCCTGCGCGGAAAGACCGGCCCAGAACGGCGAAGCGGTCAGCAGGCTCCACTGCCGCAGCAGCGGCAGCTTGCGCGCGTCGACGTAGCAGCTCAGCCGGACCGTGGCGATCTCACCCTTGGTGAGGAACACCTCGAGCACCCGCTCAAGGAGTCCATCGTGCCAGTGCGGTTCCCCGTCGCCCTCCCTGACGCGCAGCTTGAACGGCTTGGCCTGCGGCCACGGGCCCGGGAACGGGATCTTGCGGTTCTCCGTGTCACCGGGCAGACCGCGCAGCATGACGCCCTCGGCCATGACGTCCGGGAGGTAGGGCAGGATCAGCTGGTCGGCGCTGTGCACCACGAACTCGCCCTGCTTCAACTCGCCCCCGCGCCGGGGGAGGGGAAGCGTGGTGACCGGCAGCGGATCGTGCACGTCGTGCTTGGCGATGTGGATGTCGCCCGACCGCAGCAGGTCGTGCTCGCGGTACGGCCACTCCGGGTCCCGCACCTTGGTGTCCAGGAAGGACCCGCACTCCCGGGACGCGACGGTGACGTACTCCTCGCGGAGCCGACCGGGCTTGTCCGCGCCGAACACGGCGTCGAACACACCGTGTTCCTCGGCCATCTGCAGGGCGGTCTTCGGCGGTGCCACGTGCCGCTCCGAGACCGGCTTGTACCGCCGGTCCAGATCGTCCACCTCCGAATGCGCCTCGTGGTCGGGGACGTTCGAGTGCCGCGCGGCGTACTCGTCGGTGGAGATCTCCCTGCCGTCGTCGGTGACCGTGCTGCGGATGACCAGGCGCTCGGTGGACTCGCCCTCGTTGAAGGGCAGGAGCGGCAGCACCACGGGTTGCGGGACCGGCTCCCAGCGGCCGTAGGTGAGGGCGTCGGAGTGGACGGCGTCCGGTGTGGTCGCCGTGTGGTCGAGGCCGTTGCCGGCCAGGTCGACGACCCTGGCACGCATGCGGTACGTGTGGCCGAAGCGCAGGGCGGGCAGCGAGCCGGGCTCAGCGGCGAACGTGGTGGACAGCGGCACGTCCGGCGACACCGACGGATCGGGCGCCTCCAACTGGTCCTCCAGACCGATGGTCCGGCCGGGGCGCGGAGCGGCGAGGCTCCAGCCGTGCCAGCCGAACACGGCCTGATGCCCGTAGAGCTGGCGGTCGTCGGCCGCGTCGACGGTGACCGTACTGGCCCGTACGAGACCCTCGTCCGGGCGGACCTGGATCTCGACGGGCTGTTGCCCGGGGCGGCGAACGGTGTAGCGGCCCCGGCGCCGCAGCAGCGAGCGCCACTGCGCGACCCGGCCGCTGGCCGCGTCGACGAGTCCGATGTCCACGCGGTACCCGCGCACCAGGTCCATCGCCGTCAGGACGGCCGCTTCGGCGGCGACCCGGCGTCCGACGTCGGCGCCGATGAGTTCGGCCAGGTGCCGGTCGCGGTCGGTGTGCAAGAGGGTGAGCCCGGCGCCGCGGGCCGCCGGTGTGCCGGTGCCCGAGACCAGTTGGGCCACGGATTGCGGCCCCGACGGCAGGTCGCCGCGCTGCATACCGGCGATCGAGCGGGCGTAGTCCAGGTGCTTGAGGGCCGCGCCGTCCACGTCGAGTTCGGTGAGGTGCCAGGTCTCGGGGTCGCCGAGGTTCAGCATGCGCTCGCTGATCACGGCACCGGCCTCGACGGCCGCCTGGAACACGCTGCCCGGGGTGAAACGGATCTTCGTCCAGGGGCGCGCGCCCGGAGCGTTCAGCGTGCCCGCGTCGGCGACGCGGTCGTCGAAGCGCACGCGGACCTTCGCTCCGTCGGCGACCCCGGCCGGCATCGCGAAACCCAGGTCGAGCACGAGGCCGAACCGGCGTTGGAGCTCCGGATAGTCGCCGAGCAGCCCGCACGCCTCGTGGAAGTCGATCCGGTGCGTCGGCTCCTCGGCGAGCGAGGCCGGTTGTTTGCCCCGGTCGTAGAAGCGGGCGGCTTCGGCGAGTGGCAGGACCCGCTTGTTGTCGCCGGTGTACACGTCGCTGGTGCGGTCCATGTATCGGGGCTCGTGGCCGTCGTCGGCGGCGCGGGCCCCGTGCGGGTCGAAGGCGTCCTCCACAAGCGTGTACCCGTGCTTGAGGTCCCGGCCGAGATCCAGCACCCGGTCCGAGATCATGTCGGTCATCCGGAACAGCGCGGGCAGTTCCCAGCCGCGGTGATCCGTCGGCGGCTCCTCGCACAGCAACCGCTCCTCACGCGCCCATTCGGTGCGCAGCCTGCTCTGCGTGGTGTACACCGCGACCGCCTCGTACACCCCGGTGACCTCGTCGTGCACCAGTTTCCCGGGATACGAACGCAGCGTGCGGCGTTCCTCGGCGGCGAGCGCCAGGGGACTCTGCGGCGGCCGGACGTAGGTGTCGTCGTGGAACAGGGTCCGCCACAGAACGGGATCGGCGGCGGGGTAGCGGCCGGTCGGCCGCAGTTCCTTGACGATGGCGCCCGCCGGGCCGTCGAACTCCAGCCAGAGCGCGGGCAGCAGGGCGGCGAGCCGCTCCGGCCACTTCGCGAAGTACGCGGACTGCCCGAGCGTACTGATCCCGGTCAGGGTGGGGCTGACGAGCACGGACACGCGCACGGTGCCGGCGTCGGCGACGCCGTCGGGGAGAACGGTCCATCGGATGCTGTCCATGTCAGCGCACCTCCGCGAACGCCGTGCAGTAGTCGAAGACCGGGTCGACGCGGAGACCGGTCACCGGGTCGTCGTACGGGGACATGAGATCCACGAACGTGGGCGGGCCGAGGGCAGGTTCGGCCGCGCCGGACGCGAGCGCGGCGGTGCGGGCGCCGCTGCCCGCGAACTTCCGCTCGCAGCTGATCGTCACCGACGTCTCGAAGAAGCCGATCTCGATGCTGATCGTCAGGGTGGCCCGGCCGATCGCGTAGCCGTCCTTGTAGCCGAGCTCCATGTAGAGCTCGATGGATGCGGAGACGATGCCGAGGACGTCGACCTCGCCGCGCGCCCGGAGATAGCCGACGAGGGTCACGCTGTTCTGGGCCAGGTCGAGCCGGAAGTAGATCCCGGCCATCACCGAAAGGCTGCCGCTGGCCACCCCGAAGTTCATGGACACGGCGGCCCCGAACTCGATGGCGGCGTCCAGTACGGCGATCTCCTGGGGATTCAGGACGATCCCGAAGTAGCCGCCGCCGCCCAGCATCGACACCGTGAGGCGGAAGGGCGCCTCACGGCGGCAGAACGCGAAACCGGCCTGGAGCGGGGTGTCCCCGATGAAGGGGACCGACAGAACGGCGTTGAGCGAGAGGTTCTCCAGGCTGAAGACGCCGATGGCCGCGCTCGGCAACTGCATGGAGTAGTTGGCGTGGATCCCGGATGCGTCGACCGTGATCGCCGGTGGATCACTGAACCCGTCGAGCGGGATGATGTTGCGCAGGGTCTGTACGAAGTCCAGGTTGCCGACGAAGTCGACGCCGCCGAACTTGACCTCGACATCGGGTTTCTGGCCGGCGCGCATGCTGAACCGGATCTGGTCGAAGTGCAGCACGATCGCGTCGAAGCCGGGGACCATGCGCAGGTCGAACTTGCCCAGGGTGCATGTGACGTCGGCGGCCTGTGGCACGTCCGGGCGCAGCGAGCCGCGCAGGTCGGTGACGAGCGTCAGCTTGCCCGTCGGCCAGAACACGGCGTCCTCCGCCCTGGTCGGCGTCGGCTCGTTGGGAGTCCAGGCCTTGATGTCGGGCTGCCACTGCAGACGCGAGTTCACGACGTCCGGCAGCTTGGCACCGGCAGCGGCGAGTTCGACCGCCTTCTTCAGCGCGAGGGCCTGGCCGACCGCGCTGTCCCAGGTGGCGGCCTGCTCGGCGATCCGGGTGAGCAGCTGTCGCACACCGGTGACCACGCCCGCGGGCAGGCCGACACGCAGCGCGGTGAGAGCGTCGGTGAACCCGTAGAAGGCGTTCTCCACCTCCTCGATGGTGGTGGGGTCCGGCGAGTCCGCCAGCTGGCTGATGATGTACTCCACCAGGGTCTGTGCGAAGGCCGCCGCGGCGTCGGTCACGCGGATGATCAGATCCACGGTCTCCGGGAACTGTTCCTCGACGGACGTCAGCAGATCACGCAGTCCGAGGAGGTCGCCGAGGAAGCCGGTGACCGCGTCGACCGTCGCCGTGAAGAAGTTCGGCGCCTTGAGGTTGTCGAGGCCGATCTCGCTCAGGATGTCGGTGAGCGGGAACATCCCGAACAGCTTGGCGCCGGCCAGTTCGCCGAAGTAGTCCAGGGGGTTGAACCTGCCCTGCGCGAGCTTGGCCCACTTGTCCAGCGGGTCGGCGCCCGCCTGCCCGTCCGCCGCCGCGGACGGCGGGCCCGTGCGGGTGGCCGCGACCGGTCCGGTGAGACGGGAGAGCCCGGCGACCGGGAAGTTGGGCTGGGCGAGCGCGCCGGACGTCTGGCCTTCGTCGCGGAACGTGAGACCGACGGGCTCGGCCAGTTCGACGAACACCTGGCCCTTGTTCGCCTCGGAGAAGGCGTTGCGTACGTACGGCTCGGGATAGAACACCGACTGCGTTCCGTCGGCTCCGAAACCGCCGCCGAACTGGGAGAGCGCCGGGACCACCGCTCGCGCCCAGCGGACCGTCGGCACGAACCGGGGGTGGTCGGTGGGGTCGAGCGCGAGGATGGCATCGGTGGTCGCGGCGCCCCAGACCAACTGCCCGGTGGACAGCGTCGTGTCACCGGGCTTGCGGCTCGGCGCGTAGGCGAGGGACTGGCCGCGCACATCCGCGACGACCCGCCGGACGCCCGGATCACCGGCGTCGGGCGGTTGCGGAGACGGATCGGGGCACAGGCTCCGGTAGTGGTCGATGATGGTCCGCACATCGGCCTTGTTCTCGTGCACCAGCTTGCCGACGAAGGCCATCGGGGTGCGGAAGTCCAGCAGGCGGCCGGCGAGGTCGACCATGCTCACCTGGAACTGGAAGGGATCCTCGGCGGCGGACACCGGGAAGAAGGCGAGCTTCTCGTTGGGCTCGCCGCCGGCGGAGGACAGACCGGGGATCGTCTGCGGCTCCCGCAGATCGGGCGTGACCAGGGTGAGCAGCCGGACGCTGGTGAACGGGAACAGCCGGTGCAGCCGCTTCTGGTCGTCGTTCTCCTCGGGCCCTCCGTAGCCGCGCACCGGTTCGCGGACCATGATGAAGAACCGCTGGTTGAGGTAGGCGGCACGGTCCGGACGCGTGTGGTCGAACTTCCGCTCGGTGACCTTGACGAGGTCCGCAAGATGCCCGAACGGCCACAGCCTGCCCCGATACATGACGCGTACGTAGTGATCCCGGCCCAGCGCGGCGCGGTGCCGCCACTGGGTGACGTCGAAGCCTTCCGGGGGCCTCTCCCACTGGCCGAAGGAGTCGAGCCAGCCGCCCATGGTGGACAGTACGAGGTGCTCGACGCTGAGCGGGGTGGGTTTGAAGTCGCCCGCCAGGTTGTGGTTGGAGCTCAGATGCACCACCGACGAACGGTCCTTGCGGTCCATCGCCATGGTGAACTCGTTGCCCCCGGCGGGCAGTGCTCGCGGCACGGCCGGATCGAAGCCGGGATCCCGGGTCCACACCGCGCGGGCGTGGCCGGCCGGCATCCTGGTGTGCCAGAGCTCGACCCGGTCGCCCGGGTCGGGGAGTTCGACGGCGTGCGTCCATGTCGCCGTGGGCGGCGGTGACAGCAACAGGCGGTACGGCAGTTCGATGCCGGTGCGCGGGTCGGCGGCATCCGCCAAGGGGTTCTCCGGGCCGGGGCCCGCGGCGGCCGTCGGTGCGGGCACGGCGAAGAGTTCGTCGGCGGCGAGGCCGTCCGGACCGTGCCGCGCGGCCAGTTCCGCCGCTGTCCGGGCCAGTCGCAGCGCCTGGAACACGTCGAGGGACCGGTCGGTCACGGCGTGCGCGGAGCGGGCCGCCGGTGCGGGCTCCCTGGCGGCGTCCACGACTCGCAGCGGAAGTGTCCGCATGGCGGTGAGCAGGCCTGCTTCGGTGTACTCGACGACGGTCCCGGCGGCGACGGTGAACACCAGAAGGCTGCGGCCGGCGATGCGTGAGGCGACGGGTGGCGGCTTGTGCGGTTCGCTGCCGGAGGGGGCCGCTTCCGGCAGGCCGGGGCTCAGTTCGAAGAAGGCCTGTTCGGCGACGTGCTGAGGGCCGAACGCGACCACCAGGTAGGCCGGTTGGTCAGGGTCCTTGCGGACCAACTGGCGTGGGCCGAGGAGTGGGCGCTCCAGACGCAGCCCGAGGAAGGTGAAACGCAGGTCCAACAAGTCGGTCGCCCGCAGTAGCCGGTACGGCTGAGGCGATGGGGAGGCGGCCATCTGACTCTCCCGTCAAGGGAATCCTTTGGAGCACGGATCCATCCCTCGATCGGCAGGGACGCGGCTCAGGCCCGAGAAGCGGCCGAAGTGCGCCTGCACGAGGTGGATGGGCTGTCCTGTATCGCGTGGCGCCGGTCTCAGAAGCGCCATCTCGGAAATGCCGACCTCGTGGGTGCCCGGCCCCGGAGAGGCCTGGCGTTGCACCGGCCTCAGCGGAACGAGGCGTCGGAGGTGTCGCGGAGGGAGACGGCCGGGCGGTTCGTGCGGTGGGTGCCGGAGGCACCAGGTATCGGCAGGGCCCCAAGTATCAGCAGATCCCTACTGCTTGTGGCGACCGCGTTTCCCACGCCTCTGCCCCCTGCCCGCTGTCCGCACAACGGCTCTCACCTAGGCTCCCGGACCCACGCGACACCCGTACGGAAGCATCCCCCTATCACTCGAACGAGTGAATGTGGTCGTGGGGCCGTCAAGGCGAGGGCGCGGCAGCGCGGAATAGTCGCTGTGGGGCGCGAGTTGGGGAAGATGACCGAACCACTCCGCCAACGGAAGAGATCCGCAATGCCTCTCAGTGTCGACGAGCGCGAGCAGTTTCTGGCCGAACCGCACATCGGGGCCCTGGCCGTGGACGCGGGCGAGGGCCGGGCCCCGCTCACGCTGCCGATCTGGTACCAGTACGTCCCGGGCGGCGAGCTGTGGGTGATGACCGGACGCGATTCCAAGAAGGGAAAGCTCATCGCCGCCGCGGGACGCTTCTCGCTGATGGTCGACCGTCTGGAGCCGACCATCCGCTACGTCTCCGTGGAGGGCCCCGTCGTCCGTACCGAGGAGGGGACCGTCGAGCACCTGAGGGAGATGTCGGCGCGCTACCTTCCGGCCGAGAAGGTCGAGTCGTACGTGGAATTCGCCTCCAAGGAGCACGGCGAGCAGGTCGCCTACTACCTGCGGCCCGAACGCTGGTACTCGTCGGACCTCGGCTCCGTTTGAGGCACCCCAGGGCCGGTCTTCGAACGGTCGGCCGCGGTCAGGGTGTCACGGCTTGCGGGCGAGGCCGCCGTGTTCGCCGATGGGCTCAGGAGTGGGGGAGGCGGGGCCCGGGCGCCAGAAGGGCACCGAGACGACTCCGGGGTCAAGGAGTTCCAGGCCGTCGAAGAACGCAGTGATCTGGTCGACGGGGCGCAGGAAGTACGGGACCGCGCCGGAGGCGTTGTAGGCGTCCTGGGCCTCCTCGTAGGCGGCGTCGACCCCACGCGACCCGTCGTTGACGGAGAGGTAGCTGCCGGACGGCAACCCCTCCATCAGCCGGGTGACGATGGCGCGTGCCTGGTCGTAGTCGGCGATGTGGCCCAGGATGTTGCTGAGGATGAGCGCGGTGGGCCGGCTGAGGTCCAGCGTCTTGGCGGCGGCAGCCAGGATGCGGTCGGGGTCGGACAGGTCGGCGTCGACGTAGGCGGTCGCCCCCTCCGGGGTGGAGGTGAGCAGGGCGCGGGCGTGGGTGAGGACCATCGGGTCGTGGTCGACGTAGACGATCCTGGCCTGCGGGGCGAGCCGCTGGGCGACCTCGTGGGTGTTGTCCACGGTCGGCAGGCCCGTCCCGATGTCCAGGAACTGCCGGATGCCCGCCTCGGTGACCAGATGGGTGATGTTGCGCTGGAGGAAGGCGCGACTGCTGCGGGCGACGGTGACGATGCCGGGGAACACGGCGCTGTACGCGTCACCGGCGGCCTCGTCGACGGGGTAGTTGTCCTTCCCGCCCAGCCAGTAGTTCCAGATCCGGGCCGAGTGGGGCACCGACGTGTCGATCTTGTGGCGCGCCGCTGAACCGGGCGTCGCGGCAGGGTCGGTCATGGGTACCGTCCGTCTTTCAACCGTGGCGTGAACTGTTCCGTGGACAACCTACGTCGCAACCGGCGCGGGACGCACACCAGTTCGCGCTTTCGAGGCGTACAGGTCGCTCCGGGACGTCGAGAGGCCCCCACCCGGCGTGCGGGTGGGGGCGATGCTTCCCTGACATGGTGCTACTTCTACCCCTGCACCTCTACCTGTACGTCTGACTTCGGCCCGCACTTTCTCTGCCTCGCCCCTGCTTCGCTCCCGGCTCAGCGGATGTTGACGTCGATGCACGCGTAGAAGGCATTGGAGGTGTCGCCGATGTTCCACACCGCGAGGACCTTGTGCCTGCCGGTGGCGCTGCCGAGATTGACCTGGTGGGTGACGGTCGCGGGCGGCTGCTGGTTTCCGCCGTCGATGGTGGCGACCTTCGTGCCGTCGACGAAGTACTCGTAGTTCGCGGTGCGGTGGCGTGCGGTGAACGTCCAGGTGAAGGTCTGCGTCCTGCTGACGTCGCTGACGCGCCAGCCCTTGCTGTCGTTGTCCAGGTCCGCGAACCTGGCGTTGCCGCCACTGCAACTGCGCAGCCCCTTCGGGCCCTCGACGCTCTGTGGCTCCCACTTGATCTCGCCGCACGACACCGTGCCCGAGGCGCATTGCGCCTGACGGCTCGGCGGTGCGTTGACGTATCCGTGCGCGCTGGCCGACCCGGTCGGCAGGGTGAGGGCGAGTATCGGTGCCAGACCTGCGCCGATCGCGGCGGCGACCTTCCGCTTCTTGTCCATGCGTACTCCTTCACTGCATTGCTTCATGGGGGTGTGCAGCGTGAAGTGCTCTTGTGTGGGCGAGGGGTGGGGATGAACGTGGGGCCAGATGTTCATGACTGTCGATTAGTCCGGACCATAGACTTTGGCGGGGCGCGGTCAAGGTCGGTTTCACGCCATGTGGTCCGGTGGGCCGGGGGCCTCAACGGGTCGTGTAGGCGCCCCCGTTGACATGCAGCACCTGCCCAGTGATGTGTCGTGCGCCGGGGGAGGCGAGGAACGCGATCGTTTCCGCGATGTCCGCGGGCGTCCCGGCGCGGCCCGTCGCGGTCGCGGCCACGAGCTGCTCGCGCCTCTCGTCCGGGAGGCGGCCCCGGAAGAACTCGGTGTCCGCGATGTAGCCGGGTGCGACGACGTTGCAGGTGATGTCGCGCGGCCCGAGCGTACGTGCCAGATCGAGGTTCCAGGTGGAGAGCCCGGCCTTCGAGGCGCCGTACGCCCCGTAGGAACCGGACCCTCGGTTCGCGGCGATCGACCCGATATGGACGACCGCTCCGCCGGCCGCGAGCCGACTGTCCACGGCCCTGGTGGTCAGCGCGGCGCTGACGAGGTTCGCGTCGAGGTTGGCGCGGAAGGCCTGCGCGTATGCGACCAGGTCGGCTTCCTCGCCGAGTTCGAGATCCTGTGCCGAAGCGTCGTCGAAGTCGGTGTTTCCGCCGGCGTTGTTGACGAGGACGTCGATCTGGCGCGGCAGCTCCGCGAGAAGGGAGGTGAGCGCCTCGGGCCGGGTGTGATCGCACACCAGGCCCCGTACGCCGGTCTCCGCGGCGAGGCGGTCGAGCGGTTCGGACCGGCGGCCGGTGACGAACACGGTGTCGCCGCGCTCGGCGAAGTGCCGGGCGGCCGCGCGGCCGATGCCTGTGCCGCCGCCGGTGATCAGGACGGTGCGTGCCATAAGCTGAACTCCGCATTCTCATTGAGGCCTAAATTTAGAGCTAAACGTACCACTGGTGCGAGCGCGAGGGGAGAGAGATCGTGGAAGCAGGAGCGGACGCCGGAGCGGGAGTTGGAGCGGAGATAGAGGCGGAGGCGGAGGTAAGGGCAGAGGTGGAGTCGGAAGGTGCCGCCACGTACACCGCACGGGACATCGCCGCCGCTTGGGAGCGCGAGCGCCCCGGCACCCCGGCCACGTCGATCGGCATCGTCACGCCGATCTGGCAGCTGGCCAAACTCTTCGGCGACGACCGGCGCCGGGTCCTCGCCCGCGCGGGTGTGGACACCGCGACCCTCGACCTGCTCAGCGTGCTGCGCCGCAGTGGTACGCCCTACACCTTGACCACCCGCGAACTGGGCCGCCGCTCCATGGTCACGGCGGGCGCCGTCTCCCAGCGCGTGGCCCGCGCCGAACGCGAGGGCCTGGTCGTCCGCCGTCCCGGAGAGGGCCGCCCCCGTACGGTCGAGGTGACCCTCACCGAAGCCGGCCACGCACTTGTGGAGGCGACGGTGGATCAAGTGCTCGGCAGGGAGGCCGACTTGATCAGCGGCCTCACCTCCGAGCAACAGGAGCAATTGACCGCGCTGCTCGGCGTACTCCTGTCAGACGTCCAGCGAAGCCTCGGCGACGAGCGGATCACGCAGGTGGGCCTTGAGTGACGGGGCCTGGGGCCTGGGGCCCGCGGCTCGCGGCTCCTGTGCACGGTGCTGAGCTGCGCTATTGCTGGGGAAACGATCGTTTCTCCTGGTCAGCTGGGCGCGTTGGACGTTCTGCTGAGAGGAGCGGGCGACCATGGTCCGTACAGCGCATTGCGTGCAGCAGGTGTCGGCGGTTTGGGTGACCAGGTCAAGAGGAGTGAAGCGAATGGCATCCATACTCGACGGCTGCACGCCCTGGCCCGAGGCGCTCGTCGACCGCTACTGGGCGGCCGGACACTGGCGTGGCCAAACGCTGGACAACCTGCTGCGCGGCTGGGCCCTGCAGCACGGCCCGCGCACCGCCCTCGTCCACGGCAGCACCCGCATCACGTACGCGGCCCTGAACCGGCGCGTGGACCGCATGGCCGCCGGCTTCCGACTGCGCGGGATCCGCCCCGGACAACGCGTCGTCGTCCAGCTGCCGAACGTCCCCGAGTTCGTCATGACCGTGTTCGCGCTGATGCGCGTCGGCGCGATCCCCGCGTTCTGCCCGGTCTCGCACCGCGCGCCCGTGGTGTCCCACCTCGTACGGGTCACCGAGGCCGTCGGCTACGTCGGCCCGTCGACGTACGCGGGGTTCGACCACACGGCGATGGTCGCGGACATCGCGGCCCAAGGGGTGTTTCTGCGGCGGGTGTTCACCTACGTCCCGCCGGACGCCTCATCCCCGTACGGCGAGTACGGCGGCCTCACCGTCGACTCGGTGGGCTGCCACTACTTCCCGCTGAGTTCCGTTGACGCCCCGCCCGAGCGGGGGCACGCGCGGGGCGCCGAGCAGGTGGCGTTGCTGCTGCTCTCCGATGACCTCGATACACGTGAACTTGGTACAGCTGACCTCGATGCAGTGCTGAAGATCATTCCGCGTACCCACAACGACTACGCCTACCAGGCGCGGGCCGCCGCCGAGCCGGTGTCGCTCACCGGGGACGACGTCCACCTCATCCCGTTGCCCGCCGAGTCCAACTTCGCCTTCGGCTGCCCCGGCATCCTGGGCACGCTCTCCGTCGGCGGGACCGTCGTCCTGGTCGAGAGCTCGGAGCCCCACGAGTGCCTCTCGGCCATAGAGCGTGAGCGGGTCACCGTCACCTCGGTGACGCCCTCCATGGCCCAGAGCTGGGTGGACGCGCTGCCCACGGCCCGGGCCGACGTGAGCAGCCTGCGCCTCATGCAGATCGGCGGCGCACCCGTGCACCGGGCGACCGCCGAACGAGCGGTCCCGGAATCGGTTCCCGACTTGGGGTGCCGTCTGCAGCAGGTCTTCGCGATGGCCGAGGGAGTGCTGATACTCACCAGGCCCGCCGATCCGGACGAGACCGTGCTCGCCACGCAGGGCCGCCCTCTCTCGCCGGACGACGAGATCCGCCTCGTCGACGCCGACGGCAAGGATGTGCCCGCCGGAGACCCCGGCGAACTCCTCGCCCGCGGCCCTTACACGTCGCCGGGCTACTACCGCGCACCCGACCACAACGCACGGTCCTACACCCCCGAGGGATACTTCCGCACCGGCTACCTTGCGCGGCACACGCCGGACGGCAGCGTAGTGGTGACCGGCCGTCTCTGAGGGGCGGCGAGCGGACCTCCTCCACACCGCGGCGATAGCGATGTCCTGCCCCCAACAGCCGCAGCAGGGACCGGCCGAAATTGGCTTGCCCCACGAACAGGGCTCGCCATAAAGTCGGATCACTTCTCTGAGACGTTCCCCGGAAGCATGCCGCAGAGCGGGAGCGTCCCACCTCGTTGAGGTGCCGGAGGGGCGGCCACTGACTTTGTCGACCCTTCCTTTCGGAGGCTCCTTTCATGAACGTCGGTATCGGCCTGCCCATCGGCGACCCCCATGCCCTGCTCACCTGGGCGCAGCGCGCCGACGCCGGACCCTTCAGCACGCTCGGCCTGCTGGACCGGCTCGTCCACGACAACCCCGAACCCCTGGTCGCGCTCGCCGTCCTCGCGGGCGCCACCTCCCGCATCCGTGTCCAGACCGAGGTGCTGCTCGCCCCGCTGCGCGATACCAGCCTCCTCGCCAAGCAGGTGGCCACCTTGGACCGGATGACCGGTGGCCGCCTGGTCCTCGGCCTTGGCATCGGCGGCAGGGACGACGACCACCAGGTCACCGGGGTCGACAAGCGCACCCGAGGCCGGCGCCTCGACGAGCAGATGGCGGTGATGCGCCGCCTCTGGTCCGGCGAGCCGTACGGCGACGGCGTCGGCCCGATCGGCCCCGCGCCCGCCCGGCCCGGCGGCCCCGAGGTGCTCTTCGGTGGCTTCAAGCCCGCCGCGCTCGAACGCGTCGCTCGCTGGGGGGACGGATTCCTCGCCGCCGCGGCGCCCTCGTGGGCAGGCGGCCTGTTCGACACCGTCCGCACCTTCTGGAAGGAGTACGGCCGCGACGGCGAACCGCGCATCGTCGCGCAGGTCAACGTCGCCCTCGGCCCTCAAGACGTCATTGACGATGCCCGGGCCCGCATGCACGCGTACTACACCTTCACCGGCATGGCCGACCGGATGGTCGCCGGAATGCTCACCACGCCCGACGAGATCCGCGATGCGATCGCCCGCTTCACCGACCTGGGCGCCGACGAGGTCATGCTCTACTGCTACGGCCTCGACCCGAATCAGGTGGACCGCCTCGCGGACGTCCTGTGATGGCTTGAGCGAGGGGGAGGGGCGGCACCCGTTGGTCGTCGAGGTTCACCTCCCGCCGCCCCCCGCCATGCGCTCCTCGGCCGCCCGGCTCTCCATCACGCGCTACGAGTGACCCAGGCGGCCACCGCTGCGGCGGCCTCCGCGGGACTGCGGCCGGTGGTGGTGAAATCCCGGCCCACCACGCCCCGGAGTTCTTCCGCATCCTTGATCGCGTCCTCGATCTCCTCGTGGCCCCAGCCGCGGGCGGCGAGGCGGGCACGTCTGTCCGCGTCGGCGCAATCGAGGCGAGCCCAGGAGACTCGTGGCGGGTCCACGGTGTCCGCGGCCGCACTGGCCCATTCATCGGGTGTCAACGGAGACAGGACCAACACGGGTCCACCGGACCGCAGCATCATGGTCGCGATCTTCACCCAGAGCTTGTTGTAGGCGGGCCATACAGGGCTCGCCGAGGGGGAGGTGATGTCGATGCCCAGCAGGTTCCCGTCCGGGTCCGGAAGTTCGTCGAAGTCGACGGTGCCGAACGGGTACGCCTGCAGAGGCCGCAGAAGTGTGGACTTTCCCGCACCGGGAGCCCCGGTGACGACGTGCAGTTTCGACAAACCCAGCCTTCCGTGATCCCCGATGACCCGCCAGCAGGTCTTCCTCAACCTATCGTCGGCCCAGTTTCACGCGGGGTCGGGTACCGGGACCCGCCTGAGGGGCGCGTCCAGGGCGCCGGGGTCGCCGGTGTGCGCGAAGCGGAGCCAGGCGGTGCGCAGGGCGAAGCCCAGGCGGTCCGTCTCCTCCCAGGGGGTACGGCCCAGCATCGGTGAGTCCTGCCAGGCAGCCCGGGAGCCGAGGAGCAGGGGCAGTTCGAGGCAGTGCGTGGCGCCGAACGGTGATCCGGTCGGGCGCCAGTCCAGGCGGTAGGCGTGCACCCGGGCGCCCGCCCGCGCGAGGCGTGCCCCGAAGCGGCCGAGCGGTTCCTGGTAGACCCGGCGGGTCGCGTCCGCCGGGTCGTCACCCTCGTCGGGGAACGCGGACATGTCATCGGCGTTCCATCCGTACAGGACGTCGAGGCCGCGTACGTTGTCGTCGAGGTTCGCGCCCAGGGCGGTGAGGGGACCCGCGCCCTCCACAGGCAGGAACGCGGGTTCCATCGGACTGCCTGGCCTGCGGAGATTGGCCACGGCCGTCTCGCGCTGCGCGGCCAGGACCGCGGGGACGGCAGCCGTGCGCGGGTCTTCCTCGAGCGCGTCGGCGAAGACGCGTCCCAGTTCGAGGGCCTGCTCGCGGGGGCGGGCGCTGAGGATGAGCGGGGCGCTCTGCAGGATGGCCCGGCGGAACAGCCCCTTGGCTTCGGGGAGTTCCATCAGAAGGCGGACGGAGATGGCGCCGGCGGACTGGCCGAGCACCGTGATGTTCCCCGGGTCGCCGCCGTACGCGGCGATGTTCCGGTGGACCCAGCGCAGCGCCTCCACTTGGTCGTAGAGGCCGAGGTTGCCCTCGGCGACCCCGTCGAGGCAGAGGTAACCCAGTGCGCCCAAGCGGTAGTTGACGCCGACGACGACCACATCGCCCTGGACTGCGAGGGCGCCACCGTCGTACCAGTCCATGAGGCCGGCGCCGCTGCTGAAGCCGCCACCGTGGAACCAGACGAGCACGGGCCTGGCCGAGGCGTCCTTCGCCGGAGTGACGATCGACAGGTTCAGGCAGTCCTCGCCCTGCGGCCGGGCGTCGCGGGGCGGGCCCATCACCGCGTCGAGGCGGGAGGGCAGCTGGGGGCAGATCTCGCCGCTCGACGGGCGGCTGTCGCGGGCCGGAACAGGCCGGGGGCGACCGAAGCGCTCGGCCGTGGCGTAGCGGATCGGGCCGGTACGGAGCGGGTTGGTGCGGTCCGGTCCGGTGACCAGGGTGGCGCTGACCGGTCCGGTGCGCACCAGGTGGGGGTTGTCCGGTCCGGTGCGCACCGGGTTGGCGTTGACCGTTCCGGTACGGGCCAGGTTGGAGTCGACCGTTCGGGTACGGGCCGAGTCGGTGCCGGGAGAAGCCGCGCGCACCGGCTCCCCGGCTGCCGCCTCCCCGCCCGCCGCCTCCCCCGTCCGGTTCATGCTCGGATCCGTCATGCCTCTGCTCCCTCCGAAACGAGCACGGTCGCCCCTGGCGCAGTCTCCAGCACCACGCGGAACAAAGCCACCACCCCTACTGGCCTGACCCCGCACATCGCCACGAGTTACCCAGTTCACGCCGGTCGACGAGGCCGAACGGAATGGTCGCGAACCACAGCCCGGCGGCCGCCGTGACGTTCAGAACGAGGAACTGCCGGCCCGGCGCGCGGGCCAGGCTGGACGGAAAGGATCAGGTGTCAGCGCGGTACGCCGAGGCCGTCGAGGACGATGCCCACGGCCCGGTCGAGTGCCTCGCCTTCGCTGAGGTCCGTGGCGTATGCGAGGGCGCGCAGGAGGAGGGAGACGTCGTCACCGGTGACGTCGGGGCGCGCGGCCCCGATGGCCTGGGCGCAGCGGGGTGCGCCGTCGAGGGCCGCACGGAAGGCGTCGGCCGTCTCGGTGACCGGCCGGTACAGGCCCTGGCTGTCGTCGTCGTGCGGGGGCAGCAGGCGTGGGTCATGCCGCAGACCAGGTCGGGGGCCTGGGTGGCGAGTGGGTGAGACGCCGTGACCACGGTAGTGCTGGTCCTACTAGCCAGAACCAGAAGCCGGTAGCCAGAGACCTTCAGCCGGTCTCACGTGGGCCGTGCGGTGGCACATCGGAGCCCGTTCGGGTGGAGAGCGGGTGCTGCCCTGTTACTCGGCGCTGCCGCCGCGGCAAGTGACATCGCGACAGTAGCTGCATATTCCAGGAGGAATATACTCATGCGCGTTCGCTCGACCATCCTCGCCGCCGCTCTCACCGTGTCCGTCCTGGCCGTCGGGGCAGGCGCGGCCGTCGCCAACGAGGACGACCACTACCCGCACCACGAGGTGGGCTACAACCACAAGGGGTTCGCCAGTAAGTACGACAGCGTCGGCGGCCCGCTCGGCATCGTCTGGGCCGAGGCCGCGGGTTACAGCCACGAGGGCATGGGCTACGCGTCCGGCGGCCGTCACTGACGCACACGCTCGGCACCCGCACGACGACGCGGTGGTGAGGAGGGCTTCGGCCTTCGTCACCACCGCGTTTTTGCCGCGTGCGGCCAGGTGCCAGGGGCACCCCTTCCCGCAGGACCCCTGCTCCCGCCGAGCGAGTACCTCGCACCCGACCAAAGCGGTGCGGACAATGTCGGGTGACCGGGGCCGGTGCCACCGCACGATGGGCGCATGGACGACACGACCTTGGTATCCCGATTCCTCCGCGACGGCTTCGTGAAGTTGGAGGACGCCGTCGCGCCGCGCGTGGCCGCGGACTGCGCGCGGCTGCTGTGGCGAGAGACGGGCTGCGACCCGGACGACCCGTCGACCTGGACGCAGCCCGTGCACTGGGTGGGCGGCATGGCACAGGGCCCCTTCGCCGCCGCCCCCAACTCCCCCTCCCTGCACCGCGCGTACGACCTGCTCGTCGGCCCGGGACGCTGGGAGCCGCGCTACTCACTGGGTACGTTCCCGCTGCGCTTCCCGCATGAGGAGGAGCCGGACGACGCGGGCTGGCACATCGAGGGGAGCTATCTGCCGGAGGGCGAGAGCTGGTACTTCACGAACCTGCGCTCCCAGGGCCGGGCGCTGCTCATGCTGTTCCTGTTCAGCGAGGTCGGCGAGGAGGACGCCCCGACCCGGATCCGGGTCGGCTCACACCTCGACGTACCGAAGGTGCTCGAGAAGTACGGGGAGGACGGCGCGAACGGGCTGACCCTCGCCCCCGACCTGGTGACGGCGTCCGACCACCGACCGGTCGCTCTCGCCACCGGCTCCCCGGGCGACGTCTTCCTGTGCCATCCGTTCCTGGTGCACTCGGCGCAACCGCACCATGGCGTGCGCCCGCGCTTCATGGCCCAGCCGCCGCTGATGCCGGCCGCGCCCTACGAAGTGGAGCGGGCCGACGGCGCGTACTCACCCGTGGAGATCGCGATCCGCCGGGGCCTGGGACAGGACACCCCCGGCCCGGACGGGAACGGCACCGACCATCGGCTCCAGGAGTGAACGGGCCCCGCAGCGCATGCGAACACGGCGCGTTGCGCCTGTGCGCTTTCGACGCGCCCTTACGGGCGGCGCGGGAATTCCTACCGTGGTGAGGGTGGCCGGTCCACGGCCACGGTCACGTGCACATCAGCCGAAACGACGGAGGGATGCGTCATGGGTGCATCCGGTGGCGACATGGCGGTTGCGCAGCGCTCGGACAGCACGCCGCTGACGGCGGAGGAAGAAGCGCTGGCATCGGAATGGGCGAAGAGGGAGGCGGGCCCGGCGACCGAGGAGGCATAGGAGATGCCGACCGGTGGGCGGGGCGATGGCGCCGTGATGCCCTGGCCGACGGGCGGGACGGTACGGGCGTCATGCCCACCGCCCGACGACCGTGTCAGGACGGACACCGCGAGCATCGCCATCCCGAGCGTCGACCCCGCCAGCATCGGCACCCCGAGCGTCGATCCCGCGAGCATCGACACCATAAGCGTCGAAAGGGCGGCCCTGAGCCGGGGCAAGCGGCCGTGCTGGCGGCAGCAGGCCCACATCGAGGGCGTCATGTCCCTCTGGGCATGTGACCTGACCGACGTGGCCAACGGCGTACGAACACCCGGTGCGACGGGTGTCGGCAAGGGGCGGACACGGGCGGAGGCCCGGCTCCGTGCGCTGTGCGAGGCTCTGGAACGGCACCTGTCCGGTCCCGCGGCCATCGGCGCCACCGCCGTCCACTTCGCCGGAGCCGAGAAACTGGCCGACGGCCCGTTGGCACGCGAGGCGAGCGCACCGCTGCTGAGGAAGATGCACGGCAGCAAACTCCTCTGCCACACCTACCGGGCGCTGCACCCCGGACACAAGGACGCCGCCGTACCGCTCTACCTGGGCGCGCCCTGGTACGCGGGCGACGAGGGGCGCAACCACCGGATCCGGCTCGGTGACCGCACCGATTACCGAGCCCTGTCCAGGTACTCCGTCAGCTCCGGCTACGGACTCGCCCCGACCGAGGACCAGGCCACCGTCCACGCCCTGCTGGAGACCGTCGAACGCGACGCGTGCTCGCTCCTGACCATCCGCACCCTCCTCCTCGGGCGAGCGCCGACCGGCCTGGACCCGCGCACCTTGCCCGGCGACCTCGCCACCCTCCACACCGAAGCGCAGCGTGAAGCGGGCGCCCCCGTCCACCTCATCGACGCGACGAACGACCTGAACGTCCCCACCGTTCTCGCCTACGCCGCGCCTCGCGAGGGGCATGCCCACCTCCGTGGCCAGGCCTCGTCCCTGACCGCGTACGACGCCGTGGCGGGCGCGCTCGCCGAACTCCTCGAGTGCGCCGTCGCCCGCCGTCACACCCCACCTGCACCAGCCTGCCTCGACGCGCTGAAGCCCTACCCGGCACTGCACCGCTGCGCCCGCTTCGACCTGACGGACGTCCTCGCGCAGATGACCGCCACGGCGTACCGCGATCAACCGCCGCAGGCCAACGCCGGACCCATGGCCGGGGCCAACGCCGGAGCCCAGCTCGACGAGCTGCTCGCCCGCCTGTCGGCACGCGGATTCACCGCTTACCGGCGCCACTTGGCGGCCCTGCCCGGCGAGGTCAGTGCGGTGCACACTGTGGTACCCGGCCTGGAACGTTTCTTCGCCGTGGTCAAAGGAGCACTCATACTTCCTGGACAACGCGGCCAGACCTGCTGAGAACGCCAACGGCCGCGAGGGACGCCGTGCCCTACTGCTGCCGGACGTACCGCCAGAGCACCTCGTCGCTCTCCCGGAGAACGAATCCGCACTGCTGGAGCAGGCGGTCGGCTGTCTTCTGCGGGAAGAGCCGGAAACGCAGGCTCTGGTGGGCGAGAACCTTCTCCTGCCGCTTGATGAAGTAGTCCTTGGTGTACCGGCCCTCATCGTCGACGACGACATGCTGGGCGTACAGGAGCCCCCCGGGCAGCGGCCTTTCGTGGGGCCGGTGCGGCCCTTGGACGCTGAGCAGCAGTGAGCCGCCCGGCTTGATGGAAGCGGCGGCATTCGCCATCCCGACGAGGTTGTCCTCCTCCTCCAACAGATGGCTGCTCAGCCATGACTCGTTCCCGTCCTGGACGATGTACCAGACGCCGCCGACCGAATAGGCGGCGTCGAACGCGGAGGGAAAGGACATGTCCAGGACGTCATCGCGGAGAAGCCGCACCTGGCCGTCCAGGCGCTCGCGGGCCTGCGCCAGCATGCTGTCGGTGTGGTCGATGCCCGTGATCCGCAGATCGGAAGGCCCCAGTTCCAGCAGCCGCTCGCAGACCAGGCCGGTGCCCACTCCGAGTTCCAGCAGGTCCCGGCCGTCGCCGACGCGATCCAGGAGCGTCCGCGCGTAACGGTCGTAGTCGTAGTAGCCCGAGGTCATGACGAGGTCGTAGTACCGCGACAAGTCAGCGTAGGAATCCGGCATTTGCGGGACCGTAGTGGTGCCGGGTGGAGCAGGGCAAGGTGCGGATTCAGGCCGCATCCGGCGCGGGCGGCGACACGCGCGGCACCCCCGCACCCAGTGGCACTCACAGGCCTCCATGCACCAAGATGGGCGAGAAAGCTTTCCGGTAATGCCGCGCCGGTGTCTGTGGTGGGAGACCGGCAGGCGGAGAGGGGCTGAGGCCGTGGTCAGTGAGAACAGGGGATGGATGTTCCTGACGAACCACGCACGGGTGCTGCTGGCCATCGCGCACGATCCGGCCGTGCAGTTGCGGCAGATAGCCGCTTCCTGCCGGATCACCGAGCGGACGGCCCAGGCCATCGTGGCCGACCTGGAAGAGGCCGGCTACCTGCACCGCCAACGGGTGGGGCGGCGCAACCGATACACGCTCCACCTGGACAAACCCTTCCGGCATCCGGCCTATGCCGGACTTCCCGCACGCGCCCTACTGAACATCTTCGCCGACCAGCCCGCGGACACCGGGCCGCCTGCGGACTGAGACGGAAAGCTACGGACATGGAACAAGAGACCGAGGCCCGGCTAGTGATCCGCCATGTCCCGGCGGCCCGGTCCGTGGTGCTCATATGCCTGTCCGGAGAGCTGGACCTCGACACCACCGCCGTACTGCGCGAGGCGATCGTGCAGGTCGCCTCGCGCCCCCGCGGTGGCCGCCGGCTGATGCTGGACCTGTCCGCCCTCACCCACTGCGACAACGCGGGCCTGTTCACCCTGCTCGGCATCTGCCAAGCGCTCGACGCGGTCGGCGTCACGGTCGCCATCGCCTGGACCGGAACCGTCGCCGACACGGCCATCGAACGAGCCGGACTACGGGAGCGATTGCCCCTGCGCGTCTTCTGACCGGAAATTGAATAGAACGCAAATTCAAACTTGGTAATCCGTTCGGGGCGCGCGCCTGATCGTGCGTCAATCCTGAACGGGGTATACAGAAGTGCAGGGGTATACAGAAGTACGAGGGGTATGCAGAGGCGCCAAGGAAGAACGGGAACCTACGGCTGTGATGTATGTGACCGGCACGCACTACAGGCAGCGCGTCATGCCGTACTACCGGGCGTTCGGGTCCCGCCTGGGGTACACCGCACTGCTCGGACGCACGCGCCACTTCGGCTGGTACGAGGCCGGTGACGCACCCTGGAGATTCGCGGCGGCCATGCGGCGCATGGAGGTTGTCGCAGCCAGGAAGCTCGCCCTGCCTCCCGCCTCGTCCGTGCTCGATGCCGGATGCGGTGTCGGGGACACCGCGCGCACCGTCGCGAGGGTGAGCGGCGTTCATGTCACCGGGATCGACGGAATCGAGTCGGATATCGTCATCGCCCGGCGACGGTCGGCCGATGAGGCCAAGGGTGGCGGTGGCGGCGGCGGTGATGAGGAACGACGCGGTCGCACGAGGTTCCTCCGAGCCGACTACCATGCGCTGCCGTTCGCGAATTCCTCCTTCGACGGCGTTTACACGATGGAGTCCTTCGTCCATTCACCGGACCTCTCACAAGGCCTCGCCGAGTTCTTCCGCGTCCTGCGGCCCGGCGGGAAACTGGTGATGTTCGAATATTCGAGCACTCCCAGAGCCGAACTCACACCCGCTGCCCGCTCCGCCCTTCTCCGAGTCTGTGATCGTTCGAGCATGCCGGGAATGCTGACGATGACTCATGGCGAACTGGGGCGCCTGCTCGGTGAGACCGGTTTCACCCTGGAATCGGTCGATGACGTCTCCGCCAGGATCCTGCCCATGCTGCGGTCCTTCTCGACGCTCGGCTGGCTGCCGTACACCGTCGCACGCGGGTTCAGGTGTGGGGACCGCCTGGTCAATGCGATGAGCGGAGTGGAGATGTACCGGCACCAGAACACTTGGCGCTACACCATCAACGTCGCCACCAAGCAGGTGCCTCGGGACGGGCATACGCGATCATGACCCCATGAACTCTCGCTTCCTCGGTATACCCGAGCTGGCCGACGCCCCATCCGCCCCATCGGTGGCCGTCGTGATCGACGTCATGCGTGCTTTCACGGTGGCAGCCTGGGCCTTCGCTCAGGGGGCGGAGAAAATCGTTCTCGCCGAGTCGCTGGACGAAGCACTGTCGCTCAAAGCTCGCCACCCGGACTGGGTGGCGCTCAAGGACGGCCCGCCCGCGCCCGGCTTCGACGCCGTCAACTCCCCGGGCCGACTGCGGTCCCTGGACCTCGGCGGACGCACCGTCGTGCAGAAGACCACGGCGGGAACGGTCGGCGCCCTTGCGGTCAAGGAGGCATCGCTGGTCCTTTGCGCCGGTTTCGTGGTGGCGGAGGCGACGGCTCGGCTCTTGCGGATACGTGAGTGCGGCAGCGTCACGTTCGTGGTCACCGGCGAGGACGGGCGCGCCGACGAGGACCTGGCATGCGCGCAGTACATCGCTCGTAGGGCCACGGGGGCGGGGACGGACGCGGCCGCGTACCTCCGCCGTGCCGGAGAGTCTCGCGCGGCCGCGGAGCTGACGGAGGGGGTGCGCCAAGGAGTCCACCCCGACGACGTCGCACTCTGCCTCGAACTCGACCGGTTCCCCTTCGCCATGGTGGCGAGCGAGGAGGACGAGCTCATGGTCCTACGTCCGTGCGCCGTACCCTCTCCCTTTCCCTCTTCGTCTCCCTCCACCTCTCCCTCGCCGATCGACGAGGCTACGGACTGATCACTGGCGTTGTCGGCGTCTCACGGGCCGTTCCGGTCGTAGCGGGGACGGCTGGCGGGCCTTGGGGGTCATGCCGTCGAGGAGCCGATGCCAGGTGGGGGAGAGCACCTCGTACGGCAAGTGCATGCCGCGGGTGCATCCCACGCGAGCGTCGACGTGGCGAGGAGGCCGCGCTGATCGAGGCACTCTCATCTCCCTGCCGCGGCACCGATCTCGGTCATCCGATGCTTTCGACGATGCGGAAGTCGCGCTCGACGCCGTCGGAGAGGGCGACCAGCGCCTCCTGGTAGGCCGCACTCTCACGGGCCGCGACGGCCTGCTCGAAGCTGTCGAACTCGATCAGGATCGTGCGCTCGGCGATTCCGGCGTCGTATGCGGCGACCCGACCATCACGGGCGAGGAGCCGCCCGCCCCCGAGCCGGACGGCCGGACCGGCCAGCTTGTTGTAAGCAGCGAGCTTCTCGGGGTCTGAAATGGTGCGGTAGACGCTGACCCAGTAGGCCTTGGGCATGGAACCTCCAGTGTGGGGATGAGTGCATCTGACTTGCAGGTCGATCCCGGACTGCTTCGATTTTCGAATCACTATGATGCTTCGAGAAGCGAAGCGCAAGAGTGAGAAGGAGTGAGTATGGGAGCCAGAGCGCCACGTCCGGGTGTGCCGGTGCGGGGGTCCGAATCGGGTCGTCCAGTGATGGCCGCGCTCGACCTGCTCGGACGGCGTTGGACGATGCGGATCCTGTGGGAACTGAGCCAAGCTCCGGCCGGCTTCCGTGAGTTGCAGCGCCGATGCGAGCGCATGTCCTCCAGCGTGCTCAGTACCCGGCTCGAGGAGCTGTCCAACGCCCGCCTGCTCGCCCTGGACGGTGATGGCTACCGCCTCACCCAGCTCGGCCGGGATCTTGTCGAGGCACTGAACCCGCTGGACGCCTGGAGTCGACGGTGGGCCGAGGAAATGGGTCCGGCGACGGCAGGAGGGCTGGAGTGATCACCGCGTAGCGCGACGTCAAGGAGTTCATGCTGCACGCCGGAGTCGGCCATGGGGCTTACCGCTGGAGGGCCGAACACTCCCGGTCACGGCGTACTGGCGAACCAACTTGACGCTGCGTCAGCTTGCCCGGCGTTCGGGGCCTCGAAGTCGTCAGCCGACCGCATCGTCGACCACCTCGGCCCTCTGCCCGCACTCCATCCCCCGCATAAGGTTCCGACCCCAATCCCCGCTGCCCCGCGCACACTCCTGGCCTCCTGGTTTGGCGTCGACCGGTCCACTGTCACCCGTGTGATCGGTGAAGTGAGGCCGCTGTTGGCAGAGCGAGGCTGCACCGTGGCACCGGACATCCGGCTGCGGACGATGGCCGATGTCATCCAGTACCTCGGTGCAAGTGGATGGGCAGCGATCATTGATGCCACGGAGATCCGGGTCCGTCGGCCCATGCCAGGGCCGCCGGACGCGACCGGTATATCTCGGGCAAGAGTAAGCAGAACGCGATGAAGGTCCTCGTCGTGACTGGCGGGGAGGGGCGCCTACTGTTCGCGGGTGCGCTGAGACCGGGAAGTTGCCCGGATATCACCCAGGCCCGCGACGCTGGCCTGGTCCAATTGCTCGCCGAGCAACTCGACCTTCAGATTCCTGCCGACGCCGGCTACCAGGGCCTGGGTGCTCAAACTGCTCAAACTGGCGGTCAGGTCATCACGCCGCCGCACCGCAAGTTCAAGGAGAACACTCCAGCGTGGTGGGAGGAGATGTTCACCCAGCGCCGCAAGGCACACTCCTCACGCCGCATCCGCGTCGAGCACGGCATCGCCCACCTGAAGAACTGGCGGGCTCTGGCTCGCCACCACGGCCGTCGCCCACTCCTCGAAGACACCGTGCCAGCGATCGCCGGACTTGTCTCACACCAGCGGGCAACCCATCCTCTGGCAGCTACAACGGGATGAACTCAACCGCCCTGCACCATGATCAGCGTCCCGCCGACAACCATGCACGAGCTCGTCAGGGAGGCCGGGGCTGACAACTGGCCGAAGTTTGTTTCGGACTGTCAACCCCGGGCTTGTTGTCGGGACGGGGTGCGTTCCGATCTGGCGTGCGAGGCACCGGTCACGTACTCACCGTGACGAACGACGAGCGGCCCCACCCTGGCAGGAGGCAGCGGATCGGCAGGCTTTCTGCTGGTCGACGCAGCCGTGCTGTTTGCACGCTCATGGCCGTCCCTATCGTGCGCGGGGTTCGCAGCCGACTCGATTCGACGTCAGGGGCGGGTTGCTGCCGTGGGGCAGAGGGAGGGGTGGGTGGTGGCGGTGAGATGGCTGGTGAAGACGAGACGATCGTTCTGGTGGCCGGTGACGCGGATGGTGTGGGTGTCGGGGTGCGTGCTGGGTTGAGGTGTGGTGGTGATGTAGCAGGGGTCGGTGAGTTCGACGTAGCGGTGGAATTGAGTTTGCGTCTGGATAGGGACGGCGTTGGCAGGGAGGCGGGGCTGGCTGCTTTGGCGGGCGGCCTCAATGAGAACCATGCCGGGGATGTGGTCGCCGTCGTGGTCGAAGAGAACAGGGTGGTTGGGGTTGGCGTTGAGGCGCCAGGTGTAGGGCTGGTCGGTGGGGGCGAGGACGAGGTCGCGGGGGTTGTTGCGTCCGTGAGCGTGGGGGTTTTGGTGGTGGTTGGGGGTGTGGTGGAGGGAGGCGAGCGTGGGAGTGGGGACGGGGGCGGCGCGGACGCGCTGGTAGGCGGAGGGGGAGATGCAGGTGAAGTACCCGTAGCCAGTGGCGAGAGTCTGCTGGTTGCTGCTGATGTTGAGGTGAATGGTGAAGGTACGGCGGCGAGGGGTGGGCGTGAGGGTGGCGTGGAGAGTGAGGTTGGTGGGGGTGGACTGGATGGTGAGGTGTTCGGGGTGGCTGGTGACGGTCATGTCTTGCATGACGAAGTGGTGGTCGAGCGGTACGTGATGTTCGGTGTGGGCGAGATAAATGCCGGCCTGGCGAAGCGTTTCGCAGGCCTGGAGGTGATCGTGGCTGCGGCCGTCGGCTGTGGTGAAGAAGGTGTGGGCGCGGGGCCACTGGCCGGTGAGGGTGTAGGTCTCCTCGCCAGTCCTTTCATGACCGGTGAGAAAGACTTCAGCGTGGGCGGCACGGTGGACGTACTGACGGGGCACGGTGCCGGTGAACACAGATAGCAGGGCCGGTATCCGGTCGGCGCGGTCGCTCGGGCTGCTGTGAGTGTCCTGCGTGTCCTGTGCGTTTGGCCGCGGGGGTGCGCATTGAATGGTGAGGGCGCAGTGCACGCCATGGCTCGGGGTGTCCGCCGACTGCGGTGTGTTCTGGGCTTCTCCGAGTCTGGGCCGCTCCGACGCAGGCTGTGCGTTCTGCGTGACTGGCACCCTTTGGGTGCCCTGCGACGTCTGTATGTCCGGCGGGATCGACGGTTTCGGTGCGGCCAGCGAGTTTTGTGGGCACTCTGCGTACCGCGCTTCGTACGTGCGCTGGATGGCCTGCGTGTTCGAATCCTTTTGGGCGTCTTGCGACCGTGTCAGGACCAGACTGCTCATGAACCTCTCCCCCTGGAGGTGAATGAAAGTGTGTTCATAACATACATACCCACCGGTTTTCTTTTCAAGTGTCGGTGGTGATTACATGCGGAGGGGGTGGAAGGATAACGTTCCATTTCGAATGGGTGATTTCGTGACGCTGGGTAATTGAGTTCCTCGCGGGTTGGGTTGCGGCCTTAGGCGAAGAGGAAGTGAAGCGTCCGTTTAAAGAAACCGGGCGGACGGTTCCTTCTTATGCCTTTCGCTGTCGCCCTGGGTGGAGTGAGGAGCTGTGGTCAGTCGTGTAGTGGGCGTGTACGCGCGCGTTCCGCGAGTGCCCGGTGAATACGGAATGACGGTTCCGGTTCGGCTGCGGTCGGATGTTGTGGCACGTTGTTGCGTGGACCAGTCTTTATCAAGCGTCGAAATGGCGTGGCGGTGTCGGGGAAGTGGGGGTTGTCGTGGTGGATCGGATGGGTTGGGCGGGCGAGGGATCGGCCGTCCGCGGGCCGGGTTCGAACGGTGTGGCGGTCGGCGAGGTCGGCGCCACCGGGGCGGCGGGTCGTGAGGAAGGACGCAAGCGGGGCCTGAAGCACCTGAACCTAGTAGCGGTGAACATTGACGGGGTGTTGCTCAACGACAGTTTCGGGCCGGTGATTCGGCGACTGGTGGAGTCGCGGGGTGGGGTCTACGGGGCGGAGCTGGAGCAGGCGTTGCTTTCGCAGCCGCAGATGGTGGCAGCACAGACTGCGGCAGATGTGCTGGGTGGGAGTGCCGAGGCTGTACTCACAGCATATTTCGAGGAGCGGGACCGGTATGTGCTTGAGCACCCGGTACGGGTTCTGGAGGGCGCGGAGACGCTTTTGCAAAGGCTGCGCTCATTGGAGATGCGTATAGTTTGTTACGGGGGACTGGGGCGGACGCACTTCGATTGTCACTTGAGTGCTTTGGCTGAATATTTCGACGAGCCGGTTTATGTGTGCACCAATGATTTCCGTCCCGGTATCAGGGAGATCGCGGAGTTGTTTGAGATTCGCTTTGACCAGATGCTCGTCATTGACGATGTGGCGCGGGTGGCGGAGACGGCCCGCGAACTGGGGAGCGCTTTCATCGGGCACCCCAGTGATTACGAGCAGGGTTTCCAGCGGCCGTTGATGGAGCGGGCCGGGGTCCGGCATGTGGTGCGTTCGCTCGGGGAAATCTCTGAGGAGCTGTTGCGGACGGTTGACGCGGAGGCGGCCGCCGGAGACAACTGGCCTCTGGCCCCGCAAGTTTGAAGGGGCACTTCCCCTCGCACTGCCCCTCTGTCTCGGAGCCGGAGGGGCGTGGTGGCCGGGTGTGAGCGAGGGCTGCCCTGCCTCCACGATGAAGGGGCTACAGGACGGCCGCCAGGTAGCCGAGTGTTGACACCGCCCGTTGGCAGAGCGAGGGCTGTCTCAGCGCTGTGACAGAGACGCTGGCCTGAGGGGCGCGAGCGCAGTCTGCCTGCGGACGCGAGTGTCTTCTCTCCTCACTCGTGGAAGCAGGGGCTCAGCGCTTAGGGGCGGTTGGAGCCTCTGCCGACCGGAAAGGGAGGGCGTCGATTCAGCCGGGACTGCGACTTCCGCCCCCAAAGCGGCGGCATCGGTTCCCAGCTGGCTGTGGTGCGGGCGGCCTGCCCCCGCCGAGACGCTGTCGCCCCCCGCGAGAGCGACGGTGAGCTGCTGACTCCGGACCGGCAGGTGGGGTCGGGCGGGGTGTGGCCGTGTGTTGTAGGAGCTGCTCTCGGAGTCGTTGCCTGGTGCGGCTGCCTGGGGTTTGGCGGCCGACGGGTTCCGGTCTGGTGTTTCGGATCGGCTCCGATCGGGGCGCACCCTCGTTGCGAGGGTGTCAGGAGTGATGGGTGGGGACTTATCGGGCGAGCAGCTGGCGGGGAATGGGTTTGGCAAGATCCTTCGCGGGGTCTTTCGGGGGTGTTGTGGGTAAGGTACGTCCACGGCGGTTTCCTTCTGTGGTCCGCTGCATACCCGAAACGGGTACGGAGTGCAGGGGAGGTCCTACGTGGCGCAGCAGGAGCGTGCTGTTCGAACACGCCGCGCGGTGCTGGAAGCAGCTGCGGTGGTCTTTGCCGAGCATGGCTATGCGGCAGCCACGGTGTCGGACATCCTCAAGGTCGCCGGGGTGACCAAGGGGGCTTTGTACTTCCATTTTGATTCCAAGGAGGCTTTGGCGCGGGGGGTGTTGCAGGCGCAGACTGCTTATGCCGTGCCGCCGCAGGATCTCAAGGTCCAAGAGTGGGTGGATACAGGGCTCTTGCTGGCGCATCGGTTGCCGCAGGATCCGGTGGTGCAGGCAGGGGCGGTGCTCTCTTCGGACCCCCGGGGCCGGGAACATTACGGGAGTGCCTGGCCAGCTTGGGTCGACTTGTCTGCGCAGATGCTCATCGAGGCCAAGGAGCGTGGTGAGATCCTCTCCCATGTGGTGCCGCGACAGACTGCGGAGCTGGTAGTCGGCGCTTTTCACGGGATTCAGCTGTTTTCTCAGCTGGAGCACGGGCTGGCGGATGTGGAGCGGCGCATCGCGGCGCTCTACGACCATGTGATGCCGTCGATCACGGTGCCGGCTGTACTGACCCGTCTGGACCTGGCCCCGGACAGGGGCGCACGTCTATTTGCAGAGGCGGTATGTATCCCGCAGCCCGACCTGGTGGACAGCACCGGCTGACACGCCTTACTCATCCTCCATGCGTGAACGCCCCTCTGCTCGGGTGTAGTCGTGAGATGAGGGCGGGTGTCTTTTTGCTGGGACCACGGCCGGGTCGCCAGGTGGTGGTGTGGCCGTCTCCGGGCATAGCGGCGCCGGTGATGTGGAAGGCGCGGTCGCTGCAGGCCCGGGCGGCTGCCTCCGCGACTTCCTCGGGTTCGGCCATGCTGTTGCGCGGAAAGAAGGCTTTGCTTTCGTCGACTTCCTGGTCAGGGCAGCGTGCGAACCGGCACTTCGTCATCTCTGAGCAGGCTGCAGGCCAGGCCGGGGGCGATAGCGTTGATGCGGATGTTGCGCGGCGCATATTCGAGTATGGCGCCTTCGTCGCACCGACCCCGGCGTGTCTGGCGGCGACGTAAGCGGCTGCGACAGAGGTGACTACCAGGCCGGTGACGATCGCCCGCCACCGTTTTCGATCATTGCGCTGATATCGGGGCGCAGGCGGTTCCCACCCTGCGTGCGTTGGCGTCGAGGACCAGCTCGTAGGTGGCGTCGTCCATATGGCGCAGAGGGGTCCTCTCCACGGCAGTGCCGGCGTTGTTGCACGCCACGTCTAGGCGGCCGTGAGTGTCCACTGCGTGGGCGACGGCCCGGCGCGTTTCGGTGGCGACTTGGACGTCGCCGACGCAGTAGAGCCTGTACGCCCTCGACACGCAGTTCTTTGGCCAGGAGCGCCAAGCGGTCGTCACGCCGGGAGGCCAGGACCACGTGCGCACTAGCGAGGGAGGGACCCTGGCCGCCCCCTCCCCGCGCCGTTCCCACTGCTCGCTCCGGCGACGAGGGAGGCCTTGCCCGCGAACGAACCCTGATTACACACGTCAACTCCCGTGCCCTCCGTTTGCTTTGAGCGGCGCATGCCGACGGTAAGCCGCTTCCGCTCACACTGGGGTTAACACCTTGGCAGGCTAGCGTGCGCGTGCGCTAACAGGGGCTGCTTCCCGCTCCATGAGAAATGTCCCGCCCGGTCGGTCCTGTCCCCGGGTCTGCGCCCCTTGCCTTCCTGGTTCTTGGCCGCAGGCCTCTGGCCCCGGCCTGTGCGCTTCACCTTTCGGCGCAAGCGTGCGGTGGCTTCGGAGGGTGTGGCGTGTGGGCCGCGTGTGAGGGGGCTGACGGGTGAGGCACGTGGCTCTGACGTCAGTTCGCGTCACAACGAGGCGTTGGAGGTCCGGGTGTCGGCATGGGGTGGGCGGGATTGGTGATGGTGGGGAGGAGCAGCTGCCAGAAATGGGTGAGAGGGACGGAGGTGAGCCAGGTGGGGCTGGTGCGGCTGAGTATTTCGAGGCCGGTGGTGGTGGCGACGATGGTGGTGGTGAGGGCCTCGGGGGAGATGTGGGGGGCGAGGGTGTGTTCGTCGGCGGCGCGGGTGGCGAGGTGATGAACGCAGGTGTGCCATTGGTGGCGCAGGTCGAGCGGGGTCTCAGGGCTTGAGTCGCAGGTGAGGCGGAACCCGGCGCGGACCACGGTGTCGTGGTGCAAGAGGTAGATCATGTGGTGGGAAAGGTTGATGAGGTTTTGCAGGGTGCTGGTGTGATCGGGCGGCGTGGTGTGGGCAGCTTTGTGCAGGGTGTGGGCGGCGGCTTGTTCGACGGCGTGGGCGAGGGCGGCCTTGTTCTCAAAGTGGAAGTGCAGGGCGCCGCGGCTCACGCCGGCGCCTGAACTGATCTCGTCCAGGCTGGCCTTGAGGTAGCCGTGGCGTTCGAATCTCTCGGCGGCCGAGAGGAGGAGTGCGTTGCGTGTGCGGGTGGCCCGTTCCTGCTGGCTCACTGGTGGCTCCCGTCGAGGTGAGGTTCGGTCGACTTATAAAACCAACTTGCTGGTTTGATATCCAGTGGTTGGTGGGACCTGGTTGACGAGGGTGGCTGAGTGCCGTGCATTCCGTTTGTCCAGAGCGGGAGACGGGCGTAGGGCGATTTGGTCGGTGATCCTGGTGCCTGCTCAGTGGGTGGCGCGGCATTTTGGCCGGAAGGTGGAGGTTCCGCTCCGGCTATGGCCCGGCCGGGGTGGGGGTGTCGATACCCGGAGGTGTTCGGTTCGGTGGCGTCTTCACTCCCAAAAAAAACCGCGCACGTGGTTTGTAGCAGGGCTTTGGGGCCTCACTCTCCTGTGGCGCGGCGTGGTTCTCGGGCTGGGCTGCGGAGGGTCACGTCCGGTTGGGGGCGTATCGGAGGGGGTGGGTGCAGCCTCTCTGCGTCTGACCCGTTCCCTGACCGGGTCTGAGTTCGTCGCCTGTCGCCTGAGAGCGGGGTAGTCGCCCCCCCGCCCCGGGTCCGGTTCCTGCTGTTCTGGCTCCGGGTTTCGCCGCCTGGACCGGTTGCCACCCCGTCGGCTCCTCGATGAGGTCCGGGCCCGGTTTCTGTCGGATTGTGGGGTGCCTGTCCTGCGGGGATGTTCCAGTCTCCTAGCTCGTAGCGGTTCTGTGTCCCTTCCAGGGCCCCGGTTCGGTGGCGCGCTTTTGCCGCCGCAGGTAGCTCGTCGGTCCTCTGCGGTTGCCCCTCGGCCCGGCGGTGTCGACGTCTTGCCCCAGTCGTCTCAGGGCCTCGCTCCTCCGGAGTTCCCTGTGGTGCTGCGGGCTGGTGCTCTCCCTTGCCTCCGCTCCCTGGTGCTTGTACTGGGGTGGAGGGGTGGTGGGGTGGTGGTGGAAACCAGCTACGCGGTTTTCTATTGACAGGGGGTGGGGGATCGTTTTGAATCGGGTGGCGGTAAGGGGGCTGGTTTGCCTCTTCCGGTAGGGGGAGCGGGGGGAGGGTGTGGTGGCGGGTTTGGGTGTGGTGTGGCCTGGTTGGGGTCGGTTTGTGCTGCCGGTCCGGGCGCCGCCCGTGTGCGTGTAGCGTCCGCGCGGGGTTTGCTGTCCGTGTTGCTTGTGCGGTCTGTGCGGCCTGTGTTGCTTGTGCGGCCTGTTGCTTGTGCGGCCTGTGTTGTTTGTGCCGTTCGTGTTGTCGGTGTGGTTTGCGCTGTCTGTGCTGGTGTGGTGCGCGTGCCGTGTGGCCGTTCGTGTGGCCGGTTCCGCTGTGTGCTGCCTGTACTGCTCGTGCTGGCTGCGCTAGTTGCGCTGGCTGTTCTGCCCTCAGCGCCCGTGCTGCCCGCAGTACCCGTGCTGGCTGTGCTGCCCGTCGGTGCCTCTTCTGCCCGTAGTACTGGTACTGCCTATCCGTTCTGCCCGTCGTTCTGCCTGTGCTGGCTGCACGGTTGCACTGCTGATGTCGCCTGTGCTGTCCGCGCGTGCGTGCTGTGGGTGCTGCCTGTGTCGCCCGCGCCGCCCGCAGTGCCTGTATCGCCCGTGCCGCCCGTAGTGCCTGTGTCGTCTGTGCTGCCTGTGCTGTGCGTGGTGGTGGGGGAGTGTTTTCCGGGTGGTGGTGTGGGTGTCATGGGGGGTGGGGGTTTGGCGGTGTCTTCTGTGGCTGGTCGGTCGGGGTTGGGGGGTGGGGGTTGCTCGTCTGGGCCGGCCGGCTGGTGGGCTGGTGTGGTCGGGGTGGGTGTGGGTGGGTGTGGGTTGTGGTGTGTGTGGTTGTGGTTCTCGTCGACGTACGGAGGAAGCCCATGAAGGTTCAGGTTCTGGGTCCGTTGAGCGCCGAGGTCAATGGGGGATCGATTGTTCCGTCGGCGGGTAAGCCGCGGCAGATTCTGTCTCTCTTTGCCCTCTATCCGGGGCGGGTGATGCCGGTGCCGACGCTGATGGAGGAGTTGTGGGGGACGGAGCCGCCGCAGAGTGCGCTGACGACTTTGCAGACGTACATTTTGCAGTTGCGGCGGCATGTGGGGGCGGCGTTGGGTGGGGAGGGCCGGGGGTCGGCGAAGGAGGTGCTGGCGACGCGGCATGGGGGGTATCTGATGCAGATACCGGGGGAGAGTGTGGATGTGCATCAGTATGAGCGGCTTGCGGGTGAGGGGCGGGCGGCTTTTGAGGGCGGGGATGATGCGGGGGCTGCGGAGCGGTTTCGGCGGGCTCTGGCGTTGTGGCGTGGGCCGGCGCTGGT